>VBEF01000083.1 GCA_005881275.1 Chloroflexota bacterium
ACCGACTATGGCGTCGCCTTCTTTCGCGACAAGTACCGTCACCGCCGGGTCGGCGACCAGACGCCGGAGACGCTCCATGTCGGGAACGGTCAGCTTGGGATTGAGTTGCGGCAGCAGCCGCGCGAGCGCGGCGTGCAAGTCGGAGGTTGGTTGCGAAACCACCTCGATCTTCATGCCTTGAGCTGGAGCACCATCGTCCAGGCAGAACCGATGCGCTCGACCCGCTGGAAGCCAAGGCTTTCGTAGAGGCGCGCCGCCCTTGAGTTGCCATCTTCGACGCTGAGGCTGAGCCCAGGCCTGCCTTGCCCTTGCGCGAGAGTTATGAGGTCCTCCATCAGTCGGCGCCCAACCCGCCGGCCCCGGTATGACGGCATGACCGCGATACCAAGCTCAGGAATCTCGTCCGACACGAAACCGTATCCATGGTCCGCCGTAGAGAACAGCCGGTACCAGGCGGCGCCCAATTTCTCGCCGGCGTCGGAGAGGGCGACCACGCCGGCGTCGCCCGGCCGCCCCCAACCGAGGATGTACTTGCCGGCCTCGGGAATGGCGAGGACGTCCTCCAACGAATGTTGGGGCCCATCCCGCCAGAAGAAAGTCTCGACGAACATCTCGCGCAGGAAATCGTCGTCCCCGGGCTCGAGGGGACGGACGTGGATCCGTCTCACACGTCAGATCATGGGCGAAGAGGAAACGGCTGCACACTCGAGTGAGCTGGAGCCGATCGTCAGCTCCAGCTCCCCTCTGCCAGCTGCTAGCGGGCTCCCGCAGGCGTCATCGAGGCGATCCTGCGCTCCGCGGCCTCCATCGTCTTGATCGAAGACTGCACGCTGCCGATCGGGTGGATCTCGGCCTTGATTATTCCGCTGAACGGAAGGTTGCCCAGGACGTCCTGCAGCTCATCACCAGACATGACTTCCACGATGATCACGCCGGCCCTTTCGCCGGCGAACGGATAGACCTGCTTGATCCGCGAGTCCTGGTTGGACGCAAATCCCTGAAATGTCTGCTTGGCCAACGCGATCGCGGCGGGCGGTGGAACGTTGGTCGAGTCCAGCGCGCGCAAGATCACTACAAACTCCACGGCTTTCGAACCTCCTTTGGAACGTGATCGAGGGCGACTTGCCACCAGCCTAGAACGCTAGATGAGGCGAATCAAGGCCGCGGTGGCCGAAGCGGCGACCACCACGACCAGAAACGGAGCCCGGAGCGCGACCGCAATAATCGCGACACCGAGTGACACCACCCGGACGTCGAGGACGAGGTGCTGACCCGTGGAGAACGTCTGGATCGCGACCAGGGCGGCAAGCAACGCGACCGGGATCAGCGGCACGGTGCGCTGAAGACGCGCGTCGCGAAGCCACGACTCCGGCAGCGACAGGCCGGCCAGCTTCAGTCCGTAGCACGCAGCGGACGCAATCAGCACGCCCGCCCAGATCATCGGCGCCTCATCACGCCGTACAGCGCCACCAGCACCGCGATCACCAGCAGCGGCACTCCGGCCGGGACGAACGGGAGCAGCACGATAGCGGCCGCCGCCGAGGCGAGCGCGATCGCCAGCGGTTCGCGAGACCTCAGCCGGGGAGCGAGCAGCGCGAGGAAAGCGGCCGGCGGCGCGGCGTCCAGGCCGAAAACCTTCGGATTCGGGATCGCTTGGGTCGCCAGCGCCCCGATGAGGGTGCCCACGTTCCAGAACACGAACAGCGCGAAGCCGGTGGCCCAGAACGCGTAGCGGCTCTGGCGCGGATCGTCGCGGGCGATCGCCATCGCGGTCGTCTCATCGATCACGAAATGCGCGGCCGCTACCCGGCGCGCACCGCGGACGCCGAGCAGCGTGGAGAGCCGGACCCCGTAGAGCGCGTTGCGCGATCCAAGCAGCGCGGCCGTCGCGGCGCCGGCCCACACGCTGCCGCCGGCTCCGATCACACCGACGAGCGCGAACTGGGAGGCGCCGGTGAACATGAGGACCGATAAGGCGCATGTCTGGAGCAGCGACACTCCGGCGGCGGTCGAGATCGCGCCGAAGGAGATCGCATAAGCGCCGCTCGCGATGGCGATGCCGAGTGCATCGCGGAGAATCGCCCTCTCGGGTGACATCCCCGGGATTGTGAGACTTCCTAGACGGTCAGCTCGCCTTGGTGGTGATGGCGGCGCCAGCCGGGCTCACGACCCACCACAGTCCGCCGAAGCCGTTGATTCCCTGCCCGGTGATATCCCCCGGTGCCTTGTCCTTGACGAAGTAGTAGAGGGGATGTCCGGCGTATGTGACCTCGACCTTGCCGTCTGTGCGCGTGGTCGTGCCGAGAAGCGAGGCGTCAACGCCGGTGCCCGCCTGGGGCGTGCCGTCGGTGAGCAGTGGCGGCCAGACGTTGGCGCAGCTCGTGTAGCAGGTGGACGCGGTGCCGGTGTCGGCGACGAAGAGATACAGGGTCATCCCCTTGTCGTCGACCAGGATCTGACCCAGCTTGGCGTTGTTGGTGGCCGCAACTTTCGATCCGGTTGCAGATGGGCTCGGCGAGTGGGTCGCCGCCCCGGAGGATGGGCTCGAACCGCCACACGCCACGGCCAGCAGCGCCGTGACACCCAGGATCCCAACAGCATGCACCTTCCACCGCATGTCTTGAGATACCGACCCGGGTTACGCGGCTAGGCTGCTATTCCGGGGTGACGTAAGCAGCGGTGAGACCGCCGTCGACCAGGAAGGTCGCTCCATTCACATAGCTCGACTCGTCGCTGGCCAGGAAGAGCGCGGCGTTGGCGATCTCGCGCGCCTTGGCCAGGCGTCCCATGGGCAGGTGCACGCGCCTGCGCTGGTAGGCGCCAGGGTCTTCGTTGAAGATGCGCATCAAGAGCGGGGTCTCGACCGGTCCGGGGCAAAGGGCGTTCACGCGCACACCTTGCCGGGCGAACTGGACGGCGAGCTCACGGCTCATCGACAGGACCGCGCCCTTCGAAGCCGTGTAGGCGATCTGAGAGGTGGCCGCGCCGAGGATCGCGACGAAGGACGCCACGTTGATCACCGAACCTCCACCAGCTTCGAGCAGGTGCGGGATGCCGTACTTGCAGCAGAGGAAGACTCCTTTCGCGTTGACGGCCTGGACTCGATCCCACGCGTCGGGCTCGGTGGTGAGGATCGAGTCGTCGTCCGGCGGCATGATGCCCGCGTTGTTGTAGAGCACGTCGATCCGCTCATAGCGCCGCACGGTCTCGGCATACATCTCCTGCACGCTCTTGGCGTCGCTGACGTCGGCGGCGAAGAAGAACGCGTCGCGACATTCTGATGCCGTCTTCTCTCCGGCCTCCCGGCCCACGTCCGCCACGCAGACGCGCGCGCCCTCAGCCGAGAACAACAGCGCGGCCTCGCGGCCGATGCCGCCCGCGGCCCCGGTGATGACGGTTACTTTGCCGTCGAGACGCCCCATCAGCCTCGTTCGAAGAGCCGTTCGCGCTCGTAGTTCGTGACGACCTTGTCGAACAGCGACTGCTCGGTGCGCGCGTAGTTCAGGTAGTGGTCGATGACGTCATCGCCGAACGCCTGGCGGGCCATCGTCCCACGCTCCAGCAGTCCGATGGCGTCGCGCAGCGAACCCGGAAACCGCTGGACGTCCGACTCGTAGGCGTTGCCTTTGAACTCCGGCGGAAGGTTGAGCTTCTGCTCCACGCCATGCAGCCCGGCGGCGAGCAACGCCGCAAAGCAGAGGTAAGGGTTGACGTCTGCGCCGGGGATCCGCGACTCGGTCCTCAGGTGCTGCCCGTGGCCGACGATGCGAAACCCGCACGTCCTGTTGTCATGGCCCCACGCCAGCGTGGTGGGCGCCCAGCTCCCCGCGGCGTAGCGCTTGTAGGAATTGACGTTCGGCGCGAGGAAGATCGCCAGCTCGGACGCGTACGCGATGTGGCCCGCCAGGTACTGCTTGAACACATCCGACTCGCCGTCGAACGCGTTGCGCGAGTCCTTCCACAGGCTCGAGTGCACGTGACAGGAGCTGCCGATCCAGCGATGGTCGGGTTTCGCCATGAAGGTCACCGAGCAGCCGGCCTGGTGCGCCATCTCCTTGATGCCGTTCTTGTAGATCACATGGTTGTCCGCCATCGTCACCGCGTCGGAGTAGCGGAAGTTGATCTCCTGCTGGCCGGGCCACGCCTCGCCCTTCGAGCTCTCGACCGGGATCCCGGCGCCCTTCATGCCCTTGCGGACGGCGCGAAGAAACGGCTCGTCGTAGGTAGTCGCCAGGATGTGGTAGTCGAGGATGTAAGGCACGGACGGCACCAGGTCGATGTAATGCTTGGCATGCGCCTCCGCATACGTCTCCTTGAGCAGGAAGAACTCGAGCTCGGAGCCGAACATGGGCTCGAACCCGAGCGCGCGCGCCCGCTCGACCTGCGCCCGCAGGACCTGGCGCGGCGACGGCCGCACCGGCTTGCCGTCGTGCCAGGCGACGTCGCACAGGACCAGCGCGGTGGACTCGAGCCAGGGAATCCGGCGGAGCGACGTGAAGTCGGGCACGAGGTCGAAGTCGCCGTACCCAGACTCCCAGTTCGCCATCTGATAGCCGGGAATGGGGTCCATCTCCATGTCGAGCGCGAGCAGGTAATTGCAGCCCTCGACGGACTCGCCGTGTCCTGCCGACTCCATGAAGTACTCCGCGTCGATTCGCTTGCCCATGAGGCGGCCCTGCATGTCCGTGAACGCGACGACGACCGTGTCGATGAGACCGTTCTCGATGTCGGACGCAAGCTTGTCCTTGGTCAGCGCCGGCTCGCGGTCGGGCCGAGTCGCCTTGTCCTTGGTCAACATCCAGACACCTCCTGGGCCGGCGGCACGCCAATCAGATTAAAGAGAGGCTGGTGAGCGCTCTCGCACGCTCACCAGCTTGCGTAGACGAAACGCTAGTTGCTTCCTCCGGACGGCGCCCCAGCGGGACTGGCCGGTGCGGCTGCGCCCTCGACCGGGATGTCGGTGACCTTGGTCTTTCCGTAGCCCTCCCTCTCGGGGTCGCCGTGCTGACCCTGGGTCAGCGCGAACTCTTCTTCCGGCGACAGGACGAGCCGGTGCCGACCGACGATCGCGAAGTACGCGATGCCGATCAGGAAGTAGACCAGGGTGCCCACGACACCCGGACGATACGTCTCGTTGAAGTAGAGCGAGATCAAAGAGATGATCGCGATCACGCCGGCGATTCCGGCACCCCAGACACCTACCGGGCTCCTGTAAGGCCGCTCGATGTTGGGCAGGCGGCGGCGCAGGAAGATGAATGAAGCGCACTGCATCGCGTAAGACACGACGGCGCCGAACACCGCCATGTAGAGAAGTGCGCCGACCACCTGGCCTGCGACGAGGTTCTTCTGCGTGCCGAGGTATGTCAAGAGGCACGCGAGCACGAGGCCGACGACCCCACCGGCGATGAGTGCGATGTGAGGCGTCTTCAAGGTCGGATGAGTCACGGAGAGGAAGTGCGGGAAGTAGCCCGCGCGGGAGAGCGAGTACGTATTGCGGCCGTAGGCGTAGATGATCGTGAAAAAGCTGGCGATCAGGCCGACGAGTCCGATCAGGGCCAGCAACGCGGCCCCTGTGCCCGAGCCGAAGACCGCCTTGAAGCCGTCGAACAAGGGAGTGGCAGAGTTGCCCAGGTCCTTCGACCCGCCACCGATGGCGGGGTTCAAGAGAAAGATCAGCGCTCCAGTTATGACGAGGGTGGTCAGGCCCCAGACCGCCGCTCGCGGGATGTCGCGCTTTGGATCATGCGACTCCTCGGCGGCAAGTGGCAGCTCTTCGATTGCGAGGTAAAACCAGATCGCGAACGGGATGGCGGGGAAGATGCCCGCCAGGCCAAATGGCAGGAACCACGACTGACCGCTCTGCGGCGGGATGTTCGTCAGCAGGCTGAAGTTGAGCTTGCCGGAGAAGATGACTGAGAGGAAGAAGACCGCGAGGATGCCCAGGGCGATGGCGTTGATCGCAACCGTGAAGCGCATGGTGGCCACGATGCCCCGGATGTTGATGCCGACGAAGACGATGTAAGAGACGATGAACCAGACGTAGGGCGTGTTCCACCAGGGATCGCCCTGAACATTGAAAAGCGACTGGACGATGGCCTGCATCAGAAATCCCATGGCGCCTACCACGACTGCGGGCGTGATCACGTACTCCATGTTTTCGGCCAGGCCGGTGATGAACCCGCCCCAGGGTCCGAAGGCGGACCTCGCGAACGAATAGGCGCCCCCGGTGTGCGGCAGGGCCGGCGACATCTCCGCGATGCTGAAGACGAGGCCGTAGTACATGATCGCGATGACGACGGTCGCGATCAGAAGACCCCCAAACCCGCCCACGCCAAGACCGAGGTTCCAGCCGTAGAAGTCGCCCGAGATGACGGCCGCCACGCCCAGCGACCACAGCGACCAGAACGCGGCGTGACGCTTGAGTGCCCGCTTGGCGAAATAGGCCGGGCTCGCCTCCCGATAAGCAACCGAACCTACCTTGCGCCGCTCCTCAGACAAGTGAACTACCCCCTCTCGCGGTGCCCTCCCCAGGCTGCCGCGAATCAAAGTTGTCTGACGCCCTGTCGTGTGCGCGAATGCTAGGGGAGCCCCAATTCCAAGTCAAGAATGACTTTTGCGACAGGACAACTTTTACCTTGACGCGGTAAGTTGTCCGACAAGATACTAGGTGGGCCATGCCAAACCAGAACCTCGAGGAACGCGCGCGGCCGCGCAGCGTCCTAGTCCGGGAACAGCTGACCCAGAGGATTGACAGCGGGGCGCTCGCCGCCGGGTCACGGCTTCCGTCTGAGCCGGCGCTCGCCACGGAGCTGGGCGTTTCCCGCGCCACGCTCCGCGAGGCGCTGCGAGCCCTCGAAAGCGAGGGCTTGGTCCGCCGGATGTGGGGTGCGGGCACTTTCGTCGCCGACGGCCGCCGCGTGACCAACAGCCTGGACGCAAACTTCGGCGTGACTGACGCGATCCGGGCCGCCGGTATGCAGGCCGGCATAGAGCAGGCGCGCCACTCGATGGAGCCGGCGACCGACAGCG
This sequence comes from Chloroflexota bacterium, assembly GCA_005881275.1. Taxonomy (GTDB): domain Bacteria; phylum Chloroflexota; class Dormibacteria; order Dormibacterales; family Dormibacteraceae; genus 40CM-4-65-16. Next base: position 7,030 of record VBEF01000083.1, read on the forward strand.
AGGCCGCTCGGCTCGAGCTCCAGCCGGGGTCTGACGTGCTGGTGGTCGAACGCGTTCGAACAGCCGACGGCAAACCGGTTGTTCTCTCTCGGGACATTTTGCCCGGCCGCCTGATCGCGAAACAGCCCGAGCTTGCCGACGAGATGCTCAAGCGGTCGATCTACGAAGTGCTGGAGCGAGACCTCGGTGTCGTGATCCACCATGGCGTGGCGAGCTTCCGCCCAGTGCGGGCCGATGTGACCGTGGCGCGCCGGCTGGGCGTGCCCCGCGGCGAGCTGTTGCTCGCCATCTGGCAGGTCGACTATTCGGACGACGGCGTGCCGGTGCTCTCGTCGTACGAGTATCACCTCGCTGATGCGTTCGAGTTCACCGTGCTGCCGCGCGGCCCAGGAAGGAGGTTGTCGTGATCAGAGGTGTCGGCAAATCCATGCGCCTTAAGCGCGTCATCGACCAGGCCGGCGTTTCTGTCATCTGTGCGCTGGACCACGGAATGACCTCGCCGCAGTTTCTCGAGCCGCTGGCCGACATCGCCACGCGGACGGCGGAAGCAGTTGCGGGCGGCGCGAACGTGATCATGATGTCGAAGGGGATGATCCGGGTCGCGGAGCCCGCGTTCGCGCCGACGACCTCCCTCGCGCTGCTGCTGTCGGCATCGGCGAATCCTGAGCAGGGAGAGCCCGAGGTGGTCCAGATCGCCGAGGTCGAAGAAGCCGCGCGCCTGGGAGCCGACGCCGTCGTCTTGTTCACCGCCCTCGGCGGACACAACGAGCCGGGCATGGTCCGCATCCTCGCCGGCGTCGGCCGCGCCTGCGAAACACAGGGCATCCCGTTCATTGCCGAAGCCGAGTTTCCCACCACCTACGCGTCCGTCGACGAGCTCAAACAGCGCTACGGATTCGAGTACCTGCGACGCAATGTGCGACTGTGTGGCGAGCTCGGCGCCGACATCATCAAGACCAACTGGCCAGGCGACGAGGCATCCTTTCGGCGCCTCGTCGAATCAGCCAACGGCATCCCCGTGGTGCTCGCGGGCGGATCGCGTCTGGAGGATGAGGAGCTGTTGAGCCGGATGGAGTCTGCCATGTCCGCCGGCGCAATCGGATGCTCCGTGGGCCGCAACATCTTCATGCATCGCTCCCCCGAAGCGATCACACGCGCGCTCTCCAGGGTGATCCGTGAGCGGTGGACGGCGGGCAAGGCCATCGGCGAGCTGAAGCAGGCGGTGGGCACCGTGGCGGCGCGATGAAGGCCGCCTTCATGACCGGCGTCGACATGGTCGAGATCCGCAAGGTGACCGAGCCGGGGGTCGATCCGGAGGGAGCGCTCCTTCGCGTTGAGGCGTGCGGCATCTGCGGCACTGACGCGCGCACGTTCTTCAACGGCGATCCCCGCGCCCCGGCTCCGTGGATCCTCGGTCACGAACCGGTAGGCGTCCTCGAGGAAGTCGGCCCGCGCGCCGTGCTCCCTCCGGGGATCAAGAAGGGCGACCGCGTCTTTCTCGGCTCGATCCTCACTTGCGGCCGCTGCCGCTTCTGCATGGACGGGTTGCAGAACCTCTGCGACGAGCACCTTCTCTACGGCTACGACCCTTACCCAGGGGCGTACGCGGAGTACGCCGCGGTGCCGCCCATCGCGGTCAAGAACCTGATCCCGCTACCTGCCGACCCATCGGGTGCTGGCAGGCGGTTATGGCTCGCGACCGCGGCGCGAGCAAGGTCTTCTTGACCGACGTCAACCGGCAGCGGCTGGATGTGGCGCTGAAAGCGGTGGGCGGCTTTGTCGACGACTCATGGGTGGCGGGTGACGACAACGGCGTCGCCGAAGCCATGGAGCACACCGCGGGTCGAGGGCCCGAGCGCGTCATCGTGGCAGCGCCATCCAAGCAGGCGCAGCAAGCCGCCCTGGAGATGGCCGCCAAGCGGGCTCGTGTCGTTTACTTCGCCGGCCTGCCCAAGCATGACCCGGTCGCACACCTCGATATGAACCAGCTCCATTACAAAGAGCTCGCCATCCTCGGCGCTTATGGGGCGACCCACCGCCAGTACCGGATCACCATGGATTACCTCGAGCGCCGTCGCGACGAGCTGGCGTCCGTGGTGACGCATCGTTTTCCGCTTGCTCAGATCGGCGAGGCGTTCAATACCATCCGTTCGGGTTCTGGATTGAAAGTCGTCATCGTTCAGTGACCGGGCCGTACGTGATCGGCTGCGATATCGGGAGCCAGGGCACCAACACCGCCCTGTATTCCGACGACGGCCGGCTGGTGGCCTCTGCTTACGAGGCCTACGACGTGCTCTTTCCTCGGCCCGGGTGGGCGGAGCAGGACCCGCGCGCTTGGATCAGCGCGCTTCATTCGACGTTGCGTCGCGTGCTCGACGAGGTGACGGAGGGAGGGTCCGCCGTGAAGGCGATCTCCTTCGGATCGCAGCTCGACGGCATGGTCGTCTGCGACGCGCAGGGAAAGCCACTGCGCAACGCGATGATCTGGATGGACCGGCGCGCCGAGGCGCAGGCCGCGGCCATGGCGCAGCGTGTGACGCGCGAGGACTTCTACCACCAGGTGGGCACCAACCTGGATTCTTCGCATGCCGTGTTCAAAGCGCTCTGGGTCAAGGACGAAGAGCCCGACGTCTTCGCCAGCGCCGCTCGGCTCATGCCGCCCGGGTCGTTCGTGGTCCAGGAAGCGGCCGGCGTATCGATGGTGGATTACTCGAACGCCTCGTCGCTCGCGTTGCTCGACCCCCGGACGCGCAGGTGGTCGGACGCGGTTCTCGACGCCGCCGGCCTGAAGGCCCGCATGTTGCCCGAGCTCGCGCCCGGGACGCTGGGCGTGGGCACCGTCACCGAGGCCTTCGCGGCCGCGACCGGACTCGCGCGTGACACAGCCGTGGTCGTTGGATGCGGCGACGAGATGGCCGCCACGCTGGGCGCGGGCGTGTTCTCGCCCGGCGAGGTTTGCGACGTCGTGGGCACGGCGGAACCCGTGTGCGCGGTGTCGTCGGCGCCGCGGGAGGACAGCACGATGCTGGTCGAATGTCATCCTCACGGCGACCCCGACAGCTGGCTGCTCGAAAATCCCGGCTTCGTCTCGGGAGGCAACTTGCGCTGGTGGCGCGATCATTTCTTCGGCCCCGACTCCGAGTACGACGCGATCTGCCGCCCGGCCGCCGACGTGGCGCCTGGGGCGGAAGGACTTGTCTTCCTGCCCTGCATGCAGGGCGCGATGGCGCCGGAGTGGAACGGAGCGGCGCGTGGTGTGTTTTTCGGCTTGAGCCTGGCCCACACCAGGGCGCATATGACCCGCGCCCTGCTTGAAGGCAGCGCTTTTGCGCTGCGCGACATTCTCGAAGCGATGCAGAACGCCGGGCTGGAGGTTCGGCGCCTGACCATCGTCGGCGGCGGCGCCAGGGGCGCGCTGTGGCGGCAGATCAAGGCTGACGTGACAGGGCTGCCGGTCAGGGTGCCGGTGAACGTCGAGACGACCGCGACGGGAGCCGGGATCCTGGCCGCGGTTGGATCGGGCTTGCAGCCGAGCGTCGCGTCCGCGGTCAGCGCGTTCGTTGCCTATCAACCGGACGAGCTTCAGCCGGACCCGGAACGCCGCCAGGTTTACGGCGACGCATATAAAAGGTATCGCGAGGTGTACTTCGCGCTGAAGCCCGTCTTCAATGCCTGAGTCGGTGGTCGCGAGCGACGCCACCCGAGTCTTCCCGCTCGAGCTCGAGCGCCGTTATCCGGTCGTCGTCAGCGGCGATGGAGCCTGGGTGGAGGATTCATCCGGCAAGCGTTATCTCGACGCGATGAGCGGCGGCTCGATGGCGGCCACGCTCGGCCACGGACGTCGCGACATCATCGCGGCGACCGCCGCGCAGGCGATTCGACTCTCGTACGTGCACAACGAGCGGCTGACCAATCCGGCGCGAGAACAGCTTGCCGCCGAGCTCGTCGAGCTGGGGCCGCCCGGCATGACCCGGGTGCGCTTCACGACCGGCGGTGCGGAGTCAAACGAGATGGCGATCCAGATGGCCCGCAGCTACCACGTCGAACGGGGCGACGGCAAGCGATGGCAGGTCATCTCTCCCGCGCAGGCTTATCACGGTCCGACGATGGCCACGCTCGGGCTGACGGGACGGCCAGGTTTGCAGCGACCATTCGGGCCCTACATGCCCGCCCATGGCCATATCCCGCCGAGCACCTGGCGTTTTGATCCGACCGGAGAGGCGGCACTGGCCGCGCTGGATCAGGTGCTCGACGAGATTGGCCCGGAAAACGTGTCTGCCTACTTCTGCGAGCCGATCACGGCCGCCGCCCTTCCTGCGTACTCGCCGCCGGAACGCTTCTGGACCGGGCTCGCCGAACGCCGCGAACGCCATGGGTTCCTCATCTGTTACGACGAGGTGGTCACCGGCCTCGGTCGCACGGGACACTGGTTCGCGGCCGAAAAGCTGCCGCTGACGCCGGACATCATCGCGACCGCCAAAGGCCTGGGCGCGGGTTACGCGGCGATCGGGGCGGTGCTGTGCGCCGACCACGTATACCAGGCGTTCGCCGGCGGGTCGCGAAAGTTCACCGTCGGACACACGTGGGACGGCGCGCCTCTCTCCTGTGCCGTGGGGCTGAAGGTGCTCGATGTGCTGCGGACCGAGGGCCTGATCGAGCGAGTGCGCGATAAGGGTCCGCGCCTGAGGGGCGAGCTCGCTGCCGCGCTTCAGGGGATCCCCATGGTGCGGGAGGTGCGCGGCCGTGGCTTTTTGATCGGCGTCGAGTACGTCGACCCGCGTGACGGCACGTCGTTCCTACCGCCGGAGCTCGGCGTGGCGCGCCGTGTCGATCTGACCGCCATGGATCGTGGCCTGATCGTCTACTCGACGATGCCCACCCGCGACGGATTCGCCGGCGATCAGACGCTGTTCGCTCCGCCCTTCACCACTTCCGACGCCGAGCTGAGCGAGATGGTGCTGCGATTTGCGGAGACAATTCGAATCGTGGCGCGATGGCTCGACGGACAGCTCGGATGACAGCGCCATGGCAACCCCGCACACTGATCCTCCAACACGAGGCGGCGACGCCGCCCGGCCTGATGGCGACCTGGCTGCACGAGCAGTCGGCGCGAGTCGAGACGCTGCGCATCGACGAGGACCAGCGTCCCCTCGATGCCCGCGATTACGACCTGATCGTGTCGCTGGGCTCGGAGTTCGCCGCGTTTGACGACTCGGTTCCATTCGTCCCGCGCGAAGCTCGATTATTCGAACAGGCGAGCGAGTCGGACGTACCGATCCTGGGGCTGTGCTTTGGCGGCCAGATGCTGGCCCGCGTGCTCGGGGCCGAGCTGTATCGGTCAGAGCAATCGGAGATCGGCTGGCTTCCGGTCAGGACGACCGATCCGGACCTCGTCAGCGCCGGTCCATGGTTCCAGTGGCACTTCGACACCTTCACCGCCCCGCCCGGCGCAAGAGTCGTCGCCGCAACGGACGTGGGGCCGCAGGCATTCGTCGCGGGCCGGAGCATGGGCTTGCAGTTCCACCCTGAAGTGACGCCCCAGATCATGGAAGAGTGGGTGCGCGTGTACCCGCACGAGCTCGAGGCAGAAGGGGTCGACCCCGAGAGCCTGCTCGACGAAACGCGGCGCCGCGCCGCGGAGGCCAGGCGGGTGACGTGGCGGCTCTTCGACCGCTTCCGCGACGCGGTGGCAAGGCGAGGCCGATGACCACCAGCCGAGTGGCCGCGGACCAGACGAGCATCTTTCCGCGCTTTCTCGATTTGGCGTATCCAAACATCGAGCGCGGCGACGGGGTGTGGCTGTACACGACAAGCGGAGAAAGAATTCTCGACGCATGCTCAGGTGGCGCCATGGTTTCGAGCCTGGGTCACGGAGCACGGGAGATCATCGACGCCGGCACGCGACAGGCCGAGAAGATCGCCTACTTCTATATGGACCACTTCACGAACGAGCCGCAAGAGCGGCTGGCGGAGCGTTTGGTCGCCGTGGCCGCGCCCGAGATGGCGCGCGTGCGCTTCGCCTCGAGCGGTTCGGAGGCCAACGAGACCGCGCTGCGATTGGCGCGGGCTTACCACGTCGATCGCGGAGAGCCAGACCGCTGGAGGGTGATCTCCCCCGCGCAGGCCTACCACGGCTCGACGATGGCTACGCTTGCGCTGACCGGCCGCACGCGCACCCTGCAGGACCCGTACGCGCCTTACCTCTCGCCGCATCTTCACGTCGGCAACGGCGACTCGGCGCTGAGCGAGCTCGATCAGCGACTCGAGGAAGCGGGACCAGGCAATGTGGCGGCGTTCTTCTGCGAGCCGATCAGCGGCGCTGCCTACCCTGCCTATTCGCCGCCGGAAAAGTTCTGGCGAGGTCTCGACGCGCGCCGCAAGCAGCACGGATTTCTCATCTGCTTCGACGAGGTCGTCACCGGGATGGGACGCGCAGGGAGCTGGTTCGCCTACCAGCAGCTGCCCATCGAGCCGGACATTGTCACCACCGGCAAAGGCCTGGGCGCGGGATACGCGCCGATTAGCGCCGTCCTCTGCAAGCAACACGTCTACGACGCGATCGACAGGGGCTCGCGTTTCTTCGACCTGGGCCACACGTGGGACGGGGCGCCGATCTCATGCGCCACCGGTCTCGCGGTGCTGGACGCGCTGGCCGGCCGCGGCCTCGTGCAACGCGTACGTGAGCGGGGACCGCGCCTCCTCGCCGACCTCCGGTCCGCTGTCGAGGACAACCGCCTCGTCGCCGAGGTCCGCGGCCGAGGCTTTCTTCTGGGGGTCAGCCTGGTCGACCTGCCGGATGAGATGCATGCCGACGAGCGGGTGGAGGATGCCGCGCTCAACCATGGCCTTCTTGTCAGCGCCACCCACTCGACAGCCGACGGATACGCCGGTGATGAAGTCCTCCTGGCTCCCGCTTTCACGAGCACAGATGAGGAGCTCGAGATGATGGTCCTCCGCTTCGGGCAGGCGCTCGCCGATGTTGCCCGATCGTTGGCACAAGGATGAGCAGCGTTACGCCGAGCGAGCACGTCGAGTTCGTGCTCCTTGTCATCCCCGACGTGAACGGCTCGCTTCGTGGCAAGGCCCTGCGTCCCGACGCCTTCGAAGCCGCCCTCCGGCACGGCACCGTGATGACGGACCTGCTTCTCGCGCTCGACCCGCTGGATACACCGATTCCGGACTACGAAAAGTTCGGTATCCGGTCTGGCGCTGCCGACCTTGTCGTCCAGCCGGAGCCGTCGACGCTTCACGACATGCGATGGCGGCCAGGCTGGCGCGTGTGCCTGGGCACGCCGAGCTGGCCGGACGGCAGCCGTTGCGATCTCGCCTCTCGAGAAGTGTTGCGAGGTGCGCTCGCCCAGATGCTGGAGACGGGATATGACGCGATGGCGGCAATCGAATACGAGGTGCGCCTGAAGGATGCGGCGAACGTCCCGATGACCACGGGCATCAGCTACAGCGCCGGGGAAGTCGTTGCGCTCGACTCGTTCGTCAGCGCGCTGCGACCGGCGCTGGAAGGTCTTGGCGTCGAGCTCACCGCCGTGCACACGGAGGCGGCACCCGGGTTGGTGGAGCTGAACCTGGCGGCCCGCCCCGCGCTGCAGGCGGCCGACGATGCCGCCTATACCAAGCTCGCGGTCAAAGAGCTCGCCCGCTCCATGGATCTGCAAGCGAGCTTTCTGGCCAAGACGGCCGCCGGAGAAGAGGGATCCAGCGGGCACGTGCATTTCTCATGCTGGCGCGACGGCTCCAACGCGTTCGCGACCGGCGCCGATGTGATGAGATCCGCGATCGCCGGTGTGCTGGAGCACCTGCCCGCGGCGTCGCTGCTTCTCAACCCGACGATCAACTCTTACAAGCGGCTGGTCCCGGGCTGGTTCGCCCCGACCAACGTCAGCTGGGGCGTCGAGAATCGGTCCTGCGCGGTGCGCGCGATTACCTCCGCCAGGCCAGAGCTCTGCCGTTTCGAGTGCAGGCGACCCGGCGCGGACGCCAATCCATACCTCGCGCTGGCGGCGATCGCGGTCGCGGCCGCAGACGGCTTGCGTCGCGGCGCCAGACCGCCAGAACCGGTGGTCGGAGATGCCTACTCCCGGGCGGACCTGACAATGCTTCCGTCGTCGCTCGAAGCGTCGCTGCTCGCATTCGGGGCCGATACCGTGTTGCAGCGCGGTCTCGGCGAGACTTTCAGCGACTACTACGCCACCTCGCGCTCCTGGGAGCTGAAGGCCTGGCAGGAGACGGTGACCGAGTGGGAGAAGATCCGCTACGAGCGGAGCGTCTGAGCTCGGCGCGCCCGGTCCACGAATCGCTCGAAAAGCTTGCGCGCCCACGGAAGGTCTGAGGAGAGCTCTTCGGGATGGCACTGCACGGCGACGATGAGACCATCCGAAGTCTCGACTCCCTCGACGGTGCCGTCTTCGCCTCGAGCCGTCTGCCTCAGCCCGGGCGCCAGCTTGCCGATCGCCTGGTGATGCAGGCTGTTGACGCGTAGCTTCTCCAGACCAGCCGCGCGGCCGAGCTCCGACCTTGGATCGACCTCGATCGTGTGGGCGAGATGGTTGCGGCCGAATGAGCGGACCTCGTGTCCGTCCAGATGCTGCAGCAGCGATCCGCCCATGGCCACGTTGATCACCTGCTGGCCGCGGCAGATCCCCATCACCGGCAGGCCGCGGTCTCGAGCCTGCGCGAAGAGCCTCAGCTCCGTGTCATCGAGCTGCCGGTCGACCGGCCCAACCTTGGGATCGGGTTCTTCTCCATAGAGGGAGGGATCGACGTCCCACCCGCCAGGCAGCAGGAGGCCGTCAAGCTCGGGCAGAGACCCCGTGCCGGCCGGCAGCTCCACCGCGTCGGCCCCCACCGCCTCGACCGCGCGTTGATAGGGGAGGTAGTAGCCGTCCCCACGCCGGGCGCTGGTGGTGATACCGATCCTGGGGCGGGCTTCTTTCGTCACCGTAATGCGACAAGATTACGATCGGCCGTGCGCGTTTTGTCAAGAACGTTCCTAAATAGGGTCAATTTGGACGAAATGAAATGTCCGTAACAGGCAAAGGCGTCGCCGCGGTGGTCCGGCAGCGCCTCGACTCCCTCAGCCCGGCCGAACGCCGGCTGGCCCGCGTCCTGCTCGCCTCGTATCCGATCGCCGGCCTCGAGAGCGTCGCCAGATTCGCCGATCGCGCCGGCGTCAGCCCGCCGACGGTCACCCGGTTCATCTCCAAGCTGGGATTTCGCGGCTATCCCGAGTTTCAGGAAAGCCTGCGGCATGAGGTCCAGGCGCGCCTCAGCTCTCCCCTGGCCCGCTACCGGGACGAGCCGAAGAGTGACTCGGCGGTCAACCACGCGCTCGATGTGTCGACCCACAACCTGAAGGCCACGCTCGACCTGCTGTCGGACCGCGACGTCAAGGAGGCGGTCGATCTCCTCGCCGATGTCCGCCACCGCGTCATGGTCCTGGGCGGGCGGGTGAGCGCTCCTCTGGCCCGCTACCTGGCCGGCCAGCTGCATCTTCTACGGCCAGGCATCGGCCTGGTGGACTCTGACCGCAGCGCGCCGGCGCAGCAGCTCATCGACATGAGGAAGACCGACGTGCTGGTCGTCTTCGACTATCGCCGCTACCAGCCGGACACCATCGATTGTGCGCGGGTGGCGGCGGGACGAGGCTGCGACGTGATCCTCTTCACCGACCCGTGGCTGTCTCCCGCGTCCGCGTTTGCGCGGCAGGTCCTGGTCACGAGCGTGGAGACGGTCGGGCCGTTCGACTCGCTGGTCGGCGCCGTGGCGGTCGTGGAGGCGCTGGTCACGGCTGTCCTGGCCAAGCTCGGCTCGCGCGCCGAGTCGCGGATGCAGAGCCTGGAGCGCCTGCGGGCGGGCGATGTCCTCGGCGGGAACGACTCGGGAGGCTAGCGAGCCAGCGCGAGCTCCGGTTGTGGGTTTTCCGCGATCGGCGCCATGGCCGCAGCCACGGCCGCAGCCGCGTGGGTGAGGGCCTCGATCTCGGCCGAGCTGTACGGCGGCCCTGCCGACCGTGGGCAAATTGAAATTGAGCCGAGCTCAGCACGTGGGTTTGCGATGGGGACGGTTAGCGCGACGCTGCCGATGCGTCCGTGGGTGGCGAGTGCCTTGACGCCGCCGCTGGTCTCGATACGGACCTCGGCCGCGGTGCATCCGAGGGCTTCGATCGTCTCCTTGAGGAAGCGACGTGCCAGCCCGCCCGGGTCGATGACCGAGATGCCGGCGACGAGCTCCACATGGTCAGCGAATAGGTACAGCTTCCGTTCGCGCCGGTTGAACCACCGGTCCGCAAGCTGCTCGAGGCGTTTCCGAGCCGGTAAGAAAACAGCTCCCAGGATCAGCGTGCTGATCACAAAGGCGAAGTCGGACTTGTTGCCGGTGGCAAGAACGAAGAAGTATTGGAAAAGTCGAATCGAGGCCGAATAGACACCAGCCGCAAGCGCCAAAAGCGATCCGTAGACAAAGGTGCGATTGATGAGGACGTCGATGTCGTAAAGGCGATGCCGCAGGACTGCGATCCCGATCGCGACCGGCAACGCTCCTAAAGAAACCCAGTACGCCACCACTATCAGCTGCACGTCAGAGGACGGATCGAGCTCCGCGCGCACCGCTATCGACGCCAGAACCGCCAAGGCCGCCAAGGCCGCCGCGTACGCAAACCACTTGAGCTGCTGGCGCTGTCGGTAGGCGCTCCTTCGATAGCGAACGAACACGGACGCGGCAGCAAGAAAAACGCCCACACCCATCAAGACAAAGCTGATGCCGGCGAATCCTGATACGAGAGGCTTCAGGTCCGGTCGGCTGAGCGGATTGATGACACCTGGAAATAGGAAGAGCCCTCCAGGTTGGATGGCAAGGCCCACTGTACCCAGCAAAATGCCCCCGACCGAGATAGCGAGGGCCAACGCCCATCGCCGCGAAGGGAGGCGCCCGTCGGGGAAGAACAGGGGAAGCACTGCGGCGATGCCGATCTGGCCAGGCAGCCAGTTCCACGACGCGAACCACGCGGCGGCCGTCGTACCGGCGTGATGCACGACTCCCACGAGATCCGCCACGGCATACCAGACCGCATAGTCCTGGATCGCCCAGTCGAACCCGATCCCCGCCACCAGCCAGCCGATCGGGCCTTCAAGCCTCCGTTGAATGAGGAGGGCGCCGATCGTGGCAAAGACCAGGGTTACGACCAGCCGCGAACCGACCACCAGGAAGCCGTGGCCGAGGCCGTACGCAGATGGAATCGGCCGGTCGCCCACGGACTGCACAGAGAGAACCGTAAGCACCATGACGGTGAACGTGGCCACCCACACGAGCCACGCCACTGGCGTGGACAGGTTGCGAGTGCTCGGCACGCGGCGATCTTAGTCTCCTGGTCGGAATCTGCCCGAGTACGATGCGGAGATGGTCATGGAGGCCGTCAAGGCCCTCAGCGCGGAAGAGATCACCGAACTCTGTCTGCGCCACACGCTGTATGACTGGTCGGCACAGGCCGGCCTGAAACCCCTTCCGGTGGCCAGCGCGAAGGGCGTGTACTTCCACACAGCGGACGGGCGCCGCTTCATCGACTTCAACAGCCAGCTCATGTGCGTCAACGCGGGTCACGGCGACCGGCGGATCATCGACGCGATAAAGCGCCAGGCCGAGCACCTGCCCTACATCAGCCCGTTCATGGCCCACGAGGCGCGGGCGCGCCTCGGCGCCAAGCTCGCCCAGCTGCTGCCTGGCGACATCGACAAGGTCTTCTTCACTCTGGCCGGCGCCGACGCAAACGAGAACGCGATCAAGATCGCTCGCGCTGTCACCGGACGCCACAAGGTCCTCGCCCGCTACCGCTCGTATCACGGCTCGACCGGCAGCGCCGTGCAGGCGACCGGCGACCCAAGGCGCTGGGCGAACGAGAACCCAGGGGGCGGAGTCGTGCACGTACTCGATCCGTACCACGGCATCCAGCGCGGATGGGACGCCGTCGAGGAGGCGCTCGCCGACCTCGACGAGACGATTCAGCTCGAGGGGCCGCAGACGATCGCGGCGTTCATGCTCGAGCCGATCGTCGGCACGAATGGGATCCTGATCCCCCCTGACGGTTACCTGCAGGGCGTGAGAGCTCTGTGCGATCGCTACGGCATCCTGATGATCTGCGACGAGGTCATGACCGGATTCGGAAGAACGGGCCGGTGGTTCGCGGTCGACCATTGGGCGGTGGTGCCCGACATGATCACGATGGCGAAGGGGCTGACGAGCAGCTATGTGCCGCTGGGCGCGGTCGGGATGCGCCCAAAAGTTGCCGCGTACTTCGAAGACCACGTGTTTTACGGCGGACTCACCTATAACAGCCATCCGCTGGGCTGCGCCGCCGCGCTTGGCGCGATCCAGGCTTATGAAGAAGACGATATGGTCGGCAATTCGCAGCGCATGGGCGCCGTGCTGGCGCGGCACCACAAGCAGCTGCGCGAGAGGCATCCCTGCGTCGGGGCGGCGCGATCGATCGGATTGTTTGGGTGCCTCGAGCTTGTCCGCGACAGGCAGACGCTGGAACCGCTTGCGCCATTCAACGGCACATCACCCGAGATGAAGGCGATCTCCCAGGCGCTCCTCGAGGCGGGCATGCACACGTTCGTGCGCTGGAACACGATCATGACCAACCCACCGCTGTGCATCACCGAAGCCGAGCTCGCTGAAGGCTTCGAGATCCTTGACAGTGCGCTCGAGATTGGAGACCGAGCGATCCTGGATTAGTCACGACGAGCTGCGGGCGGCGCAGCTCGCGAAGCTGCGCACCGGGCTCCGCGACGTGCTCGCGACCAACGCGTTCTGGCGGGCGAGGCTCCACGATGTCGGCGGCTGGGACGATTTCGAACGTCTGCCGCTGACCGCGAAGTCGGATCTTGTTGCCGACCAGGCCGCGGCGCCGCCTTTCGGTACGAATCTCACCTATCCCCAGGAACGCTATGTGCGGCTCCATCAGACCTCCGGTTCGAGCGGCGGGCATCCGCTGCGCTGGCTCGATACCGCCGAATCGTGGGAGTGGTGCGCGCGGATCTGGGCCGACCACGTATACCGCGCCGCCGCCGTTACGAGGGCAGACCGTGTCTTCCTGGCTTTCTCCTTTGGTCCGTTCCTTGGCTTCTGGTCCGCCTTCAGTGGCGCCGAGCGGCTCGGCGCGTTGTGCGTCTCGGGCGGCTCCATGAGCAGCGAGCAGCGCGTGCAGGATCTGCTCGAGCTCGAAGCCACGGTGCTCATGTCGACGCCGACCTACGCGCTGCGTCTTGCCGACGTCGCCCGTGAGAGAGGATTTGACCTTGCGAGCTCGGCCGTGCGAGTCACGATTCATGCTGGTGAGCCGGGGGCGAGCATCCCCACTACACGTAGCGCGATCGAGGCGGCCTGGTCCGCAGTGTCGTTCGATCACACCGGGATGACCGAGCTTGGACCGACGGGCCACAGCTGCTCGGCGCGCGACGGCGTGCACCTGATCGAGTCGGAGTTCATTTTCGAAGTCACTTCTGACGGCGAGCTGGTGGCGACGAATCTTGGACGATGGGGGATGCCGCTCATCCGGTACCGGACGGGCGATCGGGTGATCGTGTCGCGTGAGCCGTGCTCGTGCGGGAGCCCGTTTCTGAAGCTGGTGGGTGGGATCCAGGGACGGGTCGACGATATGTTCACGGTGCGTGGGGTGAACCTTTATCCGTCGCAGGTGGAAGAGATCGTGCGGCGGTATCGGGAGGTCGGTGAGTTCGTGATCGAGCACCGCCGCGAGCGCCAGATGGATGAGGTGACGGTGGTGGTCGAGGCGGCGGGGAGCGATTTCCCGATCGGGCGGCTCGAGGCTGATCTCCGGCAGGCGCTGGGAGTCCGGTTGGGCTGCCGTCTCGTGCCGCTCAGAACCCTTCCGCGGTCGGAGCTCAAAGCCCGGCGCGTAATAAGGCTATGAAGAGGGTGCTTGGGGTGGGTTTGGGTGGCCGGACTGAATAGATTTGTTGGCTGTTAACACTCTGAGGATGCACGAACGCCCAAGCAGCGCCGCACGCGCTGGTCGAGATGGTTCACCACGCCATGGACCAGACCGCCGCGCGACCAGAACTCGATGTGATGGGGGCTGGTCCAGTTGATCGGCCGGTCGCAGCCCGGCCCTGAGCTGGTTCCTCTCTGCCACCACCACCATCGTCTCGTGCACGAGGGCGGCTGGCAGGTGATCCGCGCGGGCGAAGGTGTGAAGTTCATTCCTCCCGAGAGAGTTGTCCTGAGAAGGGTTCGCGGGCCGGGAGTGAGCTGGGCGGCTTAGCGCCGCTCGTTCGTCCCGACGACCTCGGTCAGCAAACAGAGCAGGGCAGCTCGTTGCGTCTCGTCCAGCACCGCAACGAAGCGATCCGACAGCGCGCGCGTGCGCGGAATCAGTTGCTGCACAACCTGAAGACCCTTCGGGCTCAGGGCGATTGTCTTGCGGCGCCCGTCGCGCGGGTCGCGCCCCGAGCGGATCAGGCCGCGATCGCAAAGGCGCGAGACGACCGCCGCCATGGTCGAGCGATCAAGTGAGACGCGATGGCCGAGCGTTCGCTGGTCGAGATCAGGCTCGTTGTAAAGGGCGTTCAGCGTCGCGAACTGGGGCGATGTGATCGTGCGCGAGACCTCCTCATTCCATAGCACGTTCAGCACCTGTACGGCGCGGCGCATCAGGTGACCCGGATGCTGCATGAGGTCTTCAGGCGGGGGCGTTTGCTTCACGCCAGTCCATGATCGGGTTTTCCTACACTGGGCACAGAGTTGACGTGACCTTCCTCAACGTTGTGCTGCCGCTGGGGTCATCCGTCCTTAGCTTCGCCTTCGCGGCCATGGTCTTGGACCAGTGGTGGCAGCGGCGCCAGGGCTTCCAGCTTGTGTGGGGGATCGGACTCGTCTGGTACGGGATCGCCGCGGGCTCCGAATTCTGGGGCGGGGCGTTCGGGTGGAGCGAGACCGTCTATCGCACGTGGTATCTGATCGGCGCATTCTTTGTCGCGGCCTACCTGGGCGCCGGAACGGTCCTTCTGCTCGCGAAAACGCGATTTGGATATTTCGTGGGAGGGACCGTCCTGTTCGGTGGTCTCCTCTCGCTGCTGTTCAGTCACTCCCCACGCTATCCCGGCGCTGCGACCGCCGGCAACGTCACCTTTGCCATCGCGTTGGTGGGAGGAATCGCGATCATCGCCGCGACTGCCAGCCGCCGCGAGCTGGCGGCGCGCATTGCGATGGGCGTGCTGGTCGTTGCGTCGATTGGAGTCGGGTACCTGGTGCTGACGGCGCCCCTGCAAGCTCCAGGTTGGGCACTCGACAGCAACACACACGTGCCAGTAGGAGCGGCCTTTCCCGGATACGTCCGGGTGCTGACCGGCCCATTCAACATCGCCGGCGCGCTGTGCCTCATCTTCGGTGGGATCTATTCGGCATACGTCTACATGGGCAGACTGAACTCGCGCGTGCCGGCCACGATCCTGATCGCCGTCGGAGCGTTCATCCCCGGCCTGACCAGCAGCCTGAACCGCTTCGGCGTCACCTGGTCGTTCTTTCTCGGCGAGTTCCTGGGCCTGCTCCTGATCTTCGTGGGCTTTCTCGTCAGCGTGGATGTGTTCAGGAACGTGCGAATCGGGATCACTCTATGGTCGCGACACCCGTCGGCTTCACTCGAAAGTGAGGTCGGTTGAGATCTCGATCGCCTTTTCGATGCTCCTGGCGACAGGGCACCTCGCGGCGTGGTGGGAATGCGCCCGCTCGGCGGCATCGCGTTTCTCCTCGTCGCAGCCCCGGAGCGTGTAGCGGACGTGGATCTTCTTGATGACCAGGATTTTCTCCTCGACGTAGATCTCGCCTTCGGCCTCTGACGTCAGCCGGCCCTCACTCGCGTCGATCCCGCGCGCTTCCAGCGCGCCCCCGAGCGTCCCGGTCAGTCAACCGGCTGCGGCGGCGACCACATAATCGAGCGTGGTTGCGTGTTCGGGGTACTGGCCCGGGGCCGTTCCGTAGTGCTCTCGGACCGGCCCGTGGGTGCCGAAGATCACCGGTTGCGGCTCGACAGGCAGGTACGCCTGACGGATCGGGCCCCGCTCCCGGACGATCCTTACCTTTGAGATGTAGACCGGCCTGGGTGTCTCCACCTTCGCTCAGATTACGGTCTTCGCCAGACGCACCCATTGACCGCGGTGGTCCCACGAGGTCTACTTGTGCCGCGCGATGGAAGCGGTTTCACCAATGCCGGCCACTCTCGACCAGGTGGCGAGAGCGGCCGGCGTTTCCCGGGCGACCGCGGCGCGGGTTTTCAGTGGCAACCCTCGGGTGAGTGAGGAGGCGCGCCGCGCGGTCGAAAGCGCGGCGATGCAGCTCGGCTATGTCCCCAACGGCGCGGCACGCAGTCTCGCCGGCCGGCGAAGTGACTCCGTCGGGGTCGTCGTGCCGGAGCCGGGCTCGATTCTGTTCCTCGATCAATTGATGCCTCGCCTCCTGCGCGGCATCGGGGAGGAGCTTTCCGCCAATGGCTTGCAGATGGTGCTATTCGCGCCGCAGTCGACAGCCGACCTTCAGCGCCTCGAGCAGTACCTTGCGGGAGGCCACGTCGACGCAGTCCTGCTGCTGGCCCTGCATGAATCCGATTCCCTCCCGACTCGGCTTCAGGCACGCGGCATCCCGACAGTGTTCGGGGGCCGGCCGCGCCCAGGCCTCGACGTCAGCTTTGTGGACGTTGACAACCATGCGGGAGGCAGGACCGCGACCGAGCACCTGATCGAGCTGGGCCGCCGGCGCATCGCCCACATAGCCGGACCCGCGCATGTGCCCGGGGCACAAGAACGGCTCGACGGCTTTCGCGAAGCCATGTGGAAAGCAGCTCTCCGCGCCGATTTCGTGGAGCACGGGACGCTCGACCGAGATGGAGGCGAGCTGGCGATGGGCCGGCTGCTCGCGATGGCTGGCGAGATCGACGCGGTGTTTGCGGCGTCCGATGCGATGGCTGCCGGTGCGATGTGGGCGCTGCAAGTCCTCGGCCGGCGAGTGCCCGACGATGTTGCGGTGATCGGCTTCGACGATTCGCCGCTCGCGGCCGCGACGCAGCCGCCACTTTCGAGCGTGAGGCAGCCCATCGAGGATATGGGTCGTGAGATGGCGAGGTTGGTGCTGAGCCTGTCAGCGGTCCGCGGCCAGTCATCGCGGCAGATGGTGCTCGGTCCGGAGCTGTCAGTCCGCGAATCGACGGTAATGGTGCGCTAGGCGGGGCCTTTGCCCTCCTTGAACATCATCGCCGCGTTGTAGACCGCCCACACGTAGTGGCGGCAGTCGGTCCTCAACCTCACCCAGTCCGTCACGGCGCCACCACCGGCGTAGTACGCGGTGAGTGCCTTCGCAAGGTCGTTGTGGTAGCTGTCGAGATTGTGTTTCAAGATCGCCACCCCGATGTCGATGTTGTCACCCGGGTCAAGCAGGTTGACCGCGCGATGCAGCAGCGCCGGCCCGTCAGCGGCCGCCGTCGACGGCATCACCTGCATGATCCCGACTGCCCCCGCAGATGACACAACAGCCGGCCGCCATCCGCTCTCGTGCCACGCGAGCCCCATCACCAGGTAAGGATTCACGCCGTGTTTGAGACCCGCTGCGTAGAGCATCGATTTGGTGATCATCATGTCGAGCGATGGGGCAGCTGGATCGCTGTTGGGATCGGTGACGGGCCACGTCGCGGCGCTGTCAGGCTCGATCGCGGGCTCCAGTCCGGTCGGTGGTTTGGCTTCAGGACCCCGCAGCGCGTTCTCGCCGCACCCCTGCAGCGCAAAGACCGCGCAAATTGCAAGCGCGAGTAGCGGCAGTCCCGCTCTCATAAAGGGATAACGCATATGAACCGGCACTTGTGCAAGCGGCCCGTAGGAGCGCAATCCCATTGACTCCGCAGCAGATTCTTGAAATCGCGAGAGACGGTGACCTGGAAACGATGCGCGTGGAACGTAATGCAGTCGCTGATGCCGTACGCCGATTTGCAGCCTTGGGTGATGCGGCTTCGGCGCTTGAGCTGGTCGGGCGAACATGGCGCGCATGGCTTTCTCACGGCGAGCTCGACGAGGGGAGCGCCATCATCGCGACCGCGTTAGCCATACCGAGCGAGCGAAGTGCTGCGCTATGGCATGTTCGTGTTCTCTGCGCGGACGGCTTCTTTGCATTTCGCGCCGGCGATCAGCAACGGTCCCAAGCGTCCAACGAGAAGGCGCTCGAGATCGCTAGTCAGATCGGCGACGTCCGCGGTGAGTGCGATGCGCTGACAGGACTGGCCAGAGTCGCCCTCCGAGACGGCCGGCATGAGGGGGTCGTTGCTCTCGCGAGGCACGCAATGGATCGCGCGATGAGCGCCGGCGACCGCGAAGCAGGAGCGGCGCCACTGCATCTGCTCGCGGCCGGCACGAGGCTCCTCGGTGACTACCCCGCAGCGCGCGAGCTGTACCTGGAAAGCCTCGACCTGAACAGGGAGATCGGAAACCTGGCCCGGGTTTCGACGGAGCTGCACAACCTCGGATGGGTCGAGCTTCACCTCGGCAAGGTCGACGAGGCCAGGGAGTGGTTCCTGCAACGGGACGCGGCCGGTTCCGGGGACGCTTATGGCGATGCGTGGGCCAGCCTGAATTGGTCCGCCGTCGCAGCCGCGCAGGGCGAAATGGCAGAGGCGCAGCGGCTGTTTGCCAGTGGCTCTCGCGCGCTGGACAAGGTTGGCGGGCATCTCGATCCCGACGATCTGGCCGAGCTCGAGTGGCTGAGAGCTCAGCTCAGCTCGTTTCTGGATTGATTTCGTCACCCACGTGCACGGGGGTTTCCCAGTAGCGACCCGGCAGGAGCAGGAATGAAGCCGTTGCCTGGGCCGCCAGCTTCCCGTCTGGGTCGCGCACTTCGCAGTTCGCGACCGCGACGATCATCGCCGCGTCAGACAAGAACGCTATTGCTCCCCCGAAAATCAAACCAAACGCGTTGCACAACCAGGATGTTCGGTGCATCGCAAGGGTCGCCGCTCCCTCCGATGTGGCAACGCCTCTCAGCCCCATCAACACATAGCAGGGCGGTATGAAATCGCCGGTTGCCACCTGAGTCATGACCTCGATTCCGGGCGTGGAGTCCCAGAACTCGCGTCCACGGACATCGCCTTCCACCGACCTGAGATAGGGATCTGGTGAGCTTGCGTCTGGCGCCGTCTTAGGCGGCGTTGTCGCTGCCATGAGCTCAGGGTCGAGGCGGAACAGGACACAACGCGAGGTCGCGTGGCCGAGGAGACGACCTCGGCTGTCCTCCACCGTCACCTCAGACAGTCCTAGCGATCGAGTCGCATGAATCAGGCGGCCCCGACCGATGATGGTGTGGTTTCGGATCGTCGGGGTTCGAAGAAAGTTGACCGAGAGCTCGGAGGTCGTCATGCCCCAACCGGCTGGCGCGCTGGTCAGAACCGCACCGCCCAGCGGGAGGTCGGCTAGAAACGCGACCGTCCCGGCGAGAAATACCCCAGCGCCCGATTGCCACCAGGGGCTCGCGGGCATCGATGCACTGGCGACCCCAAGGCTGGCCTCCGACAGGCGAAGCCCCGTCAGCTTGGTGATGGGCGGGTCTGGCAGGCGTCGTTCCAGGTAGGCCCGCAGCATTTCGAGGCCGGACATCTGCACCACATCACGACCCCAGATTTCGCCTCGCGCGGGCTCGCGCAGCGTCAGTGGTACAGGGCGCTCAGCCACCGCTGCAATCCTATGTCGGGGCCGGCGGCGGAGGTGGCAACAGATTCTGGAGTCGCGCCTGCGGCCCGCCGATGCCGACAAGGAGCAGGCGATGCGCGGGCAACTTACGAATACTTGGGCAAGATGTTGGTGGCATCGTTAGAGCGCCTTGAACAGCTGGTAACGCGCGAGTCGGAGTCTTAAGGAGATGGGGTGAAATGATTAATGGGGCTCATGCAGTCGTCTACAGCCATGACCCTGAGGCCGATCGAGCATTCTTCAAGGGAGTGCTTGGGCTGCATCACGTAGACGCGGGCGGTGGTTGGCTAATCTTCGCGCTTCCGCCTGCCGAAGTTGCCGTCCATCCCGCTGAGCCAGGAAAACCGGGTCACGAGCTTTTTCTCATGTGCCGTGACATCGACGCGGCAGTAAAGAAGCTCGCGGGCAAAGGAGTCACGGTCGAACCCCGGTTCTACGACGAACCCTGGGGGCGTCTGGCGTTCATCAAGTTGCCAGGCGGCGCAAAGCTCGGGGTGTACCAGCCGCGCCACCCGCGCGCTCTAAATGCGTCGGCGACCGACACTCTGAGCTCGAAGCCGGGGAAGCGCAACTCAACAAGCTCCAGGTCCAACACAAAATCCAGATCGACTTCGTCGGTAAACCGCCGGTCTGGGTGATCCGAGAGTCTCAGCCGAGTCGGCATTATGCAAAAGAGGGCAATTGGTGGACCCGAGGGTGTGTGAGTTCACCACTCGGCGCGTGCTGGCCTGTGCACAATATCTTGCAACAGGCGAGAACTATGTCCTGAGAGAGGACATTGGTGGACCCGAGGGGATTCGAACCCCTGACCTACAGACTGCCAGTCTGTCGCGCTCCCAACTGCGCCACGGGCCCACGCCGCGCCAGGTGTGCAGCTAAAAGGATACCGCCCGGCCCAGCTACCATCTTGCGTTGGCCCCCCTCACAGATGCAAACACGCGACGTCACGATCCACGAACTGAATGGCGGCGGATACCTCGCGCTGCCTGAGGGCCCAGGGCCGTACCCGGGCGTCATCGTGATCCACGAAGCGACCGGCCTGGACGATCACATTAGGAGAATCACCGATCGATTTGCCGGCGCGGGTTATGCGGCGCTGGCGGTCGATCTGTTCGCCGGCCGCAACCGCGCGGTGTGCATGGCCCGCTACATGGCCGGGATGCTCATCGGCTCAGTCAACCGCTACGGCGTCGACGACTTAAAGAGTGCGCTGACGTTTCTGGCCAAGCTTCCAGAAGTCGACGCCCAGCGCATGGGCGCGATTGGCTTTTGCATGGGTGGCGGTTTCGCGATCGCCTGGGCCTGCACCGATTCTCGCCTCAAGGCGATCGCGCCGTTTTACGGGGTGAATCCACGACCCCTGGAGGTTGCGAAGCGATTGTGCCCAGTGGTCGGCTCCTATCCCGAAAAGGATTTCACCGCGAGGGCTGGGCGCGCGCTAGACCAAGTCTTGACCCGCGAGAGCATCGCGCATGACATCAAGATCTACCCCAACGCACGGCATTCCTTCTTCAATGACGCCGGTCGCGCCTATGACAAGGCGGCAGCCGACGATGCGTGGACAAGGGTGATGACGTTTTTCAGTGGACAGCTGGATGTGAAGGTCGCTGCCAAGAAATGAATGTGCTGGTCACCGGCGGCACCGGGACTCTCGGTCGTGACGTCGTGATGCTGCTCCGTCACTCAGGACATCGCGCACGCATCCTGAGCCGCCAACCTCGCGGTCATGTGGACGCGGTGCAGGGTGATTTGAAAACCGGTGCCGGTCTGACCAGGGCGTTGGCAGGCATGGAAGCGATCGTCCACGCCGCCTCAGCGACACGCGGGCCGCTCGCGGGTCGGGCCACCGATGTGCGAGGTACGCGGCGGCTGTTGGAGCTCGCCCGCGAGGCGAACATCGGTCACGTTGTCTACGTCTCCATAGTCGGCATCGACGGCGTTGCGTATCCCTACTACAGGATCAAGGTCGCCGCCGAGGCCGTCATCCGGCATGACATCGTGCCCTGGTCGATCCTTCGCGCGACCCAGTTCCACAGTTTCATGGTGTTCGCACTGCGAGCGTTCGCGCGGCTGCCCGGCATCGTCGCCATTCCCCTTGCCTGGCAGTTCCAGCCCGTGGAATCAAGGGAGGTCGCGCAGCGTCTGGTCGACGTGGTGCTCGGCAAGCCCGCGGGCATGCTGCCGGATTTCGGTGGCCCGGAGGTCCGCGACTTCAAAAGCATCGCCGAGTCCTGGCTCGCAGCTCGCCAGGACACACGTCGGCTGACGAATCTGCGGCTGCCGTTCAAGGTAAGCAAGCTGGTCGCCGAAGGACGGCTCACGTGCCCTGATCACAAAGACGGATTGATCACGTTCGATCAATATCTAGCCGAGAAGTACGCCGTTTCATGACAAGACTGGTGGACAGGTACGGCCGGACGGGATTCGCGGCTCTGACGAGCCTGATGTGGGCACTGCCGATGGCGGCATGGGCAGGATCCTCTGACCTCTCGCCAATCGACAAGACGGCGTATCCGTGGATCGCGCTCGGGATCGGCCTCGTGATGTTGGTGCTTTGGGTCGTCCTGCTGAACCGGCTCGGCAGGGTGAAGGTCTCCCTTCGCCAGCGCCGCTTCGACCTGCGCCAGATGTCGCCGTCCGAAAAGCGCTGGACGCTCGGGCTTGCTGCATTCGCCACCGGCAGCATCGCGTGGCTGAACGGCGCAGCTACGGTGGACTGGGCGCCGCTGGGGTCGGCGATCGCGGCCGGCAAGATCGGTCCCACGCTGTTTGCGATCGTGCTTGCGGCCTTCCTGATCGTGATGGTGGCCGGCGTCGTCCTCAGCTGGCGTCGGGCGACCGCGGCCTATCAGACCCGGCTCGCGTCCTCATCTAGTGTGAGCTAGGCCGCTCAGCTCTCGACGAGCTTCAGCGTGCTCGTCGGCGCAACCTCAGCCGCCTTTTCCTTGGTCAGGTTGAGCAGGACGATGACGCCGATCAGGAGCGCCGTGCCGATCAGCTGTACGCCGTAGATGGGCTGGTTGAAACCCCACGGCGGAGGAGCAGACGCGATGAACGTGGCCGCCACCGGATAGGCCATCTCCGCGATCGTGGCGAGTGATGCGGGCGTCCTGGAGAGGGCACGGTAGTAGAGGAGAAGCGCAAACAAGCCGGGGACAAGCGCGATCGCGAGCAGGTTGGGAACGAAGTCGCTGAACTGGTAATGAGAGAAAGCGCTGGTTCCGTACTGGATCAGCACGATCGTCACGAGCAACGGCAGGGCGAGGGTAAAGCGGAGCGAGGTCATGCTCCAGAAGCTGATCGAGCCGAGCGCGAACCGACCGAGCACCGTCCCGCTCGCCCAGAGCAAGGCCGCGCCAAGCGCGAGCAAACCGACCTCCACGCGTCCCTGCTGCAGCGCCGACACCGGGGCGGTTGGATCCTGGGCGAAGACGACGAGGTACACGCCGACCATGGCGACGATCAGGGCCGGCCAGAACCAGGGGCGCCTGCGCTCGCCGAGGATGATCCAGGCGAGAACGATGGCAATCAATGGTTGCGTCTGCTGGAGGACGAACGTCTCTGCAAAGACCTTGTAGGTCGCGGCTTGCTGAAAGGAGGCGGTAAAGAGGATGGTCGCCAGCGACTGCGCTCCGGCCGCGATGATCACAACCGCCAGCCAGCCCTTCCAGCCAAGGTGCCGCAGCTCATGGGCGCTGCGGATCAATACCGGCAGCAGAAAGAGCGTGATCAATCCGTCCTCGGCGACCACGATCTGGGTCGGGGTCAGGTGTGTGATCAGCTGATTGCGGAAGTAGGCGTCCGAGGCCCACAGCGTGGCCGCGACCGCGACCAGGACGACCGAGAACCGGTCGACGCTTATGCCGCCGCTGGAACCGCTGGATCGTGCCATCGCCCTCCATTCAACGTCATTTGGGGGCCACGGCTTCCACGCCGCCGCGAATTGGGCAGACCTCTGAGGGGGCCCTCCCTTCGATTACCGACCCCTCCCCCGCCGGCCTTCCCGCCTCAGCGTACGAGGGGGCGTCAACCCTGCCTGTTAAGAAACTCCGCCGCCTCGAGGTCGCTCCCGGCCACCTCCGCCTCGAGCCTCACATCCGGGTGCTGGACGACGTAAACGTCCTCGGGCCGGTCATGCCCCTCGAGCCGGCGCTTGCCGACCGACGCGAGCTGAATGTCCGAACGGAGGATATCGGCCACGATCGAGTAGGTCGTTTCCGAGACCAGGATCTGGTTGCCTACGGCACGGCGCCGAAGCTTCGCGCACCGGTTCACCGCGGGCGACCGGTAGTCCCGATCCATCGCGTCAGCCTCCCCCGTGAGGACCGCCATTCGGACCGATAGAGCCAGTCGGTCCGGCCAGGATTCGGCCTGAATTGCCGCCTGCGCTTCCACCGCCGCGACCACCGCGTCCGTGGCGCGCGGAAACACGGCGAAGAAGGAGTCGCCTTCGCCGCGCTCCTTCAACACGATTCCGCCGTTCGACTCGATCGCGGACGTCAACAGCTGATCGTGGCGCCGCATCGCCTGATACATGGACGCCCGGCTGGCGATCCATAAAGGCGTCGACTCGACCACATCAGTCATCAGGAAGGTGACGATGCCGTCCGGCAGGGTCGCGCCCTCGTCCAGCTTGAAGCCGGTCCCTGGCGAGGTTGTCGTCGTGCCGTCGGCCGCTGCGCGGGGCACGAGCGAGCCCTGGACCGCAAGAAAGTCATCGATCGTATGGACGCGCCGGAAAAAGTGCACGTTGTACGAGGGCAGAAAGCTCCACGACGAATAATCGGCCGCAAACGATCCGTCCCGACAAACATCGGGCGCGGAAGCGACCAGACATCCGAGCTTGGTCAGAGCCAGTTCGTCGAGCCCGAACAGCAAAGCGGTCGCGCTGCTCGAGATCCGAAGCTCTTCCTGGTCGGAGTCGACCGCGACTTGAACGATGCGCAGGAAATTTTCCAGATCGGGCTGCGGCTCCACATACCGCTGCAGCTGCTCGATGGAAAGCCGCAGCTCGAGCTCGTCGTGACCAGACCCGTTGGCGCTGCCAGAAGCGTTCGACTCGCCACCAGGCGCGAGCAAACCCAGGACCGTCTCGAAAGAATCCGCCACCGCGAACTCACGATTGGTCCGCCGGTACACCTCGCCGACCGTCGGCCACCTGGCGGCTGCGACGAAGTAGCTCGTGGCAGCATGCTCGAACAACCAGGTGGCATCGCCAAGCAAGAGGTCGATGTTCAGGGCCACCTGCAAGAACCCCACCGCGGTCCGGTACAGCTCGGTGACAAAGCCGAGCGGCTCGATCTCCGCCACGTGAACAGACCGGTCAAGACCGGCCGATGGGTTGGCTCGCGACGATCCTTCCGCGTAGGTGAACAGCTCGACCAGAACCTCGTCGCCGTGGTTGCGCAGACGGATGCGGGACTGCGATACCCGAGGCCCAGGCCCTCCCACCTCGTGCGAATCCACGACGTGCACGTGGCCGCCCGGGCCCCACGAACGCTGGATCGGTAAACGCAGCGACGAGATCAAGGCGTAAAAGCGCTGGATGAAAACAAGCGCCTCGCGACCGCGGCCTATGTCAAAGGAATCCTGGCGCACGGCGCGCAGTTCCTCTTCCCAGGCCGCGATGAGCGCCCCTCGCAACGCGACGATGCCTGGCTGCATCGCTCCTTCCCTCGGGTCGGCCCCATTTCCCCCGGTGGGCCATTCCCTGAGCGTGAAAGGGTAGAGCCTCCGGGACCCGGCAAGCCCCCCTTAAGCATTCGGCAAGGCATACTGCTTAAGGGGTCGAGTTCAAGCTCGAACGGGCTTTCAATTCGAGGAGGCGTGATGAGTGAAGTGACGTCTGGCGGCCATGCCATCGAGACCCTGCAGGTCGAAGACCGCCGCTACCCTCCCAGCCCCGAGTTCAGCAAGCAGGCAAACGCCAAACCCGACATCTACGGCCGAAGCTTCGACGACTTCTGGACAGAGGAGTCCAAGCGAATCACGTTCTTCGAGCCCTGGAAACAGCTCTACGAATGGAAGCCGCCTTATGCGAAGTGGTTCATCGGTGGCAAGCTCAACATTTGCTACAACTGCGTCGATCGCCACGTCGAGTCCGGCCTCCAGGACAAGGTCGCGTACTTCTGGGAAGGCGAGCCTGAGGATGAGCGCCGCGAGATCACGTTCGGCGCGTTGCAGAGGGACGTCGTTCGCTTCGCCAACGCGTTGAAGAAGCTGGGTGTCAAGAAGGGCACTCACGTAGGCATCTACATGGGCATGATTCCCGAGCTACCGGTCGCCATGCTCGCGTGCACGCGCATCGGGGCACCGTTCACAGTCGTGTTCGGCGGATTCAGCGGCGAATCGTTGTCGGGCCGTTTGAACGATATGCAGTGCGAGCTGCTCATCACGCAAGACGAGGGTTGGCGCCGTGGCAACAAGGTGCCCCTCAAGGCCAACGCCGATGCGGCGCTCGAGCAGTCCCCCACCGTCAAACGAAGCGTCGTCGTGAAGCGCACGGGCGGCAGCGTCATCATGCAGCAGGGGCGGGATGTGTGGGCGCACGACGTCTTGAGTGCCGTCGACGACGACCCGAAGACCTGCCCTTGTGAGCCGATGGAATCAGAAGACCTGCTCTACCTTCTGTACACCAGCGGCACTACCGCCAAGCCCAAGGGCATCATCCACACGACCGGCGGCTACCTGGTCGGTGTCGCGACAACGCATTTCTACATCTTTGACATCAAGCCCAAGTCCGTTTACTGGTGCGCCGCCGATATCGGCTGGGTCACGGGGCACAGCTACATAGTCTTCGGACCCCTTGCCAATGCGACGACTGGGATCATCTACGAGGGCACGCCTGACTATCCCGACAAAGACCGCTGGTGGAAGATCGTCGAGCGGTACCAGCCCGACATCCTCTACACGGCGCCGACCACGATCCGCACGCACATGAAGTGGGGGCCGGAGTACGCGCAGAAACACGACCTCAGCTCGCTGCGTCTGCTGGGCACCGTCGGCGAGCCGATCAACCCTGAGGCGTGGATCTGGTATCGAGAGCACGTCGGCGGCAACAGGACGCCAGTCGTCGATACGTGGTGGCAGACCGAAACCGGAATGATCCTGATCACACCGCTGCCCGGCATCACCACGCTCAAGCCCGGCTCCGCGACCAAGCCTTTTCCCACGATCGATGCAGCCGTATTCAACAACGAGGGCCAAGAGGTTCCGCCGGGTGGTGGCGGTTATCTGGTGATTCGCAAGCCATGGCCCGCGATGCTGCGCGGCATCTATGGCGATCCCGAGCGGTACCAGGAGACCTATTGGAACCGCTGGAAAGACACCTACTTCGTGGGCGACGGCGCGCGGGTCGACGAGGACGGCGACTTCTGGCTGCTCGGCCGGGTCGACGACGTGATGAACGTGTCGGGGCACCGGATCTCGACGATCGAGGTGGAAAGCGCGCTGGTCAGCCATCCCGCCGTCGCCGAGGCTGCGGTCGCGGGCCGCAACGACCCTCAGACGGGTCAGGCCATCGTCGCCTTCGTCACGCTCAAAGGCGGCAAGGAAGGCTCCCCCGAGATGCTCCAAGAGTTGCGCGACCACGTTGGCAAGGTAATCGGCAAGTTCGCGGCGCCGGCCAACATCGTCTTCACGCCGGAGCTGCCGAAAACCCGCTCCGGCAAGATCATGCGCCGGCTGCTGCGCGACGTGTCCGAGAACCGGCCCCTCGGCGACACCACAACCCTCGCAGACCCGGCTGTTGTGTCCGAGCTCGCCCGGCGGGGCAGGGAAGAAGCGTCGAAAGAAGAAACGTAGCCTCAGACTTTCCCGTGTGACAGCCGAGACGGCGGTCGCCGAGCGACCGGCGCAGCAGGCCGTGGTCGCGCCTCGGCGGCGTCGAGCAAGACTGCCGATAGTGAACCTGGCTGGTGCGCTCATCCTGGCCGCGGCCGTCCTCTACGTCACCTTCTTTCCGGCAGCAGGACTGCCCGCGCTCGGCCCCGCCTTCAACCCGACCACCGGCGCCTGGACCATGGCCGCCGACGCGCAAGTCACCAACCGCATGCTTCATATCGCGGGTCTCCGGCAGCCGGTCAGCGTGGTGCTCGAGCGGGACGGCACCGCCCACATCTCGGCACAGACCGACCACGATCTGTTCCTCGCCACGGGCTACGTGCACGCGCGATTCCGTCTTTTCCAGATGGACCTCATGCGCCGGCAGGGAGCGGGCCGGTTATCGGAGGTCGTCGGCAAGGCGGCGGTGGACAGCGACCGGTTCGAGCTTCAGCTCGGACTGCTCCGCACGGCGCAGGCGGAGTGGGCGCAGCTGCAGACGGACGACCAATCCAGGCAAGCGCTCGTCGCCTACGCACAGGGCGTGAACGACCGCATCGCCGAGGCGGAATCGATGCACCAGCTGGACGCGATGTTCACGCTGCTCGGCTACCAGCCGCAGCCGTGGTCGCCGATCGACTCGCTGCTCGTAAAGGGAGATATGACGCAGACGCTCAACTTCACCGACACGCCCCTTGTGATGGCGCTGCTGAAGAAATCTCTTGGTGCAGACCTGTCCTCGGAGTGGTTCCCAATCCTGCCGCCGAACCAGCAGTCCCCTTATGACATCGGTCCATACGCAAAGCCGACGATCGGCCCGATCGAGACTATGAGTGAGGTCACGGATGCCGAAGCGCAATCTGCTGCCGCGCTTCACCAGCGCCTCGCCGCCCTTCCAGCAGGACTCGTGGCCAAAGGCGGTGCCAGCAATAACTGGGCCGTCGGCGGGGCCAAAAGCACCAGCGGCGGCGCGCTCCTCGCCGGCGATCCCCACCTGCACCTGACCCTGCCGGCGATCTGGTTCCAGCTCACGATGGACTCACCGGGATACCACGCGGCCGGCGTGGGCCTCCCAGGCACGCCGATCGTGCTCATCGGCCATAACGAGCACATCGCCTGGACCCTGACCGACGCGCAAAACCAGCAGACCTTCTTCTACCAAGAGCACGAGGACGCGGCCCATCCCGGCCGGTACTTGTGGAACGGCAGCTGGCAAAACTACAAGACAGTCAGCTACGAGATTCCGGTCCAGGGCGCGAAGACACAGCACCTCGACGTGAAGCTGAGCGTGCACGGCCCGGTGATCAGCGAGCGCGGGCAGACGACGTCGGTGTGGTGGACGGGCAACCTGCCGTCTCAGGATCTCGGCGTGCTTTTGCGGATCGGTCAGGCCGGCAACTTCGCCGAGTTCCGCAACGCTCTCCGCGGTTGGTTGGCGCCGACACACAACTTCATATACGCGGACGATCGCGGCAACATCGGCCTCATCTCCGCCGGTTACTACCCGCTCGTCGCCAAGGGCCAGCCGTGGCTTCCGATGGCAGGCACCGGTGAGTTCGACGTGATCGGCACCATCCCGTTCGACGACATCCCGCAGGCTTACAACCCGCCCGACAAC
>VBEF01000084.1 GCA_005881275.1 Chloroflexota bacterium
TTTGCGTCGGCACGCCCGGGCCCGGTGACGGGTGGGTCATCTTGATGTGCAGTCCGGTGGCCCAGATCGTGACGTGGCTGCCGTCAACTGTTTTGACCGGGGCGACCGTGTAGATCGTGAGGTAGGTGACGTCGAACGTCGGCACGCATCCACTGGACGTGCCTCCGCTTGACCCGGTCCCCGAGCCGCCAGATCCGCTCGAGCCTCCGCCCACGGGCAGGCCGGTGGGCAGCGGCGCCGGGGGTGGTGGCGGTGGGGCGGGTGGGGCGGGTGCCGGAACGGGTGGCTTTGGCGCGGCGGTACAGGGAATCGGCCGCTTGTCCTGGATCGTCACGCCCTGGTCGGTGACGCCGACGGGCTGGCCATTAGCAGTGACCTGGCCGCCCTGGATTTGCGCTGTGCCACCGCCACCCGACAGCGAGCTGTTCGCGGTGACGTCAACCACGATCTTGCTGATCTTCACGGTGCCGATGACAAAGCTGTCGACCTCGGAATGGGTCGTCACAGTGAGGGTTCCGCCTGCGTCGATCACCGTCTTCGTTTGACCCCACGCGCCGCTGAACGGCTGCGCCCCACCGCCCGCGTAATAGCCGCTGGCGGACGCGGTGAGCTGCGCCGCATCGCTGTCGGCACGGGGTCCGTCGCCGCAGCCGTTGCAGCTGTCGATGTGCGCGTGCGGCGGGCCGGGATAAGTCGCCCTCGCGTACGGCACCTGGTTGTTCGGGTTCTCGCAGACCTGGGGCGGTGGCGGGTGGTCGCCCGAGTTGCTGCAGCCCTGGTTGTACTGCGACCCGGCGGTGGCAGCGAGCGGCCCGCTGTCGGAGTACGTCGCGACGGCCGTCGACGAGGGACTTGCGTCCTGGGCGGCCTCGGCGAGCGGATACCGGTTGTTGACCGCCCCGTTTTGGAAGTTGGGGAAGGCGTCGCTGCCGCCGATCGCGTGCACTCCGGAGGCGTAGCCAAAGCTCGTGTAGCTGGAAGGCACCGCAGCCAGCGCAAAAGCAGGGATCAGCACGACGGACGCAACCGCCACGACGAGGCAGTTGAGAGCGATGAAAAGCCGTTTCATTGGCGGTCCACCTTTTCCAGGAGCTCGATCGCGACCGCGCCGGTGGGGCGGCCTTCGGCTTCGGCCCGCTGCTCCAGCGCGCGCTTGACCTTGGCCGGAACCCGGACCGACACGATCTCCATGAGGGCCGGATCGACTCGATGCCCGTTGCCGTCGGCCGCGGCCATCGCCGGCGTTTCGACAGCGGTGCCGAGGTAGGAGCCTGCGACCAGCTTGCGGTCACTGCGGAGGTCGACCGCCGCGCCGCTGAGGACGATCGAACCGTGTTCGAACACATAGGCGCGGTCCGCGACGTCCAGCGCCGACTCGACGAACTGCTCGACCAGCAAGACCGCGATGCCCTCGTCGCGGAAGACGCGAATTATTTCGAAGAGCTGCCGCACCACCGACGGAGCGAGGCCCTGCGACATCTCGTCGATCATCACGAGGCGTGGCCTGGAAAGGATCGCGCGGGCCATCGCCACCATCTGCTGCTCGCCGCCTGACAGAGTGCCCACCAGCTGGCGCCGCCGTTCCCGCAGCTTGGGGAAGAGCTGGAACGCGGGTGTGATGTCCACCTCGTGGCCCGCCGTGTTGGAGACGAGCCGGAGCGTGTCCTCGACCGTGAGCCGGGGAAACAGTCCGCGGCCCTCGGGTATGTGGATGAGCCCGAGCTTCGAGATCCGCTCCGCGGTCCTGCCCGTCACTTCTATGCCGGCGAACATCACGCGGCCGCGTCGCGGGTGGATCATGCCCGAGATCGCTCGCAGCGTCGTGGTCTTGCCGGCTCCGTTGGCGCCGATGCACGCGACCACCTCGCCCGGACGCACCTGTAGGCTCACGTCGCGGATGACCTCGAGGCCTCCATAACCCGCCGCAACCTGCTTGACCTCGAGCAGCGGCGCGGCCTGTTTGGGGGCCGCGACGACTGTTGTCGTCTCCCCTGTCGACTGTTTGGACTCTTCGCCAAGGTAAGCCGCGATGACCTTCGGGTCGCTGCGGATGGCGGAAGGCTGCCCCCTTGCGAGCAGCTTGCCGAAATCGAGGACGTAAACGTAGTCGCAAACACGCAGCACGAGGCTCATGTCGTGGTCGACCAGGAGCATCGACACGTGGAACCTCTGCCGCACGGCATGCAAGAGCTCCGCCAGGCGAGCCGTCTCCTGCGCGTCGAGCCCGGCCGCAGGCTCGTCGAGAAGAAGCAACCGAGGACGCATCGCCAGCGCTCGGGCGATCTCGACGCGCCGCTGGATTCCCGCCGGCAGGTCGGCGGCGAGCGTGCGCGCGTGGCGGTCGAGCTCGAGCACGTGGAGGATCGCGCGAGCGCGTTCCCGCGATGCACGCTCCGCGTATGTGGAGAAGGGAAGGTACAGGGCGTCGCTGAACGTGTTGCGCCGGCCGAGTGCATCCATCGGCACGACCAGGTTTTCCTCAACGGTCATCGAGCCCCAGAGCTGCAGGTTCTGAAATGTCCGCGCGATGCCAAATCGCGCTCGTACGTGGGGCGGCGCGTAAACCAGTGAGTGGCCCTCGAAGAAGATCGAGCCGCGGTCCGGGTGGATGACACCCGATATGCAGTTGAAGAGCGTGGTCTTGCCCGCGCCGTTCGGCCCGATCAGGCCCAGGATCTCGCCTCGGTTGAGATCAAGAGAGATGCCGTCGAGCGCGACGATGCCGCCAAAACGCACCGTCATGTCGCGCACGCGCAGCATCGTCATGCGACCTTCACCCTCCTACCGCCAAGCGCGCCGACCGTCGACCGCGCGTGGCCGACCCGATGACGGAGGTCTCCCCACACTCCGTCTGGCAGTGCGATGAGCTGGACGATCAGGAGCACGCCGACCGCGATCTGAAACCAGTCATACGAGATCTCGTACTGGTGGCCGAACAGGCTGCCGTGCCCGAATCGGGTCAGGACGTCGGGCACGAAAGCCATGAACGCGCCCCCAAGCGCGGCCGCGGGGACGTAGCGGACGCCCATGAGCACGGCGATGGCCGCGAACTGAAGGGACGTGAAAAGCCAGAACGGCTGCGGGCTGACGTTACCCGCCACCAGCGGGTAGAACGCGCCGCCCAATCCTGCGATCGCCGCCGACATCCCGAACGCCAGCAGCTTGTAGCGGATCAGGTCCACACCCATCGTCGCCGCGGCGAGCTCTGAGTCGCGGATCGCGCGGAAGCGACGGCCGGCCCCTGAGTCGTGCAGGTTGACCATGAGCAGTCCCACGAGGCAGAACAGCGCAAGCAGCACCACATAGGCGGCCATCAGGTGTTTCGACGAGTCCATCTGGAGGCCGAACATGCTGGCCTCGCGGACGCTCCAGCCGCCGGTCCCGCCCGTGAACCACTCGAAGGCGTGGTCCTGGAACACATATCGGTCGAAGACCAGCGCGATGCCCAGCGTAACGATGGCGAGCGTTATCCCGTGCAGCCGCAGGGCAGGCAAGCCGACGATGATCCCCAGCGCAAAGGCAGCCGCCACGCCCACCGCGACGGCCACGATGTAGTCGACGTGAAACGTGGCAGTCATCATCCCTGCGGCGTACGCACCGACGCCGGCAAACGTGGCCTGGCAGAGGGAGATCTGTCCGACATAGCCGGTGAGCAAGACGAGGCTCAACAGGCCGAAGGCCCAGATCACCGCGAGCCCCGAGTCGAATTTGAAGCCGACGTCGAAACCTACGGGGATCCGCGCCAGCACCGCGAAGGCGACCAGGGTCACGAGCACGCGGACCATCAGGCGAGAGGTCATTTCGCGGCAACCGCGAACCCGCGGGGATTGCGCACCACCAGCACGGCCAGGATCACCAGCAACGCAACCAGCCGCGGGAATCCGATCGACTGAATCCAGATCGTCGGATACGTCTCGAGCAGACCCAGGAGGAAACCGCCGAGCACCGTCAGCGGGAGCGAGACGAGACCGCCGATCAGCGCTGCGGCCAGGGCGTCGATGATGAGCAGGGTCAGGCTCGTGGTGTCGAAGTTGATGAAGGGAGTGATGAGGATCCCGGCCACCGCCGCGACCAGGCTGCCCAGCATCCAGCTGAC
The DNA here is from genome assembly GCA_005881275.1 of Chloroflexota bacterium. Taxonomy (GTDB): domain Bacteria; phylum Chloroflexota; class Dormibacteria; order Dormibacterales; family Dormibacteraceae; genus 40CM-4-65-16. The sequence goes on from VBEF01000084.1 coordinate 4,097, forward strand.
GGCCCCGACCCGTCCCACGGGAACGCCCCACAACGAGGCCGACGTCGGGCTGTCGGAAACAGCGCGCATGGCCCGGCCGAAGCTCGTGTAGCGGAGAAACGCGCCGAGGCCGAAAGCCAGCAGGAGCGCCGCAACGATGACGACGATGTTGTTCGCACCGATCGGCACGTCGGCGATCGTGAACGTCGCCGCCTGGGGCGCCAGATAGATCGGCAGGTGGTACTGGTTGTTCTTCCAGATCAGCGATGCCGCCGACTGCAGTGCGAGCAGGACGCCGATCGTGATCACCGCCTTGACGACCGGGTCGCGTGTCCTCACCCATCGAAAGATGGCGAACTCGAGGAAGAGTCCCATCAGCGCGGCGAAGACCAGGCCGGCGATCACGGCAAGGAGCGTCGAAATCCAGCCCGGCCAGAACGGATGCGACCAGCCGTAGAAGACCTGCCAGGCGACGAAGGTCGAGAACATCCCCATCGCACCGTGTGCAAAGTTGAGGACGCCCGTGGTGCGGTATATGAGCACGATGCCGAGCGCGGCGAGCGAGAAGATTCCGCCGAGGCTCAGGCCGATGATCGTGTACGCGGCGAGCGCAGCCATCAGCTAGGCCTAGGAGCAGATCCAGCCGGAGGTCGTATGCCACCCACTGCCTTTGTTCTCGGTGTACGTGAAGCAGTGGTTTGGATCGTGATTGCCAGCCCCATAAGAGAGCGGCACAGACCATCCGGTCTGGAAACCCTGAAGAGAATTGAGCGCCTCGACCAATGAGTCGCGAGTGAGGTTCGAGCCTGCTTTCTTGGCCGCGGCGGCGAAGACCATCGCCGCGGTCCAGGAGTGCTGCGTGTAGATGTCGAGCGCCTGGAACTGGCCTGGATAGTAGTGCTGCACCGTGCCGAGGTACTGGCGCACGGTCGAGTTGCCCTGGTGGTCGTACGGCGAAAGGAATGGAACCAGGGAGTGGGCGTTGCGGAGCTCTCCGCCGTATGACTTCTGAACATTGAACTTGTCGAGCCCGGCGCCCAGCACGCCTGGATACCAGTTGGCCGCCTGCATGGCGTCGAAGAGGCGGTGGTAGCTGAACGGGTCGAGTGCCGCGATCACATAATCGGGGCACGACTTGTCCGTCGCCGGGCACTGGTAGCTGGGTTGCGCACCGCCACCGCTCGGTCCGTGGTGCGAGTGCTGCAGGTTGAAAACGGTCGCCGTGTAGCTGGCCTGCGTCGCCGAAACCTCCTCCACGTCGGTGTAGGCGATGCCGTTCGCCGCCAACCGGTTGAGCAGGTTGGCCTCTACCGGATGAACCCAGGGCACGTCGCCGAGGACGACGACCGCAGGATGCTTGACGCCGAGCGCCTTCGCTTCGTCCGCGATCGCGGTCCCGTACCGATAGAAGTTGGCGGAAACCGGGAAGGAGAGCCGGTCGCCGTATTCGGCGGGCGTGCCGAGGCCACCGATGACCGGGATGCCGGCCGCGGTCAGCGTTCGGATCTGATCGTTCTCGCCAAGCGGCGCTGTGAGGCCGACGACAGCGAGCACGTTTTGAGCGATCAGATAGCGGGCGCATTGGCCGGCGGAGCTCGCGTCGTACTTCGAGTCGCACCAGACGTATTCGACCTGGCGGCCGTTGATGCCGCCCGCCTGGTTGACCGCCTGCATGTAGGCGCGGACGGTGTCGCGTTCGACCGACGAGTCGACTGGCCCGGTGATGTCGAAGAAGCCGCCGATGGTGATCTTGCCGCCGGCCACCCCGCCGGAGCCCCCACTCGCCTGGGACGTTGCGCCGCCAGGAGCAGCTGGCATGGCCGCGGGGCTGGCGCCGGTCTGGGCGCCCGACACCTCGCCCTGCTGCACCAGCGCGGTTGATGCCGGCTGAGTGAACGACCTCACGGTCATGACGCCGAGCACGGCGCCCAGGACCACGGCTGCACCCAGCAGCGAAACGGCGATTCTTTCTCTAAAGCCCCGGGACATGAGTCGGCACTCCCCCTTTTCAGGGTCGTTTGGTCCCTTCCTATCTGACAGATACGCGCGAGTACCGCGCTTTACTCGAATTGAGCTCCGGATTTAGTGGGTTACAACCCAGTAAACACTAGTTAAGGCCGTGTTGTCAACACGCAGTCAGGCCGTGACTCGCCCCTTGGCACGTCGTTTCGCGGCCGGCGGCAGTTGCACGATCTCGCCTCGGTTGGCCTTGAACTCGTAAAGGTCGCGGTCAGCGCGGGCGAAGAGCGACACCACGTCATCCGACCGCTGAAGCTGCGCGACGCCGGCGCAGAAACGGATCCCGGCCCTGGCCGCCACGTCCTGGATCGAAGCCAGCTTTCGCCGGGCCCCCTGCGCCGCCGTTTCGGGCAGGACGCACACGAACTCGTCACCGCCGTAGCGAAGCACGGCGTCCTCCGCCCGCAGGCCGTCTTGGAGCGCCTGCGCCAGGCCGCGCAGCAACTTGTCTCCGGCCGGATGACCCCTGCGGTCGTTGGCCTGCTTCAGTCCGTCCAGGTCGATGAATGCGATGGACAGCGGGGTGTCGTGGCGGCGGGCGCGCGCAATCTCCCGCTCCGCAACTGAGATGCCGGACGCACGGCGCAGCACGCCGGTCAGCTCGTCGAAGGCAGCCTTCTCCCGCAGGTCGAACAACGCCCGGGTCGTCATCGAGGAGAGGTCTTTTGGTCTCAATCCGAGATCGGCGGCGAGCATGAGCCGAAGCTGGGCCTCGCGAGCCTTGCGGGCCGCTCGGAACGTGCGGCCGAACAGGAGGAGCCAGATCCCGAAGAGCAGCGGGAGAGTCACAAGCGTCCCGATCAAGGCTATGTCGAGAGGCGACGAAACATAGATGGTCGTGAACGGGATCGCGACGCCGCGCGGTGGATCGCCGGTTGTTGGTTTGGCCGTCCCGCTCGTGCCGGCGCTGTGGTTCGATGCCGTTCCAGGTTGAGCAATCTGCTGAGGGGTTGTTGCCGGAGCTGGCGCACTGCCGGGTGTGGTCAGAGCGGGCAGCGAGGGACTCGCGACGACAACAGTCGGGACCACCGCCGCCGGCACTGACACCGACGGAAGGGCGACCGGCAGACTGCCAGGTGTGGGTACGGGCCACGGCAGCGCGACGAAGCCCGCCACGGCGAAGCCGAACAGCGCGTCAATGGGCCGGCGCAGCGCCGTCATTTCAATCACCCCCCGACCGAGGTCGCGAGCCTGCTCGCGCATGGCTCCGGTCGACAAACATTATCAACGTTCTGGCAGATCCAATTCTTGTTCTGCAGCCGACATACCTTCCAAACTCGGGCTATGCTGCGTGTGATGGGTGGTGGAGACATGGAGCGCGCACTTGGCGCTCTGCGCGATTTCACGCGGCGCGACATCCTGCTCCGCTTCTACGCGGACCGCAAGGCGCGCAGCGTGGAAGATGTTTCCCGCGAGGCTGGTGTTCACCGCTCGGTTGCCTTCGAGCACCTGGAACGCCTGGTTGCCCTCGGCTACCTTGAAGTCGCTCATCGGCGCGGGCTCCCCGGCAAGCCCGCCAAGATCTACAAGCTCACGGGTGGGCCTGTGCAGATCAGCCATCCGATGCGCAGATACGACATCGTGGCTGAATCACTTGGGCGCGCATTCGACGAGCTGGGCGACATCGGGAGCCACGCGGTGCGGCGAGCCGGTCGCAACTTCGGTGAATCGATCTCGCTTCCGGGCTCCAAGTCACCGATGGCCGCCCTCGAGCCGATGCTCGAGATGGGCGCGGAGTACGAGACGGATCGCAGCGGCATCATCCAGTGCAACAACTGCCTCTTCGCCGAGGTCTGCCGCAGGGCGCCGGTGATATGCCGGTTCCATGCCGGCGTGCTCGAAGGGCTTTTCATGCACACCGAGCTCAACGTCAGTGTGAAGGCGCTCGGCTTTCGGGATCCGTACGGATGCGCCTACATGCTGCAGGAAAACGAGCTCGGGCAGGAGCTGGAAGCTCAGGCGCAGTAACGCCCGTCCTCCCCATTCGTGGGGATCCCTCAGGGCGGAGTTGGTCGACGTAGCTCGCCCGGCTTATGTTTTCCGCGTGAAGCTCGTCGCCGAGTCTTTCGCCTGGCCATTTCGGGGCCACTGGCGATCCCGCTGGGCGCCAGGCATCCTCTGCATCTTCGTCCTACCGCTCCTTTTCATTCCGCTGCTCGGCTACGCGATCGCGGCAACACGCGCGGCGGAAGCAGATCCATCGACCGGCCCGCCCTCGTGGCGCCTGTCGGCACGACTTCTCTCCGATGGACTCTGGACGGCGTGCGCGGTGCTGCTGACCATGCTGCCGTTCCTGCTCGCATGGCACCCGCTGGCCGGGGTGTTGATGCGCGCCGGCGCCTCGCCTTCGCACGATGCATGGCTCGCCGGCGTCTACGCGCATGCGTTCGCATTCTCCGGCCTGGCGCTTCCGTGGGGTCTCGTCGCGCTGCTCGTCCTCCCGCACGCCACGGCGTCCTTTGCCGCGAGCGGAAGACCGGGCGATCTGTTCAACTTCGCCGCGGCTGTCCGCGGCGTCCGGCGCGATTTCGCCAGGTGGAATATCGTCGCGGCGGCGCTCGTCACAGGCTGGGCCATCGGGCTTGCGTGCGCGGGCTTGCTGTGCGTTGGAATCGTCGCCGGCGTCTTCTACGCCATCCTTGTGAGCGCACATGCCACCGCGTCGCTCCACCGTTCGGGTTCATATCCATCCGCTGGGTGACACAGCTCTAATCGCCGAGCTGGGGACACGTCTCGATAGCGCCCTCAACACGCGGGCCATCGCACTTGCCGCCGCGTTGAAGAAGCGACGCGACGTGCATCAGGCCGTGGTTGGCGCGGTCAGCGTCACGGTGAGCTTCGACCCCGACTTGATATCTCACGACGCGCTGGGGGCCGCGATCCGGAGGCTGGCCACCAAACGTCCACCCATCGAGGAGCCTGGACGCCTGCATCGAATCCCGGTCGTGTACGACGGCCCCGACCTGAATCAGGTGGCGTCGAGCCTCGGCGTGACGCCGCGGCAGGTGATCGAGCTGCACGGCCGCCCGATCTACCGAGCCTTCCTCATCGGATTCGTACCCGGGTGGGCGTATCTCGGTCCGCTACCTGATGAGCTGGTCCTCCCGCGCCGCCCGGTCCCGCGCACGCTGGTTCCTGCGGGTTCGGTGGCGATCGCCGGACGGCAGACCGGCATCTACCCTCTTGCCACACCGGGCGGTTGGCACCTGATCGGCCGCACGTCGGTGAGACTGTTCCTGCCAGACTCCGACCCCCCGTCACTCTTTCGCGCGGGGGATCGGGTGAAATTTTTCGCGATACAAGAATGACCGCGGTTCTACGGGTCCAGGAACCCGGCCTGTTCACAACCATCCAGGACCTCGGCCGTCCGCAAGCGGTCGCGTCTGGCGTCCCGCCTGGAGGCGCGATGGACCGGTTCGCACACACCGCCGCGAACTTCCTCGTCGGCAATGACCGCGGTGCTGCCAGCCTTGAGTGCACTCTGGTCGGACCGCATCTCGTGGTGGAGAGTCCGTGCCTCATCGCCATCACGGGAGGCGACTTCGTGCCGCGCGTCAACGGCCTGCCGGTGGAGATGTGGACCAGCATCCGGCTTGCTCGGGAGGACAGGTTGAGCTTCGGCGGCCGGCGAAGCGGCGCGCGTGCGTACATCGCGGTCGCGGGCGGCATCGTCGGCGACCGCTGGCTCGCTTCGATGTCGACAAACATCATGGCTGCGCGCGGCGGGATGCACGGCCGGCCGCTGACGGATGGAGATGTGATCTCGGCCGGCGAGCCACCAGCACCCGCCGCCGCCGATCGGGCGCTCGCTCCAGAGCTGCTTCCGCCCTACGCCGAACACACGCTCCGCGTCATCGCGGGACCGCACGTCGGCCGGCTCTCGCCCGATGCACGCGAGGCCTTCTATGAGTCCGCTTTTGTTGTGAGCCCGGATTCGAACCGGATGGGTTACCGGCTGGCGGGCCCACACCTCGAAACGTCGGGCGATGACATGCTGTCTTTTGGACTTGTGGCGGGCGCGGTGCAGGTTCCGGTCGGCGGCCACCCGATTCTTCTCATGGCTGATCACCAGACGGCCGGCGGCTACCCGGTGGTCGCGGCGCTGATCAGCGCATCGATGCCGGTCGCCGCGCAGCTCGCGCCAGGTGACGAGGTTCGATTTGCCGAGACGTCGATCGACGCGGCCCTGGAGATGCGCCAGGCTCAGCGAGCGTGGCTCGAGTCCTTGAGGATCTGATTGATGTAGCCGATGTGCTCGGCGTAGTGCTCCCACGTATTGCCTGCTACCCAGTCCACGACCGGCCTGTTGTCGTTCGGGTGCCGCGGTTCGTTGGGCTGGTAGTCGTTGTACGGACGCCGTAGGTCCGCGTCGCTCAAAGTGCCGAGGTGCCGCATCAGCCTGGCGTGCGTCTCTCGGAAGTGGTCGAGTGCCTGCTCTGGCGTCTTACCGCCGTGGAGCGCCCACACCGCGGCGTTGAGCGCATCCGTCTCCTCGTCCGCTCCCGGGACGCCCATCGCCGACCGACGGTCCGCGCCTTCTAGCAGTCCGAGCAACGACAGCTCCCACGCCGCGATGTGAACCAGGTGATCCTTCACGGCCCAGCCGTCTGGGCCGGTCATCGTCAAACCGAGCGGACCAAGCGAATCGATCACCGCGTTGAGCTCGTCCCAGCCGCGCTCGACAGGTGCGATGACCGCATTTGTTGCGCTCATGCTTCGGAGGCCACTCGCTTCGCCTCTTCGATCACCGCGTCGTAATCCGGCTGTGGCTTCTCGCGCGAGGCGACCCACGTCCAGCGGATCACTCCCTGCCGGTCGACGATGAAGATCGTTCTGCGGGCCATGCCCGAGTAGCCGGCGACGTCGTCTCGACGCACGCCGTAATCCGTGACCATCTTGCGCTCGAAATCTCCGATGAGGTCGTAGGGCAGGCCCCCAAGCTCCTTGGCAAAGGCCTGGTGGGAGAAAACGGAGTCGACGCTGATGCCGAAGATGCCTACGCCGTTGGCCACCGCATCATCGTTCCTCGACCGAAACTCGGTCAACTCCGTCCTTCAACCACCGGTGAAATCGAGCACATAGAAAAGGAAGACGAGCGCACGATATTTCTCGAGCGCGTCGCCAAGTGTCAGCTCCTGTCCACCGGTCGTGGGCAGCTTGAAATCGGGCGCTTTGTCCCCGACCTGCAGCACGCGTTGAGTTTATTGCTTCTCCAATACGTACCAGCCGCCGCGAGTTGCACCTGCGATCGCATAGCCCTCGGCGAGCGCTCCGCCTAGCGCGCCACGCAACGCAATGCGCCACTCCCGCGCCAGCGCGGGGTCGGATCGCCTCATCGCAACGATGTCCGCGGGCGTGGCACATAAAAGGACGCGCGATGACGCGGGCGTGAAAACCGGCTCGCCCTCTGGCCCGGTGGACAGAATCGGATCGCCGCCAGATTTCTCGACATCGGGTTCGGCGGCTTGTCGCAAAGCGGCGGACTTGGCCTTTTTCGAATCGAGGCTCCAACGGATGAGCAAGCGGTCGGACTCATCCCCCTTGTTTATGCCGTCACGCATCTCGCCGTAGAAGTCGACGAGGTAGCGCGGCGCTTCGGCGCCAAGCTTGGCCAGATTGAAGTACGCGTTGCGGCGGATGAGCGGGTCGGTCGTCCACTCCATGACGTTCACCCCTCGCGCGAGACACCAGCTTCTCTGGTGCTGCTTCAGCTCAAAGCCAAGGCCGCGCGCTTCGTCGTCGGGCAGCACGCCGAGGATGTGGGAGTGCATGTGAAGCTCATGCCGCGGATCGCCGCCAAGCCAACCCACAAGACCACCGATCAAGCGGCCATCCGAGAACGCACACGAGATGTAGTTGCCGGAATGGACGAGCGCCTTGAGGATATCGGAGCTGATTGGCGGTTCTCCAGGCCGTCCCCAGACCACCGCAAACAGCTCGGCGAGCGCGCGCAAGTCCTCGAGCTCGTGGACCTCTCGAATCTCATGGTTCATGCGAGGCCCAGGCGGCGCCCCGCCAAGAGCGATGCGCCCTGTACCGCAAGCGCCGCAACGATCGCCGATCCGAAGGCGAATGCGATGCCGTTCGGGAGCAGCAACGCAAGGACGAGAAAGAACCACGCGAACGCGAACAATCCCAGCAGCAAGCCCCGCAGCACGCCCACCGCCGGACCCGGGCCCTGGAGGCGTTGCGCGAACACCGCGAGCACCGTGCCGTAAAGCGGGAACGGGGCGAGCAGACCCGCCAGTCGCGGTCCGAGCACGGGCGCGGCCGACGTCAGGACCACGACCAATGCCGTCGCCACGATCATGCGGGCCGGGATGTCCCACCGCGGGAAGTCGATCCGCTCCGCCCCATCCGTGGCGTGTCCGGGCATCAAGAACAGCGCGACCACCAGCACCACGATCATGACGACAAACAGCGCGAGCACGGGCAGGACGGCCACGTCGAGAACCGCCGTGGCAGCCGCGAAAGCGAGAGTAGCCGCCGCGAGCGAGACGCCCCATCCCTGCCGCTGGGCGGTCCAGGCGTACGCCAGACAAAAGGCCGCCTGCGAGGCGGTGCCGGCCATGACCCCGGCGGCGGCGCTCGCGGCAAAACGCGGCCCGTGGTCGAGCGCGAGAAACAAGACGATCGGGCCCGACGTGAAGGGAATCCCGATCAGCCACCCGCCCACCGCCGATCCCCATCGCCGGCCGGCCAGGCTGGCCGCCCCGATGAGCAGCGGCGTGACGACGAGCTTCAGCGCGAGGGCGGCGCCCGGGCTCAACGCGTCAGCGGCGTCGTCTCGATTCCGGCATCGCGCAGCGCCCGACGGACCGCCTCCGCGACCTGCGCGGCGCCCTTGGTGTCGCCGTGGATGCAGATCGTGTCGTACCGACCTGAGCGCGCCAGCGAGACCGCCTGCTCCGCCGCGACCTCTGGGTTCAACACGGCCCCTGACTGGCCGCGCGGGGCAAGGCTGCCGTCGGGCAGCATCAGGCGGTCGGCAAACCCCTCTCGGTAGGCCGGGATTCCGGCTCTGTCGGCCGCGGCCTGGATCTCGAATCCGGGCTGACCGACCAGTCCCACGCCGTACGCCTGGGCAACCCGGGCCAGGGCGTCCGCGGCGGCGGCATCGCGCTGACAGCGGTGATACAGCGCGCCGTGTGGCTTCACATAGGCGAGTGGAACGATGGCCGCCAACCCGGCGACCTGGAACGCGACCAACGCTTCGATCTCGTCCCCCGAAAGGGATCTCTCGACCCGACCGAAGCCCGCCCGATCGTCGTAGCCGGGGTGGGCGCCAACCTCCACTCCGAGCTTGCGACACCGCCATGCGGTCGCGATCGTGATCGACAGGGACCCCGCGTGGACGCCGCAGGCAACGTTGGCGCTGTCGACGCAAGCCAGGATCGACTCGTCTTCACCGGCGCCTTCGCCGACGTCGGCGTTGAGATTCAAGAATCCGGACTCAGTGTTTGGTATGGCCGTGGAGGAGTTGGATGGCGTGCCCCAGTACTGGCATGACCGCTTCGAGGGATTCGGTTGCGCCGCCCGCGCTGCCCGGCACGTTGAGGATGAGCGTCTGCCCGCGCACGCCGGCGACGCCGCGCGAAAGAACAGCCATCGGCGTGCTCGAGGCCCCGGCACGCCGCATCAGCTCGCCAAGCCCTGGGACCTCATAGTCGATGAGCATCGACGTGGCCTGGGGGGTCACGTCCCTCGGACCAAGCCCCGTCCCGCCAGTGGTCACGATGAGATCCTCGCCGGCGATGACCGCGGCCACGATCGCGTCGGTGATGGATTCGTGAGTGTCCGGCACGACCTCCGGACCGGAAACCCCAAACCTCGCGCGCTTGAGAAGATCGACCACCGCCCGACCGCTCACATCCTCACGGATACCCGCCGACACGCCATCGCTGACGGTGATCACATGCGCGCGACCG
>VBEF01000058.1 GCA_005881275.1 Chloroflexota bacterium
TAGGGATGATTGATCTGGACGGCGATGAAGATCAATCCTGCCAAGGCGGCGGCAGCGCCGGCCGCTCGGAAGAGGGTGGTCGAGGTGATGGTCATGTCGTTCTCCTTTTGGATTGGTGGGCACCGTCAAGGTGCGATTCATCGAGCTGGTTGGGTCAACCGAACAGACTCACTCGGCAGCCATCAATCACCTGCCTTCGAGGTCGGAATTGACGTGAGGTTGATGACCTCGGAACCGTGCAGAGCCTCGAGAAATGGCTGAAAGCTGCCCCAAACCTGGCAATGCAGCCGGCAGCCGTCGACCTCGACATCGGTGACCCCAGACGCCAGCGCTACTTTTCGCGCGGGAGCCGGGCCGACAAAGGTCACGTCGACTCGGTGGTTGGATAGCTCCTTCACGCCTGTCAGCCTGCGGCTGCGACCCCACCGCCCGAATCGTCTGAATTGATGATTCGATGGGTAGTCGACTGGGCTACGACCGCAAGAGCCCGGTAAGTTCGTATTCACGATGGCCAGAACTCGGCGCCCGTCGGGCAATCTTCCGGCCGAACTCACAAGCTTCGTCGGCCGCCGCCGGGAGCTTGGCGAGATCAGGAAGAAGCTCACGGCCGCCCGCCTCGTCAGCCTCGTTGGGCCGGGGGGAGCCGGGAAGAGCCGGCTCGCCCTTCGAACAGCAGCCGACCTTGCTCGGGGATTCGCCGACGGCGCCTGGTGGGTCGAGCTCGCCGAGGTTCGGGATGGCGCCCTCGTGGCGAACTCCGTGGTCGCGGCTCTCGACCTCCGAGACCAGGCTGGGACCCGACCGGCGCAGATCCTCGCCTCGTACCTACGGGAGAAGCGGCTGCTTCTCGTTGTCGATAACTGCGAACACCTTCTCGGCGAAGCCGCTCAGCTCGTGGCCGACGTCCTTCGCGCTGCGCCGAACGTGCGGGTGATCACCACCAGCCGGGAGCCTCTCCAGGTGCCGGGCGAGCAGGTAGTAGCGGTACCGCCTCTCGAACTACCAGCCGGAGATGGAACAGAGTCCCTGGCCCGGCTTCGACAAAACGAGGCCGTCATGCTCTTTACCGAGCGCGCGGCTGCGGCGTCAGGTGCGTTTGAGTTGACCACCGAAAATCGAGCGGCCATTGTGGGCCTGTGTCGGCGGCTCGACGGACTACCGCTCGCGATCGAGCTGGCCGCGGTGCGAACTCGAGCGCTTGCCGTCGAGCAGATCCTCGAGCGACTGAGTGATCGGTTCGCCCTCCTCACCGGAGGAAGCCGCGTCGCGCTTCCGCGCCATCAGACCCTCGAAACGACCATCGACTGGAGTTACGAGCTCCTGGGCGAGGGCGAACAAGCCTTGCTTCGACGCCTATGCGTGTTCGCCGGTCGGTTCACCCTCGCAGATGTCGAGGCGGTCTGCACTTCCGATGACCTGCCGGCAGCCGAGGTGCTCGGCACGATGACCTCGCTGGTCGACAAATCGCTCGTGACCAAACAAGACGTCGGGGGCCTTGCTTGCTATCGACTGCACGAGACGATGCGCGACTACGCCACCCTCAAGTTGCGCGATGCACGTGAGGAGATGGTTCTAGAGGAGCGTTGCCTCGAGTACTACCGGGCGACGTGTCTCCAATCTGTGGACCAGGCTCGGTACCGGCTCGTCGATTGGCTCGCGTGGGCGGAACTGGAAATCGACAACATCCGAGCCGTTCTCCATCAGTGTGTGGCGCGCGGAGACCTTGCCCGCGGTCTGGATATCGCCGCTTCGATGGGTTACTACTGGATCACGCACGGGACGACGGAAAGCACGTGGTGGCTTGACCAGCTGCTCGGGGCTGAGGACGCGGGTCCGGCGACCAAAGTGCGCGCTTACTACCTTCGCGGGTGGTTGAGCCTGCTGCAGGCAGACGCCGCAACCGCCAGGCCATGGATCGCTCGAGCGGTAACGACGGCTCGAGCGACACGACAGCTGACGAAATTGTCGGAGTCACTGTCACTGGCCGCGACCGTTGAGAGCGTGGCCGGCGATCTCGAGGCGGCCAGACGGTACATCGAGCAGGCCGAAGAGATCACCCATGGCCTTGGTGACTTTCCGGCGACGATCGAGTTGCTGTTGTCTCGAGCCGTTCTCGCTCTAGTCGAGGGGGACCTGGATACGGCGAGAGCTGTGTCTTTAGAGGGCTTGCGCCTCAGCCGAGAAGCGGGCGACCTGTATCAAGTTGAAGCCATGCTTGGCAACCTGGGCATGGTTGGAGTCTTGGCCGGCGATCTTCGCACGGCAAAGTCGCGGTTCGTGGAATCCTTGCAGGTCGCTCGACAGATCGACAATCGGCTCGGCCAGTATTGGAGGCTCGCCGGTTTGGGCTGGCACGCCGCCAACTCTGGGCAATTGCGAGTGGCAGCCCGGCTGCTCGGAGCAGCAGAAGCTGTGGCCACGGGTGCTGGCGCGGACATCATGGGACCCGCAGTTCCACTGCTGGCCGAGGCCAGAGAGTCGGCGATTGGAGCGCTTGGTACAGCGAAGTTCGAGTCCGAATTCGAGTCAGGCAAACACATGAGCCGCGACATGGCGGTGCGTCTCGCTGTCGGCGAATCCACTCCAGACGAACTCGGGGCCCCAGACCCCGTTGTTCCGGGGCTACTTCCGAAGCGGCAAGCAGAGGTCGCGCAGTTGATCGCCGAGGGTCTGAGCAACAGGCAGATCGGCGGGCGCCTGTTCATCTCCGAGGCCACCGTCGCGACCCACGTTCGCGGCATCATGAACAAGCTCGGCTTCAACTCGCGCGCTCAGATCGCGAGCTGGATAGCGTCCTCAAAGCAGTAACTCTCCCATTACGGTCTTCGCGGGGCTTCCAAAACCCAACCTAAACTGACGGCATGTCCCCCGCCAATCGATCCGGCATTGGCAAACTTCCGGCCGAGTCGACCAGTTTCGTCGGTCGGCGTCGGTTGCTGGCCGAGGTGAAGGCCGCATTCGCCAATACCCGCCTCCTCACTTTGGTCGGACCTGGCGGCGTTGGTAAAACCCGGCTCGCCCTGCGTGCCGCCGCGGATCTCAGAAGGACAGTGCACGACGGCGCTTGGTTCATCGACCTCGCCGGTCAGGAAGATCCTCATCTGGTTCCGAAGGCGGTAATTACCGGCATGGGCTTGGCGGACAAGTCTGGACAGTGGCCGACCTCGCTCCTGGTCACCCATCTCGCCTCTCGTGAAGCACTCCTCGTCCTCGACAACTGCGAGCACCTTCTGGACGCCGTCGCCGTCCTCGCGGATGTGGTCCTGAAGGAAGCCGCCGGAGTTCGCCTCCTGGCGACCAGCCCTTCCTAGCCCGATCCGCGGACGCCGGCATCCAGCTCGAGGAGACCGATGCCACCCGCCAGCTTGTTTCCGATCTGTGTCGCCACCTCGACGGCATGCCTCTGGCGCTAGAGCTCGCAGCGGTCCGCTTGCGGACGATCGGACTGAAGGAGCTGATCGAAAGGTTGAGCGATCGTTTCGCGTTGCTCATTGGAGGCAACCGAGCCGCTCTACAGAGGCAGCAGACCCTGATGGCCACCATCGACTGGAGTCACGATCTGTTGAGCGGCCAGGAGGCGGCTGTTCTGCGCCGGCTTGCCGTGTTCCCTTCGGACTTTGGGCTCGATGCCGCTGAAGCGGTTGCGGCCGGAACAACCATCGGCCAATCGTCAGTGCTCGAGCTCTTGTCCAGCCTGATTGAAAAGTCATTTGTGGTTCGAATGCCTGCGACTGCAATTGCCCGCTACAGGCTTCACGAAACGATGCGCGAGTACGCGCTGCTAAAACTGCGCGATTCAAGTGAGCAGGCCACGACGATGAAAGCCTTCATCCGTTTCTACTCAGCCATGTGCAAGGTGGGAGAGGAGGCCGCGCAATCAGTCAACGTCGTCGAGTGGCTCAAACGAATGGATGGCGAGGCCGACAATGTGCGTGCCGCTCTCGCGCATTGCCTCAACGGTCCTGACCACGCGGTCGGCATGTCGATGGTCGGCTCGCTTCTTTGGTACTGGACCGCGCGCGCCACAAGTGAGGGCGCCTATTGGCTGGGCCGGTTCCTCGAGCGCCGAGAGGCCGACGATTCGGCCCTGGCACGTGCGCTCTACGCGCGAGGTTTCATGGCCATGACGCAGGGGGATGCGACCACTGCCCAGCCGCTCCTTGTCGAGTCTGAGGAGAAGGCGCGCGCGCTGCATGATGAGCCGCTGCTCGCTCGGATACTTGCCGTGTCCGCGGGAGTCCGTGTGATGAGCGGCGACCTCGAAGGTGCTCGGTCCCAGCTGCGTGAGGCCAAGGTCCTGGCCGGCGCGCTTGATGATGCAGCCGCCGACGCAATGCTGGCCCTGACTGAAGCGTTTATCGCCCTCGGCGACAGGGACCTACAAGCAGTAGGACGGGTTTACTCCGAATGGGCCGGCCGAGCCCGCGATCGCGGCGACATCCAAACCCTGAGCTACCTGATTTCGATGTACGGCTTCTCGCTTCTCCAGAATGGGCAAACCGAGACGGCCCGGCCGCTGTTCGAGGAAGCCCTGGCAATCGAGCGGCGCCTGGAGAACCGGGACATGATCCTCTACATGTTGGACGGGCTCGCCTGCGAGGCTGCCATGTCCGGTCGACCCCAGCGGGCCGCAAGACTTCTGGGTGCCGCGGAGAATCTGCAGGCCGAGACGGGCATCCGACTGATGCAGCACATGGAACCGCTTATCAAGCAGGCACGAGAAACCATTTCCGCCTCCCTGGGACCCACAGTCCTGGAGTCTGAGATGCAAGCCGGGAAGCGGATGGTGAGGGACGAGGCGATCGCCTACGCACTCGAGGAGAAGAAGCCATTGAGAGTGGCGGGCCCGCCGACAAAGACGAGCACGATGCCACTGAGCAAGCGGGAGCTCGAGATCGCCGAACTGGTATCGGAGGGCCTGAGCAACAAGGAGATCGCATCCCGCGTCTTCCTGTCCGAGCGGACTGTCGAGACACACGTGTCCAACATCCTCGACAAGCTTGGAGTCAATTCCCGAGTCGAGATCTCCAGCTGGGTGGCGCGCGAACTGACTCCGACCTAGACGTCCACCACCTCCAGGACCCGCGCCGAAGGCAGCAGCGCGATCTCGAACAGGCGCAGGACGTCCTCGCGGCCGGCCGCCGTGACGATGCACGAGAGCCGGCCGTCGTCCGGTATGTGGATTGCGCTCAAGATCTTCAGGCCAGGGCTGGCGCCGTCGAGGCGCCGGCACGCCGCATCGAGGCTCTGGCGGATCCACGAAAGGTCCGTCCCCGCGTCGACTCGCAGCTTCAATTCGGCCATGTAGTAGTTCACATCGCCACCTTGAGCGAGGTGGCGTGAGGAATCGTCGGTGTGAGTACTGGTTCACCACGTAGTCGATTACGTGGTCAGTCAGTACTGCCCCCGATGCCTGCGCCCTAGAGCGGCGCAGAAGATCACACCATCAAACAAAAGGAGTGCAGCTCATGATCGATACGAAACGGACGACCAACGGTTACGCGCCGCCCGCTGTCTCAATCAGGACCAGTGTTCTGGGCCGATCTCGGATGACGTATTCGAGGCTTATCGGAGCCCTGTTCCTGTTGGGATTTCTCTCTTACGGAATCGGCTCGGGACTGGCGACCTCACTGGTCGGCAGCTCCAACTTTCTCTCGACGATCGGCGCCAATCAGACCCTTTTGATCACGGGCGCCTTTTTGATCTTCTTGAACACTGGCGTGGATGTGGGGAAGGCAGTTCTGTTTTTCCCAATCCTCGAGAAGCACAGCCAGAGAACCGCGCTGGCCTACCTGGCGACGATGATCGTCGAAGTTGTGCTCCTCGCCGTCGGGGCACTTGCTCTCCTTCTAATCGTTCCGCTGGGCAAGCACGCTGGTGAGCCCGGCGCGCAAACCCTCGGCTCGATTCTCGTCCAGACGAACTTCACCGCCTACCAAATGGGCGAGATGGTGCTGGGTGTCGGAGCCACATTGCTGTGCGTGCTGCTGTTCCGGACCCAGCTCATCCCACGCTGGCTGGCGATCTCGGGCTTAATCGGCTACCCGATTCTCGCGGCCGGGACGATCGCGGAAATCTTCGGCATCCACATCGGCCTGTATCTCACGATCCCAGGCTTCTTCTTTGAGGTAGTGATGCCGTTCTGGCTCATATTCAAGGGCTTCAAGCCCGAGGTGTACCGATGAAAGCAATCGTTCAAGACAGGTACGGCAACCCCGAGGCTGTTCTCGGTCTTCAGGAAATCGCCAAGCCCGCGGTCAAGGATGGTGAGGCGCTGGTTCGCGTTCACGCGGCTTCCATACATGTGGGTGATTGGCTCGTTGTGACAGGCTTGCCGTACATCGCTCGTCCGGCCTACGGGAAGCCAAAAGGCCGTGTGCCGGGAACGGACATAGCGGGAACGGTCGAGGCGGTCGGCAATGGCGTGACCGGTCTCCGGCCAGGCGATGAGGTATTCGGTTGGTGCACGGGCGCATTCGCCGAGTACGCGTCAGCTCCTGCGGACCACTTCGTTCCGAAGCCGACAAGCCTCACCTTCGAGCAAGCCGCGGCCGTCGGCGTGTCTGCATCCACCGCTCTCCAACTGCTTCGCGACCAGGGCAAGATCAAGCCAGGTCAGAAGGTCCTGATCAACGGTGCCTCGGGCGGCATCGGTACATTCGCCGTGCAGATCGCCAAAACGTTCGGCGCCGAGGTGACCGGCGTGTGTAGCACGCGGAACGTAGAGATGGTCCGCTCGATCGGCGCTGACCATGTCATCGATTACACACGTGAAGACTTCACCCGAAACGGGCACCGCTTCGACTTCATCCTCGACAACATGGCGAACCATTCGTTGTCAGACACCAGGCGCGTGCTCACCCCCAGCGGAAAGCTGCAGTCCAACAACGGAACGTCGGGCGGTCGTTGGTTCGGCACCATCGGTACCGTCCTCAAGTCGGCCACAGTGTCGATGTTCGAGCGCCGGCAGCTGGGTCCGGCCATCAAATTCACCAACCGAGCAGACCTGCTCGTCCTGAAGGAGCTCATCGAAGCCGGCAAGATCACACCGGTCATCGACGCCACTTACGCGCTGAGTGATACCGGCAGGGGGCTCGCTCATGTCGGAGAAGGACATGCGCGGGGAACGGTCGTGATTAGTGTCTGAACCAAATCTCATGACCGGCAAGATCGTGCTGATCACCGGCGCCACCGGAGGAATTGGCAAGGCCACCGCGATCGGCCTTGCCCGCCTCGGGGCCCGGGTCGGAATCACGGGTCGCGACCTCAGCCGGGCCGAACAGGCTGCGTCCGAGATCCGCACCCTTTCAGGAAATCCGGCTGTCGATGCGTTCGCCGCCGACTTGTCCTCCCAGGCAGAGGTGCATCGGCTAGCCAACGCCGTCCTGAATGCCTACCCGCGGCTCGACGTGCTGGTCAACAACGTCGGCGGGTTCTGGGCCCACAGACACTCGACGGCCGATAGCCTGGAGCACACATTCGCTGTCAACCACCTTGCCTCCTTCTTGCTCACCAACCTCCTTCTGGATCGGCTCAAGGCCAGCGCACCCGCGCGAGTCGTCACCGTTTCCTCGCACGTACAGGCGGAGGGCCGGATCGAGTTCGACGACCTGCAGAGCGCCGGCAATTACTCCGGGCAGGCGGCCTACAGCCACACCCCGGCATCGTGCGCACAAACTTCGGCGCTGAAGACCAAGCCAGAGTCTTCACAGTCGTGAGCAAACCTGTTCTCCCGTTCCTCAAGACCCCGGCGCAAGGTGCTCAGGCATCGATCTACCTCGCCTCCTCACCCAACATGCACGGCGTCACGGGCGAGTTCTTTGCCAACGGCAAGCCCAAGACGGCAAACAGAGTCACCTACGACACCGATATGACAGCGAGGTCTGGAACGTCAGCGCCGACCTAGTCGGTATGACATCGGCGATCCTGTGATCGCTGGACACAATAGCCTTTGAGCGGATAGCCAATGATGGATAGCAAATACCGGGATCATGAGATAGACGCTAAAGATCGCTCGATCCGCAAGGGTCGCGTCGGTCTTATTGTCGTCGGCTCCTTGATCACCGGATTTGTAGTCGCGCTCGTCCTCGTGATCGGCCCGTTCGGAGGAGCTCAGGAACACGTGATCATGGGCACTGCGCTACTCGGATGGGCTCTCGGCTGGGCGTTATTGGCGATGCTATCGACACGCTGGAGCAATCAAGCGCACCGGTGGGCAATCGTACCGGCGGCGCTCATGGCTGTCGCCGGCGCATGCCTCCTGATTTTCACGCCTGACGCCAACGCAATGAATCTGCTCGGATGGATCTGGCCGTTGGCTTTGATCGCTCTTGCTGTGTGGATGACAGTGCAGGCACGCCGGACTTTACGCAGCATCACGCGCCGGCTGATCCTGTACCCGCTCTGCGTCGGCCTCGTTGTCGCCGGGGTCGGAGGCGGTTACGAGACGATTCAAGAACAGGTCGACCGGAGCACCACCGCGATGCCCGGCCACCTGGTCGACGTCGGCGGACGCCGCCTCTACCTGCACTGCACCGGCTCGGGCAGCCCGACTGTCGTACTGGTGTCCGGTTTGGCCGAGACCTCCGTGTACTGGGGAGGCTGGATCGCGCCAGCCGTCGCGCAGAACACCACCGTCTGCGCTTACGACCGCGCGGGCCAGGGCTGGAGCGATCCCCCACCCAGTCCGCAGGACGGCGTCGCGGTTGCCACCGACCTCCACAATCTGCTGGCCAATGCACAGATCCCAGGCCCGTATGTGGTGGTCGGTCACTCGACAGGCGGCGTCTACGCGAGGATCTTTGCCGCCCGCTACCCGGACCAGGTCGCCGGAATGGTCATGCTCGACTCGCAGCCCAACGAAGCCTTGACCGGTGGCTTGCCGGACTTCCCGTCCCAGTACAGCATCCTCCGCCGAGCGACGGCGCTTTTCCCCTCACTGGCGCGTTTAGGGGTGTTTCAACTGGTCAATCGGTTGGCTGGAGACCCTCTGCCGGTCCCAACACGTGACGAAGAACGCGCAGTGGTATCGGCGGCGAACCTCAACCGCATTCAGCGCGACGAGTTTGCCGAGCTGCCGATGACCCTCAAAGAGGCTGCGGAGCTCACAACCCTCGGCGATCGTCCGCTGATTGTTGTGACTGCTAGCAAAGGGGCTGCGACCGGGTGGATCCCGCTACAGGACAAGATGACCGGTCTTTCGACCAATAGCGTTCATCGGGTTCTGCCTGATACCGATCATCCAGGTCTCATTCACGATAAGACCGCCGCTGCGGCGTCGAGTCAAGCGATCCTTGACGTCGTCGCCTCGGTCCGCAGCGGGGCGCCGTTGCCGAAATCTTGAGCCTCCTTGGGCGCCCCTCGCACCTTGATGAGAGAACTCGAGGTGTCGGTGCTGGAAGCGAGTCCGAAGTTGGCAGGGCTCTGCAGAAAGCATGAAATCGTCACCGAGCCCCCGAGAGCGGCCTGACCTAGAGCTCAGGTTTCAGATCCTGAGCGCAGAGTACAGCGCTCTGGTCCAACGCCTCGGGTCGACGTCGGCCGTGTCTGCCGCCCGAACCAATCTGTATTTCGTCTTCCTGTCAGCCACGGGGGTCGCACTCGCCTTGATCTCCAACGCCTCTCACTTCACGCGCGAGTTCCAGGTCTTTGCGCTCGGAGTTCTTCTGCTCAACCTTCTTGGGGGTCTTCTGGCAATGGCACGGATGTTGCACGCGCACGGTCAAACCGTTCTCTACATCCAATCACTCAATCGCATCCGCCACTTCTTCACGGAGCTCGACGCGGATATAAATCCATACCTCACCCTCCCGGTTCATGACGATGAGGCGGGGGTCGTCGAATCCGCTAGCCGGCACCCGTCGCTTTGGGCCATGACGATGCTCCCCGCCGCGAGCATGGCAACGCTGGTTGCACTGGTCAATACGTTCTTGGTGGGAGCGATTGCCGCAACTGTCTACCTGGTGTTGGGCGGCAGCGCAACCATGGCCTTGGTGTATGCGGGCGTCGCGTTTGTGGTCGCGTCGATTGTCATCTGGGGCTGGCTCTTCCTCGAACTGCACCGGATCAGGCGGCGGCTCGTGATCCAGTTCCCCCCCAATCACTAATGACGACACCGTTGGGCGATCGCTTCCCCGACTTCATTGGCAAGCCCACGACGGTCTAGGGATACAGTAAGTCGGGCGTACTCAGTACGCATCCAGTACGCAGTCGCTCTCAATCGCTAGGTGTCATTGGGTGTCGTGTCGTATTCAGAATGGGCAGGTCGATCTCTCAAACACAGAACCCGGCTTACGCGCCGCTCTCGGCCCACCTTCTGTATCCCTAAAACCGCAAGTTGCGGGCGGCAGATTGCGGTCTCCGCTTCAGATCTGGCAGCGGCGCGACGCTTGGCGGAGTCGATACAACGTCGCGCGGTAACAGTAAGTCGCTAGCCAACCTTCTGTGCGCCTACGCGGTGCCTTACGACGCGCGGCCAGGACCCTGAGGCCCCGGGTTCAAATCCCGGGCCCCCGACTAACTTCTATTATCTGAACTGGCCACGAAAAGCCTGGTTGTTGACACCACACGTCATCGCCCAAATCTGATACTCGCGCTGCTTTGCGCGGCGCAGTTCATGCTGATCCTGGACATCGCGATCGTCAACGTCGCGCTGCCCTCGATGCAGCGGACTCTGAGTTTGTCGGCTGAGAACATCCAATGGGTGGTCAGCGGCTATGCGCTCACCTTTGGCGGCTTTATCATGCTGGGCGGTCGGCTCGCTGACGTCGTCGGCCGGCGACGCATATTCGTGACGGGTTTAGTCCTCTTCATCGGGGCATCGATGTTGGGCGGATTCAGCCAGTCCGGCGGAATGCTGATCGCCGCTCGCTTGATCCAGGGCTTTGCCGGCGCCTTGGTCTCGCCAGCGGCACTGTCGCTTCTGACAACGACCTTCAAGGAAGGCCCAGAGCGCAATCGTGCGCTTGGGATTTGGAGCGCTATGGCTGCCGGCGGCGCATCGGCTGGGTTGATTCTGGGAGGCTTGCTCACCCAGGAATTGAGCTGGCGCTTCACGCTCTTCGTAAACGTGCCATTGGGTCTCGTCGCCGTTGTGCTATCTCCGGTGCTGGCGGCAGATGCTGCTCGCCAGGAGGCCAACGTCAGCCTCGACGTCCCTGGGGCGGTGAGCCTGACCGGCGGAATTCTCGCCCTCGCGTATGGCGTGACCGAGGCGACCGGGCAAGGCTTTGCCTC
>VBEF01000085.1 GCA_005881275.1 Chloroflexota bacterium
GATGTTGTGTGATCTCCCCAGACTGTATACAGAATGTGGATAACCCGCAAGTCCTGGCGCAGTCGGGCCTGCAAATGCGGAGCGCAACTGAGGCCTCCCCGGAGGGGCGCCGGCCCTCTCCAGCGGGGTTGCGGCAACCCCCAGCGGTGGTCGGGAGCCTGGCTGATCAAGCTCCGCGCCAGGTGAACGGGTGATCCGGATCGGGGCCTCGGCCTGGCGCCCGGCGCCCCGCCCTCAGCGCGTCGTCATCCGGCGTACAACCGCCGCCACGTCCTCGAGCGGCAGCCCGACCGGGCAGACCAAGGAAGCCGCAGCCAGGTCCGGCGCTGAACCGTCTCCGGCGCCCGATACATCCGAGGCCGCCTCTCCAAGCCGCGCGTAAAGGCGCATGTAAGAGGATGCGAGGTCGGGTAAACGCGTTTTGCCAAGCCGTCCCGCGGCAAGCGCGCAAAGACCGCAGTTGATGCAGCCGACGAGGGCCGGATGGCGGGCGCGATCGGCGGCGGGCATCGGGCGAATGCCGTCGGCGGCGTAAGTGGCGTACAGGGCGGAAAGCTGAGAGCGCGGTCGCTTGAGCCTGCGCCGGGCAAGGTGAAGACCGTAAGCCCACGCCAGTTTTGCCAGTGAATCAGCTCTCGCCACCTAAGCGCGACCCTCGAGGTTCATCAGGCCGCGCATCGCGCCTTGCGCGAGCTCTTCCTGTGCCCAGCCAGCTTGAGCCAGGACCGGCGCGCGGCCCAACCACGCGCCCCGCACGAAATCATGCGCCGCTGCAAACCTTTGCGCGGCGCTCCAACCGAGCTCCCGGCCAACCACTTCGGAAGCGCGCAGGATGCACGCCGCGCCGGCGCATGGTCCGCCTGCGACGCCCACCCGGCGGAACGCATCCGCCAGCGTGCGCACCTGTTCATGGCGCGCCGCATAGACCAGCTCCGCTTCGGTGACGGGCTCGCACCGACAGAGGATCCGCGAGGTGCGGCCTTCATCGAGGACCTTCTCCGCGTTTGATCCGTGCCGGCTCTGCAGCTTGAGCGCGGCCAGCGCCGAGATGCCGCAGCGGGCGGCGAGCTCGGCAACTGGTTCTGTATCCGATTCATTGCCAGGCAGCGGCCGGGTCGCGGTTGTGCACTCGGCCTGGTGGCCGAGCTTCCGACAAACGGCGTCGGACGTCTCCTCGGCCATCAGTCGGTACATAGACAGCTTGCCGCCGGCGATTGTGACGAAGCCTTCCACGCCCCGCGACGCGTGGTCGATGACCTCGTAGCGGCGTGACAGCTCGTCCTCGTAACGACGCCATTTGAAAAGGGTTGGGCGCACTCCGGTCGTGGTGCGCACGGGCCGGTAGTTGCGGATCGCCGGAAACACGCGCTCGAAACCCTGGAGGAGGTACTCGACTTCGTCTTCCATCACATCGACGGAATCCAGGTCGCCGTAGAAGTCGTCATCTGTGGTGCCGAGAAGGGTGAAACCCGCGTGCGCCACCATCAGCAGGTCGCGCCCGTCGATGGATTCGGCGCTGATCGAGAAATTGGAGATCCGGTGCGGGTAGACGATGTGGATGCCCTTGGCCGGCCGCAGGTTGACGTCGACACCGGCCATCGCGGCAAGCTCGGGCGCCCACGGTCCCGTCGCGTTGACCACCACACGGGCTCGTGCTTCCGAGAGCTCACCGTCCGAAGCCCGGTAGCGGACGCCGATGACGTTGCCTCCGTCGCGAATCAGCTCTGTGACGCGGGTATGGTTCATCGCCCGAGCGCCGTGGTCGATTGCGTCCTGGACGTTCGCGAAGACTAGGCGGTGCGGGTCGATGCCCCACTCCTCCATCGTCACCGCAGCCAGGACATCGGGCGCCAAACCGGGCTCGACCTCGCGCGCTTCATCACCAGTGAGGCGCCGGTGGGGATGAGCGTGCTTCAGCGGTTGAAAGCGGTCGTAGACCTCCATCGCCGTTTCCATACGCTCGATGTTGTTTCGATCGTGGGGCATGACCGGGATGAGGAAGACGACGCGGTAGACGAGATTGCGGGCGATGGTCACGATGTGGCCGGCGTCGATACAGGAACGCCGCGTGGTATCCCAGTCGAACTCGAGGTAGCGCGGCCCGCCGTGGATCATCCAGCTCGAGGCGCCGGTCGTGCCGGCGCCCCAGTCCCCCTTTTCGAGGAGCAGGACGGAGAGACCGCGCAGAGAAAGGTCGCGCGCGACACCAGCTCCGGTCACGCCCCCGCCGATCACGACCACGTCGTGGGCGGTTGGGGCGGTCACGCCCCGATAGTAGCTAGCCGCGAGCTAGCTGGCGGCTTCGTGCTGCTTCTGGAACTCTTCGATGATGCCTTTGGCCAGGTGGGCCGGCATTTCCTCATAGTGCGAGAACTTCTTCGAGAAGCTGCCGCGTCCCTGGGTGATGGAGCGCAGGTCGAGCGCAAAGCGCAGCATTTCGGATTCGGGCACCATCACCTTGACGTCCTGGTAGCCGTCGATGGGCTCGGTGCCGAGGATCTTCCCCCGGCGCCCGTTGATATCGGACATGATGTCGCCGAGATATTTCTCGGGCACGTGGATCGTCGCCTCGACGAGCGGCTCGAGGAGAACCGGACCGGCATCGAGCGCGCCCTTGCGGATTGCGAGTGAACCCGCGATCTGGAACGCCATATCGTTCGAGTCGACGGCGTGGTACTTCCCGTCAACGAGCGTCACCTTGACGTCGATCATCGGATAGCCGGCGACCACCCCCTTCGCCATGTTGTCGACGATCCCCTTCTGCACGGAGGCTCGAAAGTTCTGCGGGATCGCCCCGCCGAAAATCTTGTCCTCCCACACGAAGCCCTCGCCTCGCTTGGTCGGAGCGACCTCGATCACGCAGATCCCGTACTGGCCGTGACCGCCCGACTGCTTGACGTGGCGGCCCTCGGCCCGGCTGTGGCTGGAAACCGTCTCGCGGTAAGCGACGCGAGGGACCTGGGTCGTGGCCTCGACACCGTACTTACGCCTGAGCTTCTCGAGGGTCACGTCCAGGTGGACGTCGCCAAGTCCCGCGATGACCAGCTGCTTGGTCTCCTCCATGCGTTCCACGTGCAACGTCGGATCTTCTTCGCTCAGCCGTGCCAGGCCGCTCGAGATCTTCTCCTCGTCGCCGCGCGCCTTCGGGGTGATCGCCACGCTGTAGGCAGGCCCCGGCAGATCCAGAGGCGGCAGGGGTCCGCCGTCCTTCATGCCCAGCGTCTCACCGGTGAACGTGTGCGCGAGCTTGGTCGCCGCGCCGATGTCACCGGCGCGCACCTCTGTCGCGGCGACGTGGTCCTTGCCACGCGGAAAAAAGATCTGCGCAAGCCTTTCTTCGCCGCCTCGGCTCAGGTTGGGCAGATGGGCGTCGGCCTTGACGGTGCCCGCCAGGACCTTGAAGTAAGAGACGCGCCCGAACTGGTCGCCGCCGGTGTTGAACACGAACGCCTTCGCCGGCTTCTCCGGTTCGACCTCGGGCGGCGGCATCAGCTCGGCGATGGTCGACATGAGCGTCCGCACGCCCAGGAGCTTGGTCGCCGAGCAGCACACGACGGGGGCAACCTTGCCCTCGAGGATTCCCTCGCGCAAACCACGCTGGATCTCCTCCTCGCTCAAAGTTCCGGCGTCGAGGTACTTCTCGAGCAGCGAATCGTCGCTCTCCGCGGCCGCTTCGATGAGCTGGCCCCGGTACTGCTCGACGAGCTTTTGCATGTCGTCCGGTATCGGGACCTCGCTGCCCTTACCGTCGGGGGTCGTCACGAAAGCCTTGAGGTGGAGAAGGTCGACGATGCCGCGGAAGTCCTGTTCCGAGCCGATGGGAAGATGGAGGGGAAACGGCCGGGGCGAAAGGTGGTCGCGCATGGCGGCGACCGCGCCGTAGAAGTCGGAATTCTCCTTGTCCAGCTTGTTGACGGCTACGATCCGCGGCTTGTTCGTCCGGTTGCAGTGTTCCCAGGCGACCTCTGTGCCGACGGCGAGCTGGGAGGTCGGCCCGACCACAACGACCGCGCCCTCCGCCGCCCGCAAGCCACTGATCACCTGGCCCGCGAAATCGAAGAAGCCCGGGGCGTCGAGGATGTTGATCTTGTAGCCGTTGTGCTCGGCGAAGCCGACCCCGAGATTGATCGAGATCTTCTTCTTGTGTTCCTCGGGCTCGAAGTCCATGGTGGCGGTGGCCTGGTCGGTCGAGCCCATGCGCGCGATGGAACCCGAGGCGAACAGCATCGACTCGGCGAGGGTCGTCTTGCCGTCGTGCGAGTGGCCCAGAAGGACCACGTTTCTGATCTTGTCGGGAGCGTAGTCAGTCGCCATCCAAACCCCCACCACGAACGGCCGCAGTCAGGACAAGTCTAAGGCTCGGGTCAGAGCCAGCCGGTAGAATGGCAGTTCGCATGGTCAAGAAGACAGCGTCAATCGAAGAGGTGCTGGCCGCCATCGAGGCCGCCCGTGACAAGGTGATGGCCGATGAGGTGAAGTCCCTCACCAAGCTCGGCATCCCGAAGGCAATGGCGTATCAGATGATCGCCAGCCGGTTCCACCAGAAGGTGGGGAACCAGGAAGAGGCTGAGCCTGACCCGTTTGAGGGGAACGCCACCTCCTGGGAAGAGATCAGCTAAGAAAGCGCGGGTGAGGACGCTGTCCTCCCCCGCGGAACCCCCTCCTGCACAAGCCACGATGGGAGGCGTTTGGAATGAGACGTCTCGGGGACGGCCGGAGTGAATGCGGCCTCTTATCTGACCTAGCGTGAACCGAGCGGAGCGGTTGGCCCGGCTGCTGCGAGTCCTGGCCGCGATCATCGTCGAGCCCGGTCTCAATCCCCTCGAGCTGGCGGACCGCGCCGGCGTCTCTGAGCGCACCCTACGCCGCGACCTGGCCCAGCTCCGCGACCTCGGCTATGAGGTCGCGTACACGAGCGGCTACGAGGTCCAGGAAAAGCTCAACCTCGAAGGCCGCGGCGGCAGAAGGCCCCGAGGCCGCGGCGAGGATGCTCTGCTGCAGGCCGTGGCGCAGGCCGTCGAGACGGCGGGCCTCTGGCGCGATCCCGAGCCCGGCGAGCCAGCGGCTCCGAGGCGAGCGAAGGCGCGACGGTCCGGATCGGCGCCAATCGTCCTGATCCCGACCGGCGAGGACGACGCCGACTTCATCTACGCGACAGGCTTCAGCGTCGAGGCGGGCCTATACGTCCGTTACGGAGAAAAGGACGACGTCCTCATAGTCAGCCCGCTCGAGGTCGACCGCGCGCGTGTGCAATCCAGGGTGCCGAACATCCGCGAGGACCATGAGGCCTACTTACATGAATCGTGGGCGCGCCTGGCTGCGCGCCTGATCATCGAGAGAGGGATCGCCGAAGCCCGCGTCTCGCCGAATCTCCGGGCGGTCCACCTCGAGGACCTTCGCGCGAGCGGTGTCGAGGCACAGGTCGTGCGCGATCTCTTTGCCGCCGAGCGCAGACGCAAGACGGCCGACGAAGCGGCCGCCATCCAGGAGGCGCAAAGCGCGGCCGAATCAGCGGTTGTGGAGGTCGTCCGCGCGCTAGCACATGCCGAGATTAGGGACGGGATCCTGTGGTCGAACGGTGGCCCGCTCACCTCAGAGCACCTCTATGCCCGCGCTCAGTTTTCGCTGGGCGAGAAGGGCTTCACATGCCCGAGCATGATCATCGCCGGCTCTCCAGGATCCGCCCTGCCGCACTATCGAGGCGACGGTCCGATCAAGGCCAACGCGCCGGTGATCATCGACATCTTCCCGACCAGCCGGCGCAATCACTACAACGGCGACCTGACGCGTACGGTCGTGGTCGGGGAGATCGGCGAGGACGTCAGGTTGATGCACGCAGCAGTCGTTCAGGCGCTCGACGCCGGCATCGAATCGATCGCTCCGGGGGTGCCCGGCAAGGAGGCCCACCTCAGCGTGTGCCATGTCCTGGTCGACCGCGGCTTCGGCACCAAGACGGCCGGTTACGAAGGGCCGGACGGGGTGGCCAAGATGAACCACAGCACCGGCCACGGAGTTGGGCTCGAAGTCCACGAAGGCCCCGGGCTCCGCGCCACGGCTGACGATCCCCTGGCGGAGGGCGATGTGGTCACAGTCGAGCCGGGCCTCTACCTGGCGGGTTTGGGCGGGGTCCGCGTCGAGGACACCGGCATGGTCACACGCCGAGGATTCAAGAACTTCACAACCCTGACCCGCAGCCTGGACCCGCGCGACTACCTGTAAGCTGCTTCTTTACATGGATGAAGACGCCAGGCCGATGGAAGAGACCGAATCGCTCGGTCAGCGGATCAGGCGGATCCGCACCGACCGCGGCATGAGCCTGGCCAAAGTTGTGCGCGACGACTTCAGCCGCGCCTTCCTCAACCAGGTGGAGATGGGCAAGGCGCGACCGTCGATCCGCTTGCTGCGCGTCATCGCGGAGCGCCTGGGCACCGAAGTCGAGTACCTGCTCGAGGGCCACGAAGCCGGCGTCGAGCGGGAGCTGGCACTTGAAAAAGGCCGCGTCCTGCTCTTGCAGGGCGAGCCGCGCCGCGCGTTGCTCGCCCTGAAGCCCGCGCTGAACTCATACGACTGGCCGCTCGGATCGGACGCGCGCGTGTGCCAGGCGCAGGCGCTGATCTCGCTGGGGCGCAAGGAGCAGGCAGCCCAGATCCTGGCTCACGAGCGGCAGGAGATCGAGCTGCATAACGATCGCCACCGGATCGAGCGGCTGAACACTGTCGAGCGTGGGCAGGAGTTCCGTTACCAGGGTGACGCCGTCAAGGCCCACCTACAGCTCGCGGACCGCGCGCAGAGGGCCGGACAAAACCACGACGAGCTCGAGCACTACCGAGCGGCGCGAGTGCTTCTCGAGGTGACTCCTCCCCACCCCTCGGGAGGTGGCGGCGAAGCCGTCGGAGGGGCTACAGCCCCGACGCAAACGTAAACGGAGGCGGCGTCACGTCCGGAGGCGTGATCTCGATCGTGATCACCTCATGGGCCTTCAGCTGGATCGCGCGCGGATCGCCCTCATGGACCTGCGGTCCCTTCCCGTCGCCTAGGTCGACGTAAGTGACGATCTTCTGGTCTGGGCCGATCGTGAACGTCGACACATGGGTGGCGTCGAGCTTTTGCGCGGGCTTTCCGTTGGCTTGGCTCCATGAGTTCATGACATCAAAGAACTGGCCCAGGGTGAACGTGTCGCTGGCCGGGGATTCGATGTGGATCACATTCTTGTTCGCTGCGTGGACGTGCAGCCAGTAGTAACAGGAGATGTTGGCGCCGGTGGAGTCGTATTGGATGCCGGCGTTGTCGGGCAGGTTGACGACGTTGCCGTTGTAGACGATCTGCAGCGCGGCGTGGTAGTGCACCTGCGAGTGCTCGAGGCTGTCACATGGGACGCCGGCGACCGGCTGCGGTCCGGACGCGGGTCGCTCGAAATAGACGATCAGCCCGATCATCGTGATCGCGAGCACGCCCAGGATCGCTCCGACCACGATCGGCATGAGCGGAACGTCGCCGCTTTTCACTCGGGTCGGCGGCCGGCGGCCGGTCTTGCCCTTGCCCGGGCCCGCGGCAGCCTTCGCTCGGGATTTGGAAGCCATAGCCCTTGGTAGAATACCGACCTGACCTTTCTGGCCTCGGCCGGGGGCTCTGCCTCCGTTGGTCCGGGGCCTGAAACCCAAAGGAAGGAGGTTCCCGTTGCGGGATTCGGGATTGAGCGCACCAATCTCTGGGGCAAGCGCAAGCTGGCTTACGAGGTCAAGCACCAGAAAGAGGGTGCGTACGTGCTGCAGGACTTCCAGCTCGAGCCGGATCGCGTGCCGGAACTCGAGGCCGCGCTCAAGATCACTGAAGAGGTCTTGCGCCATCTCATCGTGCGCAAGCCGGAGAAGGTCGTCGCGACCGCCGTCACGCCACCGCCGGCGGAGGTCGTGTTGGAGCCGATCGCTTCGGAGTCGAAGCCGGCGGTGGAGCAGGTGCGCCAGCCGGATCGGGAGGATCGGGAGGACTCTTAAATGTCGAACTTGAACAAGGCGTTGCTCATCGGCCGGCTGACCAAGGATCCTGAGATGCGCTACACGCCCAGCGGAACCGCGGTCACGAACTTCAGCATCGCCACCAACCGATGGTCCACCGGACCTGACGGCGAGCGCAAGGAGTTCACCGACTACCACAACATCGTCGCCTACAACGCCGGTAAGCGGAACCTGGCGGAAATCGTCGCCCAGTACACGCGCAAAGGCGCGCTGGTCTACATCGAAGGCCGCATCCAGACCCGCTCGTGGGAAGGCCAGGACGGGCAGAAGCGGCGCACCACCGAGATCATCGCGAACGACGTTCAGTTTCTCGACAGCCGCAGCAGCGGTGCGCCGAGCGATGGCACTCCTCGCAGCCGCCCCGCACAGTCAGATGAGATTCCAGCTCCGGACGACGCGCCTCGCGACGTCGACCCGGACGAAATTCCGTTTTAGGAGATATCCATGGCAGTCAGCCGTCCACCAGCTCGCGAACAAACATCATCTGGATCAGGAGGCGGCCCGCGAGGGCCGAAGCGCCAGCACCGCAAGGTCTGCACCTTCTGCGTCGAGAAGATCGACTACATCGACTACAAGGAGATCTCCCGTTTGCGCCGGTTCATCAGCGACCGCGGGAAGATCCTGCCCCGGCGCGTCACCGGCACTTGCGCGCGGCACCAGAGGCCTCTGACCACGGCGCTCGAGCGCGCCCGCGCGATCGCGCTCCTGCCGTACACGACCGAGCAGCGCTAGCCTGGCCTCCCCACCGTTGGGGAGGTCCGGCCCGGCCGGCAGGGGACGCCCGATAGAATTTAGCCTGCCGCCGCAACCCATCAACGGAGCGCGCCCATGACCTTTCAGACCCAGCTGCGAATTCCCGGACCGACGCCCCTCCCCGAGCGCGTCGTGCGCAGCATGAATCGGCCGATGATCGACCACCGCGGGCCCGAGTTCGCCGCCATCCTGGCCGAGATCACCGCCGGCGCCAAGCGCGTGTTCAAGACGAAGAACGACCTGCTGCTCCTCACCAGCTCGGGCACGGGCGGGCTCGAGTCGGCGGTCGCGAACCTGGTCTCGCCCGGCGATGAGGTCGTCGCCGCCCTGTGCGGAAACTTCGGCGAGCGATTCGCAGCGCTCGCGGCTGCATACGGCGCCAACGTGGTCCGCCTGGAGTTCGAGTGGGGCCAACCAGTGGATCCGGACGACCTGAAGGTCGTGCTGCAGCGTCACCCCAAGGCCCAGGTCGTGCTGCTCACCCACAACGAAACATCGACCGGACTTACCAACCCGCTTCGCGAGCTGGCGCAGACGGCGCGCAGCGCAGAGCGCGTGGTGGTGGTGGACGGTGTCAGCTCCATCAGCTCGATCGACATCGAAACGGACTCGTGGGGCGTCGACGTCGCGGTCAGCGGATCGCAGAAGGGCTGGATGGCCCCCCCCGGGATTGCCCTGGTAAGCGTCAGCGAGCGGGCGTGGGCGCAGCAGGCAAAGGCCCGCTCGCCGCGTTTTTACTTCGACTGGAAGGAAGCGAAGAGCTGGGCCGAGAAGGGCATGACGCCGTTTACGCCTGCGGTCCCGGTCGCGTTCGCGCTGCAAGAAGGCCTGCGCATGCTCCAGGAAGAAGGGCTGAACAAGGTCTACGAGCGCCACCAGCGTCTGGCGCGCGCGACCCAGGCCGGCCTGCAGGCGCTTGGTTTCCAGCTCTTCGCGCAGGACGGATACCGTTCCAACACCGTGACCTCCGCGGTCCCACCGCCTGGCCTAGACGTCGCCGCGTTGCGCACTCTCCTGGACACGAAGTACGGCGTGGTGATCGCGGGCGGGCAGGGCAAGATGACGGGCAAGATGGTGCGCGTCGGACACCTGGGCGCGGTCGCGGAAGGTGATGTCGTGCAGGTGATCTGGGCGATGGAGCAGGCTCTGGAGGAGCTCGACATCGCTCCGGCCGACGGCCGCGGAGTCACAGCGGTCACCGCGTCGACACAGGGCGTGGCCGCCGCCGCACGCTAACCGTTTCCAATGGCGAAGATCTTGGTGGCCGACCCGCTGGCCGAGGACGGCCTCGAGCGCCTGCGCCGGGCGGGCGAGGTCACCGTCGTCAGCAAGCTGGCCGAGGCGGAGCTGATCCGCCGCATTCCTGATTTCGACGCGCTCGTCGTGCGCAGCGAGACCCGTGTCACCGCGCCGATCATCGATGCGGGACACAAGCTTCGCGTCGTCGGACGCGCGGGCGTCGGGGTGGACAACATCGACGTGTCCGCCGCCACGCGCCGAGGCATCCTGGTCGTCAATGCACCGCGCGGCAACATCGTCGCCGCTGCGGAGCACACGATTGCTCTTCTCTTTTCTTTGGCGCGCTGGGTGCCGCAGGCAGACGCCTCCGTGAAGCGAGGCGAATGGACGCGGACGAAATTCATCGGCACCGAGGTTCGCGGCAAGACGCTTGGGGTGATCGGTCTTGGCAATGTCGGCTCCGAGGTCGCCAAGCGAGCGCATGGCCTCGAAATGGATGTCGTGGCTTACGACCCGGTGGTTGCGGTCGAGCGCGCGGAGCTGTTTAACGTCGCGCTCGTCACCCTGCCCGAGCTGCTCGAACAGGCCGACTTCATCACCGTTCATGTGCCGCTCGTCGATTCAAATCGCAACCTCCTCGGGGCGGATGAGCTCGCCCTCATGAAGCCGACGGCCCGACTCATCAACACGGCGCGCGGCGGCATCGTGGATGAGGCGGCGCTGTGCACCGCGCTGCAGTCGGGCCGGTTGGCCGCTGCGGCCGCTGACGTTTTCGAGCAAGAGCCGCCTGGCGCGAATCCCTTGCTGTCCCTGCCTAACTTCATCGCCACCCCGCACATCGGCGCCTCGACGCTGGAGGCGCAGGTGTCCGTGGCTTTTGACGTTGCCGAAGAAGTGGCCGCGGTGCTGGCCGGGGATTTGCCGCGTTTTGCCGTCAACGCTCCGGCGCTGCCGCCGGAGGAGATCGCCTATCTGCGGCCCTTCGCAAGCCTGACCGAGCGGATCGCTGCGCTGCACGCGCAGCTCTTCGGTGCTCGGGTGAGCGGGATCGAGATGGACTTCGAGGGCGAACTGGCGGAGCACGACGTCAACCTGCTGGTCGCGTCCGCCATCAAAGGTTTGCTCCAACCGTTCACCGAGGAGCGGATCAATGCGGTCAACGCGCGCCTGATCGCCGGCAACCGCGGCATCAAGCTGGTCGAGCGGCGCACCAGGGGCCACGGCAGCTACGCCAGCCTGGTGACCGTGCGAATGGAGGGGCATGAGATCGCAGGCACCTTGCTCATGGGCGAGCCGCGCGCAGTGCGCATCGACTCGTTCCGGGTCGACCTGTTTCCGGAAGGCCGTTTCCTGGTGAGTCGGCACGAAGATCGCCCCGGCGTCGTCGGAAAAGTCGGGAGCATCCTCGGCGAGCACGACGTGAACATAGCCAGCATGCAAGTCGGGCGCGACACGCCGCGAGGCAATGCGATGATGATCCTCGCCGTCGACGATCGCGTTGCGCCCGATGTTTTGTCGCGTTTAAGAGAGGTTGGGGGGATGTCCGACTTGCGTTATGTAGAGCTCGGCACTACTTCCGACGGCTGACGTCCGGGCGCTGCCCGGGATCAGGTACTACCTTGCCCGCGCAGGCGACCCGAGCAAGCTCATAGCGCCGCCATATGACGTAATCCCGGAATCAGAGGTTCCGCGGTACCGCTCGCTTTCGCCGTACAACGTCGTCCACCTCACGCGTCCCGGCGCGGACTATGAGGGCGCGGCGAGAACTTTCGAACGATGGCTCGACGACCGGATCCTCGAGCCGGAGTCGCGGTCGATGTACGTGCACGAGGTGGAGTTCGATGGGCGGATGCGGCGCGACCTGATCGCCTCGCTCCGGCTCCAGGCCTACTCGGAACGCGTGGTTCTGCCGCACGAGAGGACGCACCGCGGTCCCAAGGAGGATCGTCTCGCCCTTCTGCGGGCGACTCGGGTCAGCCTCGAGCCGTTGTGGTTCGTCTATGAGGGGTCGGAGACCGGTATTCCGGCGATGCTGGAGCGCGTGGCGACGAGAGCTCCCGCGGTCACCTTCACAGGACCGGAAGGAACCGATCACCGGCTGTGGGTGATCTCGGACCCCGCCATCCACGCCAGCGTCCACTCCGCCCTGGAATACCTGTCGGTTCTGATCGCCGACGGCCACCACCGGTACGAAACCGCGCTTGCCTACGCCGAGGAGGTGGGCGGCGACCAGGACGCACCTACCCGTTTCACGCTGGCCCTCCTCACCGACCTCGGCGACCCAGGCCTTGTCGCGCTGCCCACCCATCGCGTGATGAAGGCGGGCGTTGCCGTCACCGGCGGAGAGCGCAAGGCTTCGCTGGAGGAGACGCTCGGCGCCCTCCGAGGACGCGTTGCGGCCGGCGCCTACCACAACCATCAGTTCCAGGTGCTGCCGCTGGAAGGGGAGGTTGCCGTGGTGGAGCTACATGAGCAGGTGATCGACAACATCCTGGGCAAGCGAGAGCCGGAGGAGTTCCTGCTCTACACCCGGGATCCCGCCGAGGCGGTGCGGTGGGTTGACGAGGGGGTGGGGGTTGCCGCGTTCTTCCTCGACGCCCCCGACCTGCGCCAGGTTTTGAAGCTGGCCCAAGAAGGGAAAACTCTTCCTCAGAAGGCGACCTATTTCCACCCCAAGCCCCCGTCGGGGATGGTTTTTGACCGGTTGGAAAGGGATCGACGTCTATAGTTAGGAACCCACAAGAGTGCCCACTTACGGTTATCGATGCAGCAGCTGCGGACACCAGTTCGAGATCCAGCAAAGGATGTCCGACGACCCCCTCCAGGTCTGTCCGAACTGCCAGGGGAAGCTCACCAAGGTCATTTACCCGACGGGCGTGATCTTCAAGGGCAGCGGGTTCTACTCGACTGACTACAAGGCCTCCGAGAAGTCGTCGGGCAACGGCTCGAGCCCTAGCTCCGACAAGCCGGAGACCAAGTCCGACCCCAAGCCGGAATCAAAGTCAGAATCGAGCGATTAGAAGCGATAGATCGAGTTAGAGGGAGTGCACGTGGCGAACATCCAGGAAGTTACCGACAGCGATTTTGAAACCGCCGTTCTGAAGGCCGACAAGCCGGTGCTCGTCGACTTCTGGGCGACCTGGTGCGGGCCTTGCCGCATGATCGCACCGATCGTGGAGCAGATCCACGGAGAGCTGGGCGACAAGATCAAGGTCATGAAGATGGACATCGACGAAAACCCGGCCGTGCCGATGCAGCTCGGGATCATGTCGATCCCGACCGTGATCATCTTCAAGGACGGCAAGCCGGCGGAACGGACGGTGGGCTATCGCCCCAACATGAAGGGCGACCTCAAGGCAAAGCTCGAAGCGCTGATCTAGCGATCGCTGCCTCGTCCGGCATCAGCGTCGGGCCCGACGGCGTGGCCCGGTGCTGGTGGGGAGACTCGGATGACCTTTACCGGGGGTACCACGACATGGAGTGGGGCCGGCCGGTCGATGACGACAAGCGCCTGTTCGAGAAGCTGATGCTCGAAGGCTTCATGTCGGGCCTCAGCTGGCTGACCATCCTCCGCAAGCGCGAGAACTTCCGCGCCGCGTTTCGCGGGTTCGACCCGAAGCTTGTCGCCCGTTTCGGCGCTCGCGACGCAGGTCGGTTGATGGCTGACCCCGGAATCGTCCGCAACCGGGCCAAGATCGACGCGACCATCAACAACGCCCGCCGCTGCGCCGAGCTTGTGCGGGAGTTCGGCACCTTTGCAGCCTACGTCTGGGGTTACGAGCCGAAACCCCACAAGCGCCTCCTCGATCGCGCGGGCCTGGCGGAGCGTGGAGTGCCCGAGGAGGCGGTCGCGATGAGCAAGGACCTGCGGCGCCGGGGATGGGGGTTCGTTGGACCGACAACTGTCCATTCGTTCATGCAGGCGATGGGACTTGTCAACGACCATCTGCGCGGTTGCGCGGCGGGGATGGAGGCTCAGCGCCTGCGCCGCGACTTCATACCGCCGCGACCGCGCTAACCTAGCTACTCACTCGCAAAGGCGCCGGGGATGTACGGGAGCTGGTGCTCTCCGCGGTCTTCAAAACCGTTTGCGGGGCGCTGTTGAGGCGTCCTGGGTGGGTTCGATTCCCATCCATCCCCGCCATGTCATGTCTCAGGTCGAGTAGACCGCTGTCCCAGTTGATTCGCGACCAGTCTAGGTGGGGTCATCCGCTGGTAGATCCGGTTGGGGTCCATGACCAGGTCGCGATGGGCAGGCCGTCGTCCGTGCAGATGCGGATGTGTGTTGGGGATGCCTCTTGCGACGCTTTTCGCCTTCGGGCTGTGGCACGACGGGTAGCTGAATCAACAAAACACAAATCCCTTGACACCGCCTGAGGGCGCATGCATACTCGCAATACATACTGTGTATGCGTTGTAGGAACGGTGTCGCTTAAGTACGGGGTGCTGGGACTTCTCGCCGAGGAGCCGCTGCACGGATATGAGGTCAAAAACCGCTTTGAGGCCATGTTGGGTGGGACGTGGGAAGTCAATATCGGCCAGGTCTACACGACCCTCCAACGCTTGGAGCGCGACGGCTTGGTACGGCCGGTGGGTAGTCGCGGTGACCGGGGCAAGCTTCTCTACGAGCTCTTGGAACCTGGCCGCACAGCGCTCAATGCGTGGCTCTCGGCCCCTGACCAAGGCCCGCAGCGCCTCCACGAGGAGTTCTACGTGAAGCTCCTGCTCGCAACCAGGCTGGCCAATGGCGACCTGGGTCCGTTGCTCGCACGGCAGAAGCGCGCCTACCTGCAGCTGCTGCGAGACCTGAACCAGCTCGAGGACCGAGCAAAACGCGATGGGCGAAATGATCTGGCACGCCTCGTGCGTGGCGCATTACTTCACACGGAGGCTGACATCAAATGGATCGACGAGCTTTCGGAAAAAAACGGTGGTGGGAGTTGGGATACGAAATGAGCGAGCTCGTACGCCTGACCGACATCACGAAGGTCTATCAAGGCGGGGTCACTGGCGCGCTGAACGGCGTGTCGCTGGCCATCGAAGAGGGCGAGTTCACAGCGATCATGGGGCCATCCGGCAGCGGCAAGTCGACGCTGCTCAACCTGGTCGCCGGCCTCGACAGGCCGAGCTCCGGAAGCGTGACCGTCGCCGGCTCCGACCTCGGCCGACTCAGCGAAACCGGGCTCGCGCGATTCCGCCGCGATCGAATCGGGTTCGTCTTCCAGTTCTTCCACCTGCTGCCGAATCTGACCGCGCTCGAAAACGTCCTCATCCCCGCGCGGCTCAAGAGCCGCGTGAGCGCTGAGTCGGCCGGGCGAGCGCTGATGTCGCGACTCGGCATCGGCGAAGTCGCCGATCGCTATCCGTCAAGGCTGAGCGGAGGTCAGCAGCAGCGCGTCGCCGTCGCGCGTGCTCTCATCAACCAGCCCACGCTCCTGCTCGCCGACGAGCCGACAGGCGCGCTCGACACCAAGAGCGGCGACCAGGTCATGGCCCTGTTCGCTGAGCTGCACCAGGAAGGCCAGACGATAGTCCTCGTCACACACGACCCGAAGCTCGCCACCAGGTACGCCGCGCGGGTGATCAGCATGCTGGACGGGCGAGTCATCGACGACGCCCGGCTCGAGACGACCGAGCGCAAACCCGCGGACGTGATTCGCGTTCGGAGCGAGGAGCCGTCGCGATGACCGCGATCCTCGTCAAAGCCCTGGCCGACCTCCGGCGACGACGCGTACAGGCTGCCGTCATCTTCCTCACGGTCCTGCTTGCGATGGCCACCGGAACGATGGCCCTGACCCTGATGTCGCAGACGCGCGATCCGTACCAGGCTGCGTTCGAGGCGCAGAAGGGCGCTCACCTGCAGGTCGAGTTCAAGGCGAGCACGGATCCGCAGCTGCTGGCGACCACGCCTGCGATCATCGGCGCCTCGGCTGCAGGTGGGCCATACCCTGCCACCTCGCTGCAGTTCAAGCACGGAGGCCAATCGTTCTACGTGCAAACCTTCGGACGGGACAGTGCTGGAGGTGACGTCGAAGTGCTGAACGTCACCGCGGGCCATTGGCCGCGCGCCAACGACGAGATCGTGCTGACCCGATCTTTCGCTGAGCTGAACAATGTGTCGATCGGCGACACGATCAAAGTCGTCAGCGTTCCCGCCCAGTCGACTCTGAAGGTGGTCGGCGAGGTGGTCGACATCGATGAGGGAAGCGCGGATCTGAGCAGCCAGCACGCGTGGGTGCTCAAGGGGGCGGTTCCAGCCCTAACCACGCCCGGCCTCTCCACTTACCTGATGGACTACCGCTTTCCAGCGGACCCGACGAGCTCTCAGCTGCAGGGCTATGTGGATCGCTTGCGCGCAAGCCTGCCACCGGGCAGCATAACGGCCTCGATCAACTACCTGCTGATCCGCAGCATCTTCAACATCACCAACCAGATCATCACCGGAGTTCTCAGCGCCTTCAGCGTGTTTGCACTGGCGGCCACGATCGCGATCATGGCCACGCTCGTGACCGGGATCGTGATCTCGGCGTTCCGCGAGATCGGGATCATGAAAGCCGTCGGGTTTACACCGGCCGGTGTGATCGGTGTCTTCGCGCTCCAGGTCATCATCCCGGCGTTGGCCGCCTGTCTGATCGGTATTCCGGCCGGTACGATCCTGAGCCAGCCGCTGCTCGCGAACAGCTCCCACGCCTTGGGACTCCCGTATATGCCCAGCTTCTCCCTCGGCCTCGATTTGCTGTTGCTTGTCGGTGGTTTGGTGGTCGTCTCCCTGGCCGCGACGTTGCCAGCCTTACGCGCAGGGCTGTTGAAGCCGATCACAGCGATCACCATCGCGACTGCTCCACGGGGCAGGAGTGGGGGCTGGCTGCGGCGTCAGGCCGCCCGTCTGAGGCTCCCCCAGCCGATCGTCCTGGGCATCGGAGACGCGTTTGCTCGTCCCCTACGCGCTGCGCTGACCCTCGTCACCGTCCTGCTTGGCGTGGCCACCGTCGTGGTTGCGATCGGTCTTCCGCGCAGCTTCCAATTGATCAATAACAGCGAGACCGGCGCCGGCAACTACCAGGTCGTGATCAACCGCAGCAACGCCCTTCCGGACGCTGAGGTGATGCGGATCCTCAACGCGCAACCGGAGACCGCGCGTGTGGTGGCGCTCGACGGTGAGAACATCGCGGTGCCAGGCATATCCGATCCTGTCAACAGCCGCATCTTCCGCGGCGACTCGTCAAAGCTGGCGTACATGGTGATCGCCGGCCGGTGGTTCAGCGGTCCAGGTGAGGTGCTCGCGCCGGCAGGCTTTTTGCACGACACCCACCTCAAAATCGGCGACACCTTTACCGGCAGCCTGGACGGGCAGGCTCTGCAGCTCCGCGTGGTCGGAGAGGTCTACGACATCAGCAACCTGGGCCATGAGCTGTTCATGGATTACGCGACCCTGCCGCCAAACACTCCTAACTCAGACCCGAGCACGTACTGGGTGACGTTGCGACCCGGTTCTGACCTCAACGCCTACATCCAGCGCGTAGCCGGAACACAGCCGGACTTGCTCGATGTGCACCCGAATAACACGAGCCTCATCGGACCTGTGAAGATCATCGACTCGGTGCTGCTCGTGCTGGCCGTGGTTCTGTTTCTGATCGGCGTTGGCGGCATCTTCAACACGCTGCTTCTCAACACGCGTGAGCGCATACAGGACACCGCGACGCTGAAAGCCGTGGGGATGAGCCCTCGACAGGTCATCGTCATGGTTGCGGCGTCGGCCGGATTGCTTGCGTTGGTCGCGGGGCTGATGGCCATGCCTGTCGGGCTGTACCTTCATCATCTGCTGAATGATGTGGTCAGCACTTCCACCGGGAACGACACGCCACCGTCCGTATACGACGTATTCAACCTCTTCGAGCTGATGGCGATACCGCTGCTTGGCGTGGCGGTGGCCATAGTGGCGTCGCTTCTCCCCGGGCGTTGGGCGGCGAGGACGAATGTGATCGAGGTGCTGCACGCAGAGTGAGTACAACAAGTCCCATCCAAACATGGCGCCGCATGGGTCGTACTTTCGCCTGGGCTTCGCCGGGTTGGTAGTAACGGCCGGCGTTCTGGTCACGGTCGTGAGTGTCGGCATCCCGCCGACCGAGCGCTCGGCAACTAGCCGCGCAGCGGCTTCGCGTATCTGCTCAGCCTGAACCTCGGCGCGGCGCCGGGGCATGGACGCCGTTCTTCGGCATGGAGTCAGGCTACTGCGTACGCCTTTTCGAGCACCCGATTACCTGTATATGAGTCGATAAGTTGGTAAGAATGGGAGGGTTCGCTGAGACGATCAGCGAGCCTCCCAAACGGTGAATGGACCGTTGGGTCAAAGGCCCTTCAGGGCCGGTTCTGAATTCAACACGACCACAAGGGCCTTCAAACCGTCTGGGGTCGTCCTAGACGCGCGTACAAGTTCGCGTACGTGCCCCGACGTTCGCTGAGTCGAGGGATGACAGCCAATGACAGCCAAAGTGGAATGGCCCGACGAGATGAGGCTACTGAGAGTTGGTTAAGCGCACCGTCGTGCCCTGACGGTTTCTAAACCGTCCGCAGTGACCGGAGATTCGCGCGCGTCTTATATGTGGCGGAAGGGACCGGTTACTGATAACTCCCATAAGCTCAATTGCTACTGCCACTCATTGGAGTCACAAATGGGGCAAAGTGCGTTGATCGCCGAGAACCAGCTCACATTCGCGGCCCAACGACCCGGGCCAGTCGAATGGGACTCTCCCGCATATGCGAATTCTTGTCTTCGGAATCGCTACCGTTCGTAGTAGCTTTGGCGTCACCGCTGGTTAGGCACACGTTCGAGGGCACCTTGACCGCGGACGATTCGAAACGCTATCTCAACAATGCTTTCGAAGTCCCTGACGGCGTGGAGCGTCTTGAGCTGAAGCTCGAGTTCGCACCACTACGCGTAAGTGGCATTGGCAACATGCTCACTCTCAGTGTTTACGACCCGGCCGGCTCGCGAGGGGCCGGCCACCGAGGGGGCGCTGAGCATCGCGTGTTCATCACACGCTACAGCGCAACGCCCGGCTATGTGCCCGGACCGCTTTCGGCTGGACTCTGGCTCATTGAGATTGACACCCATCTCATCATGCCCGGACCGCCGTGCGACTACCAACTGGAAGTTGCCGCCTACGGCGGTTCAGGGAACGAAGCTCCTAGCTGGCCACCGACGCACCCGGGGATTCGGTTGCGCCGCGGGCCGGGCTGGTATCGCGGTGATCTCCACCGGCACAGCGACCACTCCGATGGGCACTGGACTGTCGACGATCTGGTCGCTTGGGCGCGAGCTAATCGACTGGACTTTGTCACACTGACCGATCACAACACTATCTCCGGCTTGGCTCGAATGGATGACCTCACCGCGGACGATCTGCTCACCATTGGGGGAAGCGAGATGACTACCTACTGGGGCCACGCCCTAGCCTTGGGTGTTCACCGCTGGGTCGATTGGCGAGTGCAGCCGGGCAAGCGGAGCATGCGCGATATCGCGAGTGAGGTCACCGAATCCGGCGGGGTCTTCGTGATCGCACACCCGAAGAGCCCGGGCGATCCCGACTGCACTGGCTGCGACTGGCGCTACGCCGACATGATGCCGGGTAATGCTCGCGTGGTCGAGGTCTGGAACGGATCGTGGACTGGAGACAGCAACAACGAGAGGGCCGTTGCGCTGTGGTACTCATGGCTAGAACAGGGCCTTCGCATAGTTGCCTCCGCCGGGTCCGACGCTCATGAAGCAACGCCGCCCAATGTGCGTCTCGGGTACAACGTCGTCTACGCAAATGAGCTGACTGAGCGCGAAATTCTTGAGGCGATCGCGACCGGTCATTCGTACCTGTCCTCGGGTCCACGACTGGAGCTCACAGCTGAAATGCCGAATGGTTTGCTCGCGATGTCGGGTGACTTGCTGCCACGCGAAGCCACGAAGCTGAGGCTCAGGTGGCAATTGGCAAACGGAGACGCACGCCTGCGCCTGGTGGTCGACGGCCGGTTCGTTGAAGAGCAAACTGCGGGTTCTTCCGGTGAATGGATGCTCGACGTCGGAAGGTGGAGTGCCCGCTCGTGTCTGGTTGAACTCCGCACCCGTAGCGACGAATTGGCCGCCATGACTAATCCGATTTTCTGGGACGCGTCCTGATCCGTTCCTGATTTGTCGGTGTGGCGAACAACTTCGTATACCACTTGTGCGCCAGTTTCCCTCGCGATGACTGCCAAGATGACAGCCAAAACCGCAACGGTTTTCCAGACCGTTTGCAGCTTTGTGCGTGTCTTCTCGCGCCGAGCGCCGGACCCGACCGATGGTGTGCCTGCGGGCCGAAGGGGTAAGTGGAATTAGGGCCTTCACCCGAAGCCTTTTGCCTCGTCACTGTGTTCGCTGGGTCTACCCCCGTCGTCAGACAAGATCCCGACTTCAGGGAGACCGCTATCAAGCGTGACCGGAAACGGATCGGTGAGCTCCCCAATAAACCGGCCATCGCGGCCAAACATGCTGAAGGCCAGGAACTGTAGTCGTCCAGAACGGTCTTCGATCAGCTTGCCGCCGTAGTGCGAGCCGATTGTGTCCACAGCGAGCCTGCCGCCGGATGAGAAATTGAATGGGCCCAGCGCCTGATCGGAGACCAGACAGTACGTGCCA
This sequence comes from Chloroflexota bacterium, assembly GCA_005881275.1. Taxonomy (GTDB): domain Bacteria; phylum Chloroflexota; class Dormibacteria; order Dormibacterales; family Dormibacteraceae; genus 40CM-4-65-16. The sequence continues at coordinate 20,674 of VBEF01000085.1, forward strand.
GTAGTCGCTCGCTTCTCGGAGCGGTCTAGTCGGCTTCGGGTGAGGTCTTGTGATCCATATGAAAAGAGCAGAAAGAAACGGTTGGAAGCATGGACGAGTTGCGGCACTTCGAGATGGCCAAATCCACCGGGAGTGGCGAGTGGGGGGAGGATGTCCCAATCGCGCAGGTTCAAGGACCGTGCATGGCCGATGACGCCACGCGTGTCGGGCGCACCCAAACGGCTTCGGGCAGTGATCAACGCATGAAATGAGCCATCGGACTCATCTTGGAACAGCCACGGGTCGCGCCAGGCCTGCTCGTACCAGGTGTTGAGGTCGAGAACTTCGTACCAGCGAGGATCGGCTTCCAGGACGGGATTGGCCGGATGCTTCTCCCACATATACAGGTCCGCCGAGGTCGCAAGACCGATACGCTGAATGAGGCCAGCTTCAGATCGATTGACCCCGCTGTAGAGCATGAACCACCTACCCTGGTGTCCAATCACGCTCCCGGTCCAGGTTGCCAGGTCGTCCCAGTCGCCGTCCGCGCCCGGATGAAGTGCATCGTCGATCACGGTCCAGTTCTTGAGATCGCGAGAGATGGCGTGGCCGATCGTTGCGTGATGGTGGCGCAACTCCTCAGAACTGAGCGAACGTGGAGCCTGGAGATAAAAGAGGTGGCAGTCCTCGCCCTGCCAAACGTGCCAAAAGTCCCACAGCCAGTTGTCTCGCAGCCGAAGGGTCATCGCTCGTGACAGGTTCCAATCGAGATCAAATCGAAGTCTTCCGCGGCTCCAAAAACGATGTTGGTGGCCTGCCTTCGACCTAGGCGGCCCACGGAGGGACGGGCACCTCCAGACCTCGTATACCAAAAGCCACGATCCCATGCGATCCGCCGAGTCCGGAAAGGATCCTCATCCCCGCCGGGGCAGAACGAACCCACATCTGTCAGGGGTTCCCCGCTGACGAGCCTCACCCGTGTCCTATTTCGGCGGCGGCGCAGTGGACTTGCGCACGATCAGCTCAAGAGGTAGCTGCTCTGCTATTGGAGCGGGCATTGGATGTGGGGAAGCGATGGCCTCCAGGAGTAGCTCTGCTCCTCGTGCTCCACTCAACGCAAGGGGCTGCCGGACAGTGGTGAGTCCGACGTAGGCTGCGGCCTCGATATCGTCGAAGCCGATCACCGAAAGTCCATGCGGCACGCCGACGCCGAGGTTGTTGGCGCCGTCGAGAACCCCAAGTGCTTGGGTATCAGACGCGGTAACTACCGCAGTAGGTGGGTCTTCGAGGCTGAGTAGCTCGGCGGTCAGCCGATGGGCGACGTGCCGCGCGTGTGGTCCCTCTTTGACGTACGCGGTCGGAATTTCCAGACCAGCCTTTGCCATGGCGCGCCGAAAGCCGGCGCAGCGATCCACACTGGAATTGAATCCGTAGGGGTTGACGCTTGGGTCGCCGACGAAAGCGATCCGGCGGTGGCCCAGCTCAATAAGATGCCTCGTAGCCAAGTCGCCCCCAGCAACATTGTCAATGTAGGTATGCGATAGAGCTGGGTATCTAAAGTCCACGACGACAATAGGCACCCTGGCGGCCAGCAGTCGCTCCAGCTCCCGCTCAGGCGGTGGCATCGCGATGACCAATACGCCGTCTGGCCGACCGTCGACCACATTCCTGAACTGTTCGTGCACCTGCTCTGGCCTCCCAATGTTGTAGAGCACGATGTCGTAGCCGCTTGCCGTGAACCGCTCTTCTGCTCCGCGTAGGAGGAGAACAGCGGATGGGTGGGTGAAGAACGGTGCGAGCACGCCAATTGTCATCGCGCGTCCGCGTGAGAGTCCACGAGCAATCTGGCTTGGCCGGTAGTCCAGAGCCTGGATGGCCTCCTCTACTCGCCGCCGGGTGGGCTCGCGAACTGGCGCGGTGCCGTTGACCACCCTCGAAACCGTTGCCTTAGCCACTCGGGCGACCGCCGCGACTTCTGCGATGTTGGCCAGACGATGTTGGCGATGTTTGGGAACCGGTTTCACCCCTAAATCGTACTGCGTTTGACACCCTTCGGGGCCTGTGCTACGGTCTTTCTGAAACCGGTTTCACAAACGACCGGGATGAGGCGGCAACTGGATTTGGGTGGGCCACAACGACAGGGGTAAAGGAGGCCTGAACGATGAGAAGGTGGGCTTTGTTGGTGGTGCTCGTCGCACTCTTGGGCCCAGCATGTGGTGGCGGCGGAGGCACCACGACATCCACCGGGGGTTGTACGGGTAAGGTCGCCGGCGGACCGGTAACGGTCAAGGCTTGGTTCCACAGCGGCCAGGGCAGCGAACGAACCACGATTACGTCACAAGTTGCGGCCTTCAATGCCAGTCAAAACGACGTAAAGGTCGAGCTCGTACTTTTGCCTGAGGGCAACTACAACGACCAAGTAAAAGCGGCAGCTGCCTCGGGCGGGTTACCTGACATCCTCGACTTCGATGGACCATTCCTCTACAACTACGCTTGGAATCGCAACCTAGTTGCCCTCGACAGCTGCATTTCGCCTGCCCTGAAGGCGAACCTGCTGGCGTCGATCGTCAAGCAGGGCACCTACGCTGCCCACTTCTACGGAGTTGGAACCTTCGACTCTGGGCTTGGTCTCTACACACGCAAGTCCGTGCTCGCCAAGAATGGCATTCGGATCCCATCAGGTCCGCAAGACGCGTGGACCGCGGACGAGTTCAACCAAGCACTTAAGACACTGCAAGGGGCTGGCTTCAACAAGCCTCTCGACCTCAAGATCAACTACGGCCAAGGTGAGTGGTACACGTACGGTTTCTCGCCCATCATCCAGTCCGCCGGGGCCGATCTGATCGACAGGCATAACTACCAGTCAGCCAATGGGGTGCTTAATAGCTCGGCTGCGGTGCAGTCACTCACAGCCTTCCAGTCATGGTTCAAGCAGGGCTTCGTTAACTTCAACGTAGATGACACTGCATTCCTAAAGGGACAGTCAGCCATTTCCTGGGTAGGTCACTGGGTGTTCGCGGACTACCGGAAGGCGTTTGGCGATGACCTGGTCATCTTGCCACTGCCGAATTTCGGGAAGGGAAGCAAGACTGGAATGGGCTCCTGGCAATGGGGAATCACCTCCAAGACAAAGAGTGTCGACGCGGCTTGGGCGTTTATCAACTACCTGCTCAAGGATCAGCAGGTGCTCCAGATGACCGGTGCCAACGGGGCCGTGCCCGCCACAAAGTCGGCAAGTGCCGCGTCGACGCAGTTCGCCCCAGGCGGCCCTGAAAACATTTTTGTGCAGCAGCTCGAGTCGAGCGCGGTGCCCAGGCCGCAGACACCGGCCTACCCGACGATCACTCTCTCATTCCAGAAGGCGATCAATGACGTCCTGAACGGTGGGGATGTGAAAGCAGCACTGGATAAAGCTGTCAAGGACATCGACACCGACATCAAGGACAACGACGGCTATCCAGTAAAGACGTAAGCGAACCACTGGCCTGGGGGCGATTAACCCCGTCCCCAGGCTGCAGCAATGGAGTCGACTTATGATTTCAAGTCCGGCTACGAACCTGAAAATGCGAGTCGGTCAGGACTCCGTGGTGCCTTGGTTGTTCTCGCTGCCGGCGATCTTGATGCTCCTCGCCTTCCTGGTCACACCATTCGTGCTCGCCGTAATTTTCTCCTTCACGAATCTCAGGCTGCTTTCACCCATCCCACTGCGATTTGTTGGGCTTCAGAACTACGTCCGGGTCTTTCAAGACCCGATCTTCTACCGCGCGCTCGGGAACAATCTCCTCTTCGTAGTAATCGTTGTTCCCGTTCAGACCGCCCTCGCACTAGCGCTCGCTGTATTGGTTAATCAGAAGCTACGAGGGGTCAGGGCCTTTCGGACTATCTACTTCGCGCCGGTCGTGACTGTGATGGCAGTCGCCGCCACCGTGTGGCGACTCCTCTATGACCCAGATGCGGGTTTCATCAACGGTCTCCTAGGCGCTGTCTCGGGGGGAGCCGTGCACCCCAATTGGCTGCGGAGCACCGGTACTGCCTTCCTGGCAATCATCATCATGTCGATCTGGCAGGGAGTCGGTTTTCAGATGGTGATTCTCCTGGCCGGCCTACAGGACATACCTCACGACCACTATGAGGCAGCCATTGTGGACGGGGCAAGCGCCTGGCAGCAGTTCAGGTTCGTCACGATTCCTCAGCTGCGCAACCAACTGCTCTTTGTAGTGACCATCACGACCATCCTCGCATTCCGATTGTTTGATCAGGTCTATGTGATGACCAGCGGCGGCCCTTTGGACAGCACTCAGACGATGATGCTGATGCTGGTCGACGTGGGCTTTGGTAGGCAGCGCATAGCACAGGGCTCTGCGATCGCCGTCATCTTTTTCTTGATCGTGCTCTCGATAAGCGTGGCGCAACGTCGCCTGATCCGCGAGGAGGCCACATGAGGCCGATGTCGGTCGGGAGGCTGGCGAGAAGTGAGCCACGGAGCAGCCAGATCACGATAATCCAGCCGCGGCGCCTGCCAAGAGTTCTCGGCGCTCTGGCAACGTACGTGGGGATGGCTCTCCTCGCGGTCATATTCTTGGTCCCGCTGCTCTTTGAGTTTGTCGGCAGCATCAAGCCGAACGACAGAGTCCTGAGCGAGGGCAACTCGTGGCGCGCTTTCGTACCGACTGCGATCACGTTTGAGAACTACGGTGAT
>VBEF01000086.1 GCA_005881275.1 Chloroflexota bacterium
AACCGACGAGGCCCGGCCTGTCTTGACCGGTGTGCTGGTGCAGGTGCAAGGTGGCAATCTGACGCTGGCCGCGACCGACGGTCACCGCCTGGCGGTGAGGAAGCTTGCGGCCGCCGGGTCGAGCGACCTCGAAGCGAGCCTCATCGTCCCGGCGCGGGCCCTGGCTGAGCTGTCCCGGGTTCTCAAGGGCGAACCTGGCAAGGTCGAGGTGATCATCTCCAAGGCGCGCAACCAGGTATTTTTCCGTGCCGGCAGCTCCGAGCTGACCTCGAGGCTGATCGATGGAAAGTATCCCAACTACGCACAGGTTATCCCCAGCAAGAGCTCGACCAAGGTGAAGGTCTCGACCGCTGAGCTCACCCAGACAGTCCGCGCCGTCTCCCTTTTCGCGCGGGACAGCGCGAATGTCATTCGGGTCAAGGCACAGGCCGGAGAGCTCACGCTGTCCGCCACCACCAACGAGGTGGGCGACAGCAAAGCCGAGATGGCCGCCGACGTCGACGGATCCGACATCCAGATCGCCTTCAACGCCCGCTACGTTCTCGATGCCCTCGGAGTGATCGGGGAGGATGAGGTCGAGCTGCTGTTCGACGGTCCCCTGAGTCCGGGGCTGATGCGGCCGCCGGGCAAGGAGCACTACCTCTACGTGATCATGCCCGTGCGGGTGGCAATGTCCTGAGCGCACGGGAAAGGTGCGCCTCCGGAGACTTCAGCTCAAAAATCACCGCAACTACGCGCGGCTAGATCTCTCGCCGGGACCGAGCGTCAACGTCTTCATCGGCGCGAACGGGCAGGGCAAGACAAACCTGCTCGAAGCTGTCGCCATGCTGGCGCTTTCGTCCTCGCCGAGGGCGCGCCGCGAGATCGAGCTCGTTGGCCCCGCCGGCGCCGGCTCGCGAATCCAGGCCGAGATCGATACCGGGCAGTCACGGCGAGAGATTTCGATCGAGCTGGATGTGACGGGCGACAGGGCGCATCGCGCGATCGAGGTCGACGGGGCGAGGCGCCGCGCATTCGACCTACCCGGCCACTTCCGGGTGGTGCTCTTCTGGCCTGACGACCTGGGCCTTGTCAAGGCCGGTCCGGAGCTCCGGCGCAGGTTCCTCAACCAGATGCTTGTCCAGGTCGAGCCGGGCTACGCGCGTGCCCTGGCCGGGCTCCGCCGGGTGCTCGAGCAGCGCAACAGCCTGCTCAAGCGGATGGCGGCCGAGGATACCGGCGCCGACACGCTCGACGCATGGAATCAGGAGCTCGTCAAGGTCGGAGGCGAGATCGCCGCCGCGCGGACCAGGGCGGTCGCCGAGCTCGCGCCTGAGGCGGCTCGTTGCCACGCCGAAATCGCGTCGGGCGAGCGGCTGGAGATCGAGTACCAGGGGCCTCCGGAAAACCTGGCAGAAGCTGTGAATAACTCCCTCGCCGAAGACCTCCGGCGCGGTTCCACGAGCGTGGGTCCGCATCGAGACGACATTCGGGTTCTTCTCGATGGTCAGGAGGCTCGCTCCTACGCCTCCCAAGGTCAGCAGCGAACGGCGGTCGTGAGCTTGAAGCTCGCTGAAGCGGCCCTGATCGAACGGCGAGCCGGCGAGAGGCCGGTGCTCTTGCTCGACGATGTCCTTTCAGAGCTTGACGGAGACCGCCGGGCCGCTCTTCTCCAAGAGGTCGCGGTTGGAGGCCAGGTCATCATCACGTCGGTCGAGGCGGGGCCGTTTCCACCCGATCTGATCGCCAAAGCAATGGTCTGGACCGTCGAAGCGGGCAGGATTCAGCCCTGTGGATAAGCTGGGCAATATCCTGCCCAAAATCGTGCGCCGCCAGCCCGGCGGAGCCCGCCTGATGGGTATGCAGGTCGCCACGGCTTTTCGTCAGCTGATGGGCCCCGATGTCGCGGGGCTGTGCGACGAGGTCGAGCTGCGCTCGGGCACGCTTCTCGTCACCACCTCGAGCCCCGCGCTGGCCCATCAGCTGAGGCTCGACGCCGAAACCATCCTGGCTCGACTCAGCCGTCCGGACCTGGGCCGCAAGGTGCGGGTGCTCCGGGTGCGTATCGGCCGGTCGACGCCACAATGAGCCTCGGCTCGTGACGCTCGGTCGGGAGCAGTCCCAAGCCGCCGCCCTCGGAACGGGTCCGGTGCGGGTGGTCGCCGGGGCGGGCACGGGCAAGACCGCGGTAATCGCCGAGCGATTTCGACGTCTCGTCACTTCCGGGGTGTCGCCGGCCTCGATCCTGGTCATGACCTTCACCGAGCGCGCGGCCGCCGAGATGCGTCAGCGGATCGAGACGCTCATCGATGGCGCGGCGCCGGCGGTCGGCACGTTTCACTCCATCGCCCTTGGCTGGCTGCGCGAGGACGGACGGGCGATCGGCGTCCCAGCCGGTTTTCGCATCCTCGCCGGCGCCGACCGCTGGATCCTCGCCCGCGAGCTGATGTGGGGAATCGGCGACGCCGCACTGACAGGGGATGAGCGGCCGGACGATCTGGTGGCTCCGGCGCTCCAGATGCTCGAGCGTATGAAGCAGGAGCTGGTCCCGCTCGAACGTCTCCAGGCCTGGGCATCGTCCACCGACGACGCCGAGAAGGCCGAGCTCATGCGCGCGTGCCTGAAGCTGTTCCGCGCGTACGAAGGCGAGTGTCGCAAGCAGCGCTTACTGGATTTCGACGATCTCCTCCTCCTTGCGGTCCGCCTCTTCGAGAAGAGACCTGACGTTCTTCGGCGCTACACCGACCGCTATCCACACGTGCTCGTGGACGAGTACCAGGACCTCAACCTGGCGCAGGAACGATTGGTCGAGCTTGTCGCCGGCTCCGGGGCTCCTTTCGTTGTGGGCGATGACGACCAGTCGATCTACCGTTTCCGCGGTGCCTCGCGGGCAAGCCTCGAGCGATTTCTCGCCAGCTTTCGCCGGGCGCGCACCATAACCTTGGGCCGGAATCGGCGAAGCTCACGGCGCATAGTCGCCGCGGCCGCGGCTCTCATCGCGAACAATCCGGGCCGGCTGCCCAAACTGTTACGGGCCGACGCGAGCGGCCCCCATGTCCAGGTCTGGGAGAGCCCTGACGGAGCGTCCGAAGCGAGCGCAATCGCGCAGGAGATCGCTCGTCTCGCCGGCGAGAAAACTTCGTTTTCGTCGATCGCGGTGCTGTGCCGCACCAACGCCATCGCTCGACCCGTCGCAGCGGCGCTCGCTGCTGCGGGACTACCTCACGTCGTGATCGGTGGGCGTGGTTTTCATGACAGGCCGGAGATCAAAGACCTGATCTCGATCCTTCGCGTGGTGCGGGTTCGCGGCGATCTGGTTGCTCTGGCTCGGATCAGCGGGCGGCCCGCCATGGCGGCGGTGCCATCGCTGGTCGAACGTTTTGCCACGGCCGCGACACACCTCGACGTGCGCGACCTGTTCTTCGAGCTGATGGAGCAAACGGGCTACCTCGAGCGGCTGCGAGCCGGGCTTGAAGCCAGCGAGGCGGCGCGCGCTACCGCGAACGCGAGCCGCTTTGCAGAGATGATCGCGGAGTTTTGCGAAACCACGCCCGATCATTCGCTCGACGCATACATGCAACACCTCGAGCTCGTCCTGCTCTCGGGTGAGGACGAGGAACCGGCGCCGGTCGAGACAGGTGAGGCCGTCCAGGTCATGACCATCCACCAGTCCAAGGGCCTCGAGTTCGGCGTGGTGTTTGTCCCCGCGCTCGTCGAAGGCCGGCTGCCGCAATCCGGCCGCTCGCCGCGTTTCGAGCTTCCGCCCGCGGTGCTCGAGCCGTTGGTGCGCGGACGCGAAGACGTGATCTCCGAAGAGCGGCGGCTGCTCTACGTTGCCATGACACGCGCGCGGCATCAGCTGTACCTGACGCACGCGACTCACTACGACGGGGGACGGCGGTGGCGGGAGTCGCGATTTCTCGCAGAGATCCGCGCCGCCGGACCGCGTGGGATTCTCGAGAAGCAGATCGCGGCGGCACCACAGGCCCCTCCGCGGCCCACGGTCAACGGGCACGTCGGTGAGGTGCAGCTCTCCTACAGCGCGATGGCGTCGTATCTCGACTGTCCGCGCCAGTACTGGTATCGGCACATGCAGCGACTTCCGGTTGCGCAGAGCGCCGAAGCCGTCCACGGCCTGATCCTTCACGAGGTGCTCAGGCGGGCGGGCGAGCTCCGGCGAGATGGTGCTGCAATCAGCCGCGCGACCCTGAGCTCGATCCACGGCGATGTATGGAAGACCACAGACTTCCCGGACCCGCGGCGCGTCCCGGCATTTCAGCGCATCGGTGCAGCGGAGCTCGAGGCTTATCGCGTGCGGGGCGGTTTCGATGCTGTCCCGGCTTACGTGGAGCAGGAATTCGACCTGGCTGTTGACGGCTGGAAGCTGCGCGGCGTGATCGACCGCATCGACCGCACCGAAGGTGGCTGGCGCATCATCGATTACAAGAGCGGCCGGCCGATCGCCCGGAAGAGGCGCGATTTGCAGGTGGCCCTATACGCGCTTGGCGCGACCGGCGCGCTCAAACTCGATCCGATTGAGCTGGAGGTTGTCTACCTTGCGTCCGGCGAATCGGTGCGAGTCGAAAGAGTCGCGGCGCTGGTGCGCGAGGCGCAGGCGGACGGATCCGAGGTTGCGGAGGGGATAAAGTCCGGCCGTTTCGACTCGCGACCCGAGAGGCGGCGCTGCCGCCTCTGCCCCTACAGGCTCGCCTGCGACGACGCCCTGTAGTGGGCAGCCAGGATCAGACACTCGCGGGCGATGTCCGACGAGGCGTAGGGATGCGCCAGCTCTTCCGCGTTGCGCGACATCTCGCGCCAGGTGGGGCCGCCCTCGGCCATGACGCGGACCTCGTCGAGCAGGTCCGATTCCCGAGGGGCGAAGGCGCCGATGCGCGACTCGACCACGAAGTCGACATTCGGCGTTTCCTGACCGGGCAGGAAGCCGGTGATCACAAGCGGGACGCCAGTCGCGAGAGCTTCGGCGATGGCGCCTGGACCCGCCTTCGTCACCACCAGGTCGCAGGCGCGCATCAGCTCGGGCATGTAGTCGACGAAGCCGAGCACCAGCATCGGCGTCGCGGCGGGCAGCTCCTGGAGGCGCCGGCGAAGCTTCTCGTTGCGGCCGCAGACGACCGCGAGCTGCCACGGATGAGGGTCGATGGCCAGCTCACGCGCCTGGGCCGCGAGATGCCCGACCCCGGCCGCGCCCCCCATGACGAGGACGGTGAATCGATGCTCGTCAAGGCCGAACCGGCGGCGCAGCGCCTGCTTCTCGCCTGGCGCCGGCGGCCGGAACCGCAGGTCGACCGGCAGACCCAGCAGCTTGACGCGCTCGGCCGGCACCCGGCGCCGCAGTGCGACCCGGCGCGCGCGCTCGGTCGGCGCGACCACCAGGTCGGCCTGGCTGAACGTCCAGCCCCGATGGAAGTCGACGAGGTCCGTGATCACAGTCATCAGGGCCCGCGGGCGTCCGCTCTTCCGGATCGCCTGGTGGGCGACGTGGTTCAGCAGAGGATGCACCGACAGCACGACGTCCGGGTCGTGCTGCTTCAGGAGCTGGCGCAGCACTTTGCGCACGGCCGGTCCGAATACAGCGCGGATCGCGGCGAACGTTGGCTGCGTGTTGCTCGAGTGATAGACCGCCCCCCACGCGGCACGCGAGCGGCGAATGACAGGTGAGTAGAGGGAAGCGAGGCGGCGCACCACGGCGGGTCCCTGGCCGATCAACGGATCGGCAACAGTCACGATGCACGAAGGATCGAGCAGCTGAAGCGCTTCGGTGAGGGCGCGCGCGGCGGCGCGATGGCCCCCGCCCGTGTCGCTGAAGAGGATCAGGATTCGGGGCGAGCCGCCGACGGGTGTCGGGTAAAGGGGCGGTGCGGCGGCGGCTTCGGCTACTTGCGTCGCGCCGCTGCGCGGCGCGCGATCCATCGCATGTTGTACGAAGACAGCAGGTAGGTGATGAAGACCATGGCGATGATCCCGATGCTCACCCAGAGGATGGTCCGCTTGGCGAGCTCTCCCGGCGAGAGCGCCCCGCCGCCGGGAGTGCGGTTCTGCTGGATGATGAAAGCCGCGAGGTCTTTCACGTCCTGGTCGGTCAGGTTGGGGTTGCCACCCTTTGGCGGCATGGTTTTTCCGGCGTCTGTCTTGCCGTTGGTGATAACACCGATCAGGTAGGCGGGGTCGAGCGGATTGGCCACGCCGGGCAGCTTCTCGATCGGGTTCAGGGCAGGTCCGATCCCGCCCTCGAGGCTGGCTCCGTGGCATGTGGCGCAGTTCTGCGAGAACAGCGTCTGGCCCTTTTCCGGATCGCCGGGAAGGGTCGTGGCGCCGCTCGCGGTCGACGCCGGCGAAGGCGTCGTGTCGGCGAGGGTCGACAGCGCGGTCAGGAGGAAGAAGGCCGGAATCCCCAGCATCAACAGGAGCCCTCTGGTCACCCGCATCGCCGCCAATCATATCGAGGGTCGTTCACCAGGGTCCGGGCGGGAATAGCCCGAAACCTCGTAGGTTTTAAGGATTATGGGTTCCTGTTCGCCGGTCTCTCGTTCCGGCTTTTGCTGCGTCTCGAGACGCTGGCTTGACGCGAGATCGGCGTACCGTGGCTGAGAGCGACCTTCTGACTTCCGACGGCCCGCGCCGCATCGCGGTCGTCTCCATGCACACATCGCCCACCGCGTCGTTGGGCCAGAACGCGAACGGCGGACTGAACGTATACGTCCGCGAGGTCTGCACCGCGTTCAGCGACCGCGGCATCGCGACCGACATCTTCACCCGCAAGCAGTCGCCGGACGACCCCGGGGTGGAATCGCTCGCGGCGTTGTCCCGGGTGATCTATCTGCCTGCCGGGCGGCCCCTGGACAAGTACTCCCTCTACGACGAAGTCCCCGCCTTCGCTGTACGCATCCTGGACTTCGCGAGGAGCGAAGGCCTTGCGTACGACCTTCTTTTTTCCAATTACTGGCTCTCCGGCGAAGTGGCGTGTTTGCTGCGCCCGCAGCTCGCGGCGGGATGGACCCACATCGCCCACACGTTGGGACTGGTCAAGAACCGAACGCTGGCCGCGGGCGCTCGCCCGGAACCCGCGCTTCGCATCCGGGTGGAGCGAGAGATCGCCCATCAAGCGGACCTGCTGGTCGCGTCGACCAACGATGAAGCCGGGGACCTGGTTGGCGCGTACGGCGCCGACCCAGAGCACGTGGTCGTGGTCCCGCCAGGCGTGGACCCATCAATGTTCCAGCCGATCGACCGCGAGGAAGCTCGCCGGAAGATCGGATACGGGTCTGGTCGCCTGCTCCTCTTCGTGGGCCGGTTGGAGCGACTCAAAGGAGTCGAAGTTGCGATTCGCGCCCTCGCGCTGCTTCGCGACCGCCGGCACGATGACGTTCGGCTGCTCGTGCTTGGCGAGGACAGCCGCGACGGAGACGAGAGCGAGATGGTGCGCCTCAAGACGATCGCAACGGAGCTCGGCGTGCGTGACCACATCGATTTTCTCGGCTCGGTTGCGCACCACGAGCTTCCGTTCTTCTATTCGGCGGCCAACGTTTGCGTGATGCCCTCGTACAGCGAATCCTTTGGTCTGGTTGGGCTCGAGGCGCAAGCCTGCGGCACGCCGGTCGTCGGTTCCGACGTCACCGGACTGCGATCGGTGGTTCGTGACGACGTGAGCGGCTACCTGATCGATGGGCACGAGCCTGCGGCCTACGCGGAGCGAATCGGCCGGCTACTGGACAATCCAGAGCTCGCGGTGCAGATGGGAAGGCGCGGGCGCCTTCTTGCACAGCGCTACTCGTGGAGGCGCACAGCAGACCGGCTGCAGGACCTGTTCGAGGGCGTCGTCGAGCGCGCTCAGGTTCGCGTCCAGGCCACCGCCCGGCACGAATAAGGAAACGACGCCGGGTCTTCCCGGGTCAGCGCCGTCGGCCGGGTCCCGTCGCCGTTCATCAGCCACACCTGGTTGCCGCTGAGAAATGCGATCTGGTGCCCGTCGGGAGATGAGATCGGTGACGACACCTCGATCGCCGGGTCCGAGGGGAGTCCTGACGCCAGAGTGAGAGGCGCCGGCGGAGAGGCCACATTCACGACGAACGCTTTGTGCACTGGGCCGCTCGAGGAAGGTACTGCCGCCGCAAACACAAGGTGCGTCGAATCGGGCAGCCACGCCGGCCTCCCGAGGTCGCCGGTGGTCACTGTGGTGGTCGCGGCCGCGCCGCTCAGGTTGCGCACGCGCAGACTCGTCGTCGACAGGTCATGGCGGAGGTACGCGATGCGGTTGGCGGCCGGCGCCCAGGAGACTGCGCCCACAGGAGCTGAGTCGGTCGCCAGCCCGTAACGCGAGCGCAGCCCCACGTCGTAGCCCCAGATCTCGTTCAGGTTGCTCGTCCCGTTGATGAAGGCGACGCGCAGCCCGTTGGGAGCGACCGCCGCCTCCGCGACGTCTTTGGAGATGACCGCGTCGTCGCCATTGCGGTCCTGCCTGTGCAGCGCTCCTGCGTCATCGATGTAGACGAAGCCGAGCGCACCGGCAAGGGAGGCCGCCCACGTCGCCTTGAACGCCAGGCGAGTGGCGGAGCCGCCGGGTGTGAACTGCCACCATGCTTGGTCCGGGCCCTGGATCAAGAGCGACTCGCCTCCAGGCGACCAGCTGAACGAGTCCACCGGGCTGGAGTCGAAGAGCTCGCGCGGAAATCCCCGCTCGTTGACGATCCACAATCCGCCCGCTGGGCCCGCCGGCCCGGCTGTGGCGAATGCGATCCAGTGGCTGAGAGGGCGAAGCGCTCCCGTGCTGAACTTGACGAGCTGATTTCGACCGAGCTGGTTGCCGTCGACGTCCAGCGCGGCGGTGTTGAGGAGCAAGCGGTAGTCGGTGTTCGCGGACAGCAGCTGGGACGGCGCGATGATGGCGCGCCGGCTGTCCGCCTGGTCGATCCGCACATCGAACGGCACGCTCGGGCTCAAGGCAATTGCGCTCTTGAGGCTGGCCGGTTCCATGGCGCGACTGAAGTCGAGACTCAGGTACGCCGATGGATCGACCCCGCTCTCGCCGTCGGACGGATTTGAGGCCGAGAGCGCCGGCGGACCTTCGGTGGCGAACGACCAGTGGTGCCGCAGGGTGTAGGTGTTGCCGGCGGGATCGCGGTACCCGGGCTCGAGGATCACCTCATAAACGGTGTTGGTGCGCAAGGTGGCGTGGACATAGACGAGTTGGCGCCCATTGCTCCACTTCACGGATCCGGTCGTCAGGGGCGACAGATGCATCCGGCTCTCGACGGAGGTCTGGTTGACATCGTGGTCGAACGTGATCCGGATCGGAGCTGCTGTCGAAACGTCGACGGTGTTGCGCTGCGGCGCGTAGTCGACGATCTGTGGCGGGTCGCCTCCGCAGGAGGCGAGAGGCGCGATTGCGATGAGGCCCGCGACGGTCAGCAGAAAGCGCGCCAGCCGGGACCGGATCGAGTTTGGTCGCCAAACCACGAAGACCGTAGTACCCACCCTGTTAGGGGCCTACACCGCCGGCTAGAGGTGGGACTTGAGCCGGGCCCTCATCTCTTGCGCCAGCTGCTCCAGGCGCGAGGAATCGACGAACAGAAGCGAGATGCTGGGGATCTGGTCGATGGCCGCCTCGATGCCGCCGAGTGACGGGTCCGCGGCGCCCAGGATGTCCTTGACCTTCCGCGCCCTGTTGCCGAGCGCGTCCTCCGCCATGGCTTGCAGCTCAGACACTATGCCGCCCCAGTCGAGCTGCGGTCCGCCGCCCGACCTGGGCGGCTGTGTCGGCGCCACAGGCGCGGCTCCAGCGGGCTGGCCGTAATTGGAGAAGGGCGTCGTCGGGATCTGGGCCGTCGGCGGTTCCGGCTGCATTGCCGGCATGACCGGCACGGTCGGGTTGGTGGCCGCTGCCGGATCGGCGGCCGGCGCCGGAGCAAAAGAAGAAGGCGCAGCGGGACGTCCGCGCTGGCCGCCGACGATCTCATCCACTTGGAGCGGGGGATGCTTGGTCGCGTCGGCCGATTTGACCTCGATCATCGCGTTCGGGTCATCGCAAAGCGCCAGAGCGCGGTCAGGCTTGTCGGAGATGTCGCGCGACTCGCTCGTGTAAGCGCCGGCGAGCTCGCCGGCGGCAAGGATGATGACCCCGGTGCCGGCGCCCGAGCGGATCAACACGCTGCCGCTCAGCTTGCGCTCGCTCAAGAAACTCAAGAGCGCCTTCATATCAACCCACGCGGCGTACAGCTCGGTGTACATCGGTCGAGATACGGTCAGCTCGTAGAGGCCGTCGATCAGCTCAGGTGACAGTCCGACCACATCGAGCACGCCGTGCCCAGCGGTCACGTCGTCGTTGAACGCCTGCAGCGCTTGCTTGCCGAGGAAGAGGCTTCCCGGCTCGGCCGCGCCGTCGTACAGGCACTCGAGGGCTGAGCCTTCGCGGAACAGGATCAAACCCGACGCGTCGTCGGTCAGGAGCCGGACGTAGCCTGTGTAGCCCTCGCGCTCAAGCGTCGTCAGGAGGCGCGGGAAGTCGACGAACGATGTCTTGAGCGAGTCGTAGAGGATCTGGCCCGCGGGGACTGGAATCGGCTCTCGGCCGTGTTTCGGCGATGGACGGTGCTTCACGCCGCGTCTCGGTTGTGGTGCTTCCACCTTTCGTTCGGGTTCAGCATGCTCTCTCCTCTCGTTGCGCGGCTCCGCCTTTTCGGGCCTGGGTTCGGTCTTTGGTTCAGCGGGAGCCGGCTTCGGCGCCGCTTCCGCGGCGTGAACGAGCTCCGGGATGCCGGCCTTGACCGTCTCGTCGGCCGGCAGCTTGGCCTTGGCATCGAACTCGAAATCGCCTTTGGTCCAGTTGAGAGCGCTGACCACCGCGTCGTCGCCGGACTTGCCATTGCCCTGGGCGTGAAAAAGATGCCCGAACAGGAAGTACAGCGACGTGGATTCGCCGTTCCCATTGCGGACGGTAAGGGTACCTGTGGACCGCTCACCCTGAGCGGATTCCAGAAGCGATCGCAGGGGGTTTTCGGCCAGCGAGCCGCGAGAGTGCAACAGTCTTCTCCTGAGATCGGCCCAGTCCGATCGAGAACTAAGAGAAAGTTAGTATAGGCATCGAGATCAGAGCGCGCCCGGAGCCTCCTCAGACTGGCGTCGCCGAACCCGCGGGGGTTGTGCCGCAGCCAGAGGGTGGCGACGCCGCCCCACTGCCAGCTCGCCCCGCTCCCGCTCGTCTGGTCCTCGTCCGGCACGGTCAGTCGACGTGGAACCGGGATCACCGCATCCAGGGCCAGCTCGATCCGCCGCTTTCCGAAGAGGGCCGCCGTCAGGCCGGGGTCCTGGGCGCCCGGTTGGCCGGCCGGAAGTTCGTCGGGTCGTATGCGAGCGACCTGAAGCGGGCTTTGGAGACAGCCGAGGTGATAGGCGACCTCGTCGGGATCAGGCCCGAACATACGCCCGCCCTGCGCGAGATTTACCTGGGGGCGTGGGAAGGACTGCGCACGGAGGAGATCGCGCAGCAGTTTCCGGACGCGTGGGCGGCGTGGGTGGCGGACCCCGATTGGGACGTGGTTCCCGGCGGCGAGGGGGCGGCGAATTTTGACACGCGAGTCGGGGCTGCGCTCGATGAGCTCCTCAAGCGCCATCAGAATGGCGACGTGCTGGTGGTCACCCATGGGGGCGTGATCCAGGTCGCATTGCATCGCATCGTTGGGCGCCCGAGCCGCGGACTCTTCCCTTTCAAGATTC
The DNA here is from genome assembly GCA_005881275.1 of Chloroflexota bacterium. GTDB lineage: Bacteria > Chloroflexota > Dormibacteria > Dormibacterales > Dormibacteraceae > 40CM-4-65-16. The sequence goes on from VBEF01000086.1 coordinate 11,710, forward strand.
AGAATGCGTCGATCTCTCTGATCGAAAAACGCAACGGCCGAATGGTGATCGGAGGCGTGAACGACATCGCCCACCTCGAAGAAACGCTCGTGACGGAACCTGGCCCGTCGTGAGCGACGACGCCCAACGGTGGGATGCCGAGCTCGCCCAGGCCGCATCGCCGGCACCGCTGCTGCAATCGTGGGCCTGGGGGGAGGTCCAGTCGAGATCCGGCTGGAAGGTCGAACGTGTGCGTCTCACTCGGGGCGCGATCGTAAGCGTCCAGCTCCGCAGCGTCGGACCCGCGCGCGAGGCGTATGTCCCACGCGGTCCTGTGCTTGCTAGCTCCGAGTCGATCGATTGGCTCATCGCGTGGGCACGCAATTCCAAGATCGCACGAATCGTTGTCGAGCCCGAGGCGCCAGAAGAGTTCAGCGAGGTGATGACCGAGAGGGGCTTCGTGCGCGTCGCGCCGACTCAGCCGCAGCACACGCGCATCATCAAGCTGATGCCGCCCGACGAGCTGCTCAAAACATTTCGTCACGGTCGTCGCTACAACATCCGCACGGGCCAAAAGCGCGGCGTCGTGGTCGAAGAGGGCAAGGATGCGGCGGAGCTCGCGCGTCAGTCGGCCGCCGTCGAGCGACGCGAGGCGATCCGTCTCCCGGACCGGCGCTACTACGATCTGCTGCTCAATTTGTTGCCGTGGTGCCGCACGTACACCGCGTACGCGCAGGGAAAGCGCGAGCCGCTGGCGACAGTGCTGGTGGCGCGCCACGCGGGTCGCGCTTACAGCCTCTTCGCCGGACGCAGCGGCGCCCGCCGCGAGCTGATGGGCAACGACCTCGCCTGGTGGTCCGCCATATCGTCGGCCGCTGAAGCGGGCTGCCATGACTTCGACCTGTGGGGCGTACCGCCTCCGAACGCCGGCCCCGGCCATCCGTGGCACGGGCTTGGCTTCTTCAAGTCAGAGTTCGGCGGCGAGGAGATCGCTTACGCCGGCGCCTGGGAGCTGATCCTTGGCGGCGGCGGTGCGGCGCTCCTCGGTATGGAACGTAAAACTAGAGCGTTCATTCGGGGCCTGAAACGAAACATTCCCTAACAATCCTTCAAAGACGTTAGGATGGAGGCATGGCTGTGGCGGAGTCCGCTCGCAAGGTTCTGGTCGTCGAGCCGGACAGCTTGACGCGACGTGAGATCAAGCAGGTTTGCGAACAGGATGGATATCAGGTCGTCGAGGCGGATGTCGGATCCGAGGCGCTGCGTCAAATCGAGCATTCGAGACCAAGCGTCGTCCTGCTCGAGGTCACGCTTCCCGACGCCGCGGGCTTCGACGTGTGCCGGGAGCTTCGCAAGATGGATCCCGCGGTCCCCGTGATCATGATGAGCTCTCGGTCCGACGAGATCGATGCGGTCGTCGCCCTCGAGATCGGCGCCGACGATTACGTCACCAAGCCGCTGCGGCTGCGCGAGCTCGTGGCGCGAATGGCCGCCCACCTGCGCAGGGCCCGTCTCGAGAACGCCGAAGCCATGCGAAGCAGGCTTGAGTTTCGTGACCTCGTCATCGATGTCAACGAGCGCCGGACCTACAAGTCGGGCAAAGAGGTCGAGCTGACGCACACGGAGTTCGACCTCTTGACCTTTCTCGCCAGCAACGCGGGCAAGGTGCTGAGCCGCGAGAAGATCCTCAACTCGATCTGGGGCTATGAGTATCCGATCGAGACGCGCGTGATCGACGTGCACATCAGGAACCTGCGCCGAAAGATCGAGACGCAGCCCTCGCGTCCTTATTACATCCTGGCCGTGCCCGGCATCGGCTACCGCTTCACCAACGCCCGACCCGCCTGACTCCGAGCTCGCTCAGCGACTCGATGACAAAAGGTCTCTCCGCGATGCGCGGATGCGGAATGACCAGGTCATGAAGCTTTACGCGGTCTTCGCCGAACAAAAGGATGTCGACATCTATGGCACGCGGTCCCCATCGCCGCGAAGGCTTGCGCCCGCCTTCGCGCTCGACTTCTTTCGCGAGCAGCAGCAGCTGATGCGGCCGGCCGTTCCACTCGGCCTCGACCACCTGATTGAGAAATCTCGGCTGGTTCGCGACGCCCCAGGGCTCGGTTTCGATTACCCGGCTTTGGCGGACGATGCCGGACCGCGCGGACCATCTGCCGCACGTCATGGACGCGGACGATGTCCGCGCCGCGCAGAACGGCGCCGACCACCGTGGCGGCCGTACCCTCGAGGCGATCCGCCACGGGAAGATCGAGCAGCTTGCCGATGAAGGATTTGCGCGACGTTCCGATCAGGATCGGCTGGCCGATTTCAGTGAGCTCGGAAAAGCGGCGCATGACCTCCCAGTTCTGGTCCGCCGTCTTGCCGAACCCGATGCCCGGATCGACAATCACCTTTTCCCTGGGCACTCCCGCTGCGATCGCACGTGCGGTAGCGTCGCGCAGGAAGCGCTTGATCTCGGCCATCAGGTCCGCATAGTCGGTGCCGTCCTGGTTATGCATCACGACGAGGCCGCAGCCATACCGCGCGGCAAGCTCAGCGATCGCGGGCGAGCGCGTCAGGCCCCAGACGTCGTTCAGGATGGTCGCGCCCGCAGCAATTCCGGCGGCGGCGACCTCCTCCTTGTATGTGTCGATCGACACAGGGACGCCTGACTCGCGCGCCAGGCGTTGGACCACGGCTTCGGTGCGCGAGATCTCCTCAGCCGCGGTCACGGGCACATGCCCGGGTCGGGTCGATTCACCACCCACATCCAGCATGTCGGCGCCTTCGCCCACCATGCGGAGGCCTTGCGCGACCGCCGCCTCCGCGTCTCCGCCCAGACCGTCGCCACTGAACGAGTCAGGCGTGACATTGACGATTCCCATCACATAGGTGCGAGCGCCCCATTCGAAGCGGCCGGCACCGATTTCCGCGATCACGAGCCGATTATCCTCAGACTCGATATGAAGCTGGCCGATCTCGCCCGCGGCGCCGGCGCCGTGCTCGAGGGCAACGGAGAGGTTGAGGTCACCGGCATCGCCTACGACTCGCGCCGCGTCTCCCCCGGCGACCTTTTCGTCGCGGTCCAGGGACTCCACGTCGACGGCCACGTGTACATCACCGAGGCCGTGGCCCAGGGCGCCGTGGCCGTGGCGATCGAGCGTTACGTCAAGGTCGCGCAACGGATCCCGGTGCTCCACGTTCCCTCAACCCGCACCGGGCTCGCCGAGCTGGCGGCAGAGTTCTATGGGCGGCCGTCACGAGGCCTCAAGCTGGCAGGCGTCACCGGCACCGACGGCAAGACCACCGTCACTCATATGGCCGAGCACGTGCTGCAGGCGAGCGGGATCGTCGCCGGCGCGATGAGCACCGTCGCCTTCAAGGTCAGCGGCCGCGAGGTCGACAACGTCAGCGGCCAGACGACGACCGAAGCACCGGAGGTGCAGGCGTGGCTCGCACGCATGGTTGAAGCGGGAGCGGCCTGCGCGGTGCTCGAAACGACTTCGCACGCGTTGGTCCAGGAGCGAGTGCATGCCTGCGACTTCGACGTCGCGGCATTCACGAACGTCGGCCACGACCACCTGGACTATCACGCGACGTGGGAGGAATACCTGGAGGCGAAGGCCCGGTTGATCGACCTCACCTCACGCGCGGCCGACAAAGGGGTGGAGAAGACCGCTGTCCTCAACCGTGACGATCCGAGCTACGAACGCCTCGCGGGACGGCCCATCTCACGCCGGTGGACCTACGGCTTCACCACCGCGGCCGATCTGCATCCGCTGGACCTCGCCATCACCGGCTCGGGGTCGCGCTTCCGCATGAAGACGCCGGTGGGCGAGACCGAAGTCGCGTTGAACGTGCCGGCGCGATTCAACATCTACAACGCGCTGTGCGCGGCGGGAGTCTGCCTGGCGCTCGGCGTGGAGGTCGATGACGTCGGCCGAGGCCTCGCCGGTTTCGAGGGCGTGCGCGGCCGGCTCGAGCCGGTTGATCTCGGGCAGGACTTTCGCGTGTATATCGACTTCGCCCATGCAGCCGGTTCGCTGGCCAGCGCGCTGGCCGAGCTCCGGCCGTTCACCCGCGGCCGTCTCATTGCGGTGTTCGGATCGACCGCGCGCTCGGATCACGACCGACCGGGCATGGGCCGCGCGGCGGCTGAGTTCTCAGACTTTTTCATCATCACCACCGACGACCCGTTGAGCGAGGACCCGGCCGAGATCGCGCGCGACGTTCAGGCGGGCGCCGAGGGCAAAGCGCCGGGTCGCGACTTCGAGGTTGTCATCGACCGCCGCGCCGCGATTCGACGTGCCATCGAGGTCGCTCAGACCGGTGACACGGTGCTGCTTGCCGGCAAGGGCCATGAACGCTCCATGCGCACCGCGCGCGGCTCCGAGCCGTGGGATGAACGGGCTGAGGCTGAGGCCGCGATCAAGGAGCGGCTCGCGGTCGGCTAGGGAGTTCCCCCTCCGACCATGCGTACGATCTCGACCTGGTCTCCTTCTCGGAGCGTCACCGACGCGTAAGCAGATCGCTCGAGGATCTCGCCGTTATGCTCGACCGCGACCGCACGAGGATCCACGCCGAGCCTTTCGAGGTATGCGACGAGTGGCGTCGAGCGGTCGAGCTCCACTGGCTTCCCGTTCACCTGCAACGTGATCATTCGAACAATCGAATGGCCGCGAAGCCCGCAGCGCCCGCGGCATGACATTCGGCAATGCGGCCTTCGGTCACGCCTCCGATCGCAAGCACCGGAATGCGCACAGCGGCCGTGACGCGTGAAAGAGCTTCGATGCCGGCCGGTACGACTTCGGGATGCGTCGTGCTTGCCCAGATCGGGCCAAAGATGACGAAGTCGGCGCCGTCGCGTTCCGCCTCGATGGCCGCGCCTGACGAGTGCACGGAGCGGCCGACCAACCTGTCGCCGAGGAGCGAGCGCGCGTCGCGCGTCGGGATGTCCCTTTCAGGCAAGTTCACGCCCGCGACCCCGCAGGCCAGGACGACATCGCATCGCGAGCTCACGAGCACGGGAATGGGCGAAGACGCCACGAGCCGTCTGGCTTCGTCCTCCAGAACGGCGGTGTTCAGGTCGGGAGCGCGAACCTGAAGGATGGTCGCTCGCTGGGCCGCGCGCAGGCCGGCCTCCGCGCTGGAAACGATCGCCATCGCCACAGGCGTAACTAGCTCGGGCGCGAGATGCCCTCGGTCGGCGAGCTCGCGCTGGCCTCACCTCGCCTGGGGATGCGTCCGGCGAGGTACGCCTTCCGACCCGCCTCGACGCCTTCCTTGATCGCTTCGGCCATCAGGGCCGGATCCTTGGCCAGCGCGACCGCCGTGTTGACGAGCACGGCGTCGGCGCCAAGCTCCATGGCGAGGGCGGCATCCGAGGGCACTCCGATGCCCGCGTCAACCACGACCGGCACGCGCGCCTCGTCGATGATGATTCGGATCTGCTCGAGCGTCTGCAGGCCCTGGCCTGAACCGATCGGCGAGCCCAGGGGCATGACCGTCACGGTGCCGAGCTCCTCGAGCTTGCGGGCCAGTACGGGGTCCGCGTTGATGTACGGAAGGACCTTGAAGCCTTCGCCAACCAGCACGCGGGCGGCCTTCAACGTCTCTTCCGGATCGGGGAACAGGTAACGGGGGTCAGGAATGACCTCCAGCTTGACCCAGTCCGACAGACCCATCGTGCGGGCGAGGCGGGCGATTCGAATCGCCTCCTCGGCGGTGCGGCAGCCGGCCGTGTTCGGCAGGATCCGATAGCGCGACCAGTCGATGACGTCGAGGATCGTTTTCCTGGAGGGGTTGTCGAGGTCCAGGCGGCGGAGGGCCACCGTCACCAGCTCGCAGCCCGATGCCTCGATGGCGGCGAGCATAGATTCGTCGCTCGTGTACTTGCCGGTGCCAAGGAACAGACGCGAGCGAAGGGTCACGCCGGCGACTATCAGCGGGTCCGCGTGCGTCAGGGTCTGCACCCGACCAAGCTTACCGATGCCGCACGCTTGCGAGGCTTGTCCCGGGCCAGCCCCTCGGGCCGGCCCCTCCGGCCGGCAGCCCCACCCGGCGGCTTTGCCGCCGACCTCCCCATAAAAATGGGAAGGAGTTGCTGCTTTCTACCGGAGGTTCTGTTGCAGGAGCAGCGTCTTGTCGCGGCCGTAGGTCAGTCGCTTCATCGCGTCCTCGACCGGCAGCCACATCAGCCTGTCCACCTCGATACCTGGTTTGAAACGTCCGCCGCGCACCTCCATCACCCAGTAGCACGCGACTTTGTCTCGCCCTCGGCGGTCGACGTACGCGGTGCAGCCAAGCGGCCGCACGAGCTCGCATCGCAGCCCAGTCTCCTCGCGGACCTCGCGCAGCGCGCAGTCCTCGGGACTTTCGTCCGGCTCGATCTTGCCCTTGGGCAGAGTCCAGTCGTCGTACGCGGGTCGATGGATGATGGCGATCTCGGTCTCGCCCGATCTCGCCTTGCGCAGAACAACTCCACCCGCGGCTCTGATCACGCTCACATCCGCAACTTCAAGGATCTTTGTTGCCACGTTTGCTCCTTCGTCAGCTGAAACGTTTGGGCGCTCGGTCCTCAGCAAGTTTAACCGTGGATACGCAGATCAGAAATAGTCTTTGCGTTTGCTATCCATGCAACCCGGCGGTATGGAGGATGGCGAAAGCGACCCACGCAATCAGCGCGGACGCGGGAATCGTCACGAACCACGCGGCGATGATGTTGGCGCCGAGACCCCAGCGGACAGAGGATAGCTTTCGGCTGGCGCCGACGCCGATTACCGCCCCCGTGATCACATGCGTCGTGCTGACAGGTAGTCCGGCAAGCGTCGCGGCTTGAATCACGGTCGCGCCCATGAGTTGCGCTGACATAGCCGTCGCGGGCTCCAGCTTCAGGATGCTCCAGCCCATCGTCCTGATGATGCGCCACCCGCCGGCGTAGGTCCCAAAGCCGATCGCGGCCGCGGAGAGAGCGACCACCCAAAGAGGGACCTGGAACTTCGGCAGATCTCCCGAAGCCACCAGGGCGAGCGTGATAGCCGCCATCGTCTTTTGGGCATCGTTGGCCCCGTGCGAGAAAGAAAGATAGGCCGATGTGACCACCTGCACGCCGCGCAGGGTGCGATTGACCGGGGCCGGCCGCCATCCTGCCCGATAAACGACGACGGTCAAGAGGACGGCAAAGATCCCCGCGGCTAGAAAGCCGAGGGGTGGCGAGATGACCAGGCTGGCTACCTGCTTGACCAGGGCGGACCATTTGACGCCACCAAGCCCGCCGGCGGCGGCAATCCCGGCGCCACAGAGACCGCCGATCAAAGCGTGCGTTGAGCTGCTAGGCAATCCTCGATACCACGTGATCAGGTTCCATGCGATCGCGCCTAGCAGCGCAGCCATCACGACTACGAGCCCAGGCTTGATCGCCAACGTGCTGGCGATGGTGTTCGAAACTTTGGCTTGAAAGAACGCGACCGTGACTACGGCTCCGACCAGATTGAAGACTGCGGACAGCCCTACGGCGGCCCGTGGAGACAGCGCGCGGGTCGAGATGGACGTGGCGATGGCGTTCGCTGTGTC
>VBEF01000064.1 GCA_005881275.1 Chloroflexota bacterium
AGTTGAGCATGTGGATGTTGTCCGCACCCACGCCAGGCGACGTCCTGTCGTACCACGTGAGGTAGCTCGTAGCCACCGGCGGTCCCGTCGGCGTCGCCGGGCTCGTGATGGCCCCCACCCCCGCCCCACCGGCGTTGATCGCCTGCACGGTAAAGGTATATGCCGTCCCCGGCGTCAGACCCATCATGTCCGCCAGCGTCACGTTGGCCGGAACGTTCACGCTCGCACCACCGGGGCTCGCCGTCACCTGGTATGAGGTGACGGGCCCACCTGTTGTCGGTGCGGCGGTCCAGCTCACGGTGACGCGAGAGTCGCCGGCGCACGCGCTCAGGTTGCCCGGCTGCCCGGGCACCAGGGCGAAGTGCGTGGCCAGCGCGTTCCACAGCTCCGGGGCGCCGCCACCGTAGTTCAGGTTCCACAGGCCGACCCCACGGAGGTTGGTCCGGTTGATCAGGTCGTACTTGAGTCCGAGCGAGACCGCGTCGTCCCAGTACAGCTCACGTGTGCAGCCCATCGAGGTGTTGAACCACGTGTCCCAACGCTCCTGGCCCGCCGGATCGTACGGATCACGATGCGCGCTGTAGCTGCCTGCTTGAACCGCGGGATCCGTGCCCTCGCTGGACGCGTCGAGGTACGTGTCCGCGGTCACCGCGCCGGTTGGATATTGATTTTGCGTGGCACCCGCGACGCAGGCCTTGCGGCCGTAATAGGGAACGCCAAGGATGACCTTGGATGCCGGCACCGTCGCCACGTACTGGGCGGCGGTCGAGGTGTCGTTGTAGTAGTAGCCGTTGAGGGGCGCCGTCGGGCTCAGGCAGAAGCTGCTGCAGCCGAGCGGCGAGCGCCTGTAGTTCGCGTACTCGAGGTCGTAGGCCATCACGAAAAACGAGTCCACGGTCGGCGCCATGGCCGCGACATCGTAAAAGCCGATCGGGTCTGAGGCGGAGCCCGCATACGTGTCGACTGACAGGTAGGAGCCCGCGGGCAACGCGGAGCGCAGCGCTCCGGCGAAGCCGGTCATCGTGTGACGGGCCCAGGATGAGTCGGAGGTGCCGCAGCTGTTGTTCAGTCCCTCGTAATCGACGTTGACTCCATCGACTCCCTTGGCCTTGACCTCGGCCACAGTGTTTGCGACCGTGGTCGACTGGTGCGACAGACCCGAGCACATGTGCGGGTTGCCCGCGCCGAAGTCCTGAAGGACGATCGTCAGGATGACCCTCGCGCCGTGCGCGTGCGCACTGCTGACCAAGGCGCCGATCTGGCCTGAGTCCCAAACAGTCCTGGAGCTGTCCGCGGCGAACGTCCCGTCGTCCTGGACGTGAAGGCCGAAGTAAGCGACGGTGGTCAGCAGGGAGAAGTTCCAGGTCGAGTAGCCGATCGTTGGGTCGCTGAGGCTGCTGCCCAGGGCGAAACCGAAGACCTCGCGCTTCAATGCGGGGTTCGCCGATAGTGCCTGTGGAGCGACTTGCGCCGGGCTGTGGGCGACCCCAGCAACGCCCGGCGCAGCCGAGACGTTGATCGCACCCACGAGCAATCCGTTGCCCAGTGCCAGGAGAGCAGTCAGTGCCAGGACGAAGTGTCCTATTCGGTGCTGGAACATGTGGCGGGTTCCGGGTGTCGCACTGTACACGCCGGCTACACAGCAGGTCAATCAATTCGGCGCCGGTCACGCCAAGGCTCCTTCCTATAATCTCGGTCACACATTGGTGAACCCCGACCGGACCCCTCGCCACCACAGAGTCGGGGTGGTCGTACCGGCTCGCAATGAGGCCGACCGGATCGGCCACGTTCTGGCGGGAATCGCGAGCACCGTGGAAGGCCTCCCGGTGCTGTGCCTGGTCGTCGACGACGGGTCGTCAGATCGGACAGCCGAGATCGCTCGAGAGCACGGAGCTCGAGTGTTCACGCATGTCATCAACCTCGGCAAGGGCGCGGCAATGAAGACGGGCTGCGCCGCGGGCCTGGCTGCAGACTGCGATGTGCTCGTGCTGATGGACGCCGACGGGCAGCACCGCGCCAGCGACCTGCCCGCGATCGTGGCCCCGATCCTGTCCGGCGAGGCCGACCTGGTGCTGGGGCGACGGCGGTTCACCGGGGACATGCCGGCCACCGCGCGCCTGGGCAACTGGGGATTGACCCGGCTGTTCTCGCTCATGTTCGGCGCCACCTACGGCGATACGCAGTGCGGCTTGCGCGCCTTCACGAGCGACGCCTACCACAAGGTCGACTGGCTGGCGACCGACTATGCGGTCGAGACCGAGATGCTGGTGCGCGCGGCTCGCGCGCGATTGCGGACGTCCGAGGTCGAGATCGACACCATCTACCACGATGTCTACAAGGGCACGACGATGCTCGACGGCCTGCGCATCCTCGGCCAGATGATCCGTCTGCGAATGAGCGGCGGATGACTGGCATCCAGCTCCTCGCCATCGCCTTCGCCGTCGCGATGGCCTTCTGGACCTACCGCACCTACCGCCGGCGCGACCTCCTGGCGGCGGAAGCCGCCCTGTGGTTCGCCGTCTGGATCGGGCTCGTCTTCGTCTCGGCTTTCCCGGACCTCCTGCGCAACGTGGTCGGTCCGCTCAAGGTTGCGCGTCTGCTCGACCTGGTCATGATCCTCGCGATCCTCCTGCTGTCGACCATCGTGTTCGTGCTGAACAGCCGCGTCCGGCACATGGAGAGACGGACGGTCGAGCTGGTGCGGCGGCTTGCCCTCTCAGCCGAAGAGCCGGACGGGAACAGCAAGCAGCCTGTAGGCCAGGTTCAGAGGGATCCCGCCAAGACGGCTGAGTAGACCGGGGCCGATCACCTGGTCCGGCGGAAGATCAGAGGAGAGCAGCCGGATCACCTCCCTGTCCCCCACCTTGCGCAGCGCCTGTGTCCGCCGCCGCTTTTCGAGGACCAGCCCCCAGTTGCTGTAGATCCAGCCGTGAGCCTGCAGCTTGGCGCGCACATATTCGGGCCCGTGGCTGATGGCGTAGACCCACATGAGGAAGCCGGTCATCCAGACCGGTGGCAAGAGCGCGATCAGAGTTCCCCAGCGGAAGTTCTTGAGCAGCGTGAGCCGGCGGTTGCGCTCGAGGAAGTAGAACTTCCGCGGCGACATCCGCAGCGCGTACTTGTGATAGACGATCGAGCGCGGCGCGTACACGATGCCGTAGCCGGCGATGCTCGCCCGCAGTGAGAGGTCGCTGTCTTCCGTGTACGTGAAGTAGTCGTCGTCGAAGCCGCCGACAGTCTCGAGGACGTCGCGCCGGATGATGAAGGCGCACCCGGACACTGCAGCGACCCTCTCGCATTTCTCGAAAAGCGCGGCCGGCCGGCCGAGGCCGCGGCAAAAACCGAGGCCGCTCATGTGGATGTCGTTGCCGCACGTGTTGACACGCTCACGGTCGTCAAAGAAGCAGATGCGCGAGGTGGCGAGGCCGATGCCGTCCTGGTCGGCCGCCTCCACGAGCGCAGTCACGAATTCCGGCTCGACCTCCGTGTCGGGATTGAGCACCACAAGGTACTGACCGCTGGCGGCGGCGAACCCCGCGTTGTTGGCCGCGGCGTAGCCGGCGTTGTGATCCAGCGAGTGCACACGCACCCAGGAATGCTCCGACTCGATGTACTCCCGGGTGCCGTCGGTCGAACCGTTGTCCACAGCGAGCACCTCGACATTCGGATAGGTAAGCCGGCGCAGCGACGCGAGGCAAACGGGAAGGTGCTGCTTGGCGTTCCAGCAAACGACCACGACGCTGACCAGAGGCACGGGCCGTGCCCCCACTCCTAGTTGACCGCGGGCCGTGCCAGCGCCAGGTGCTGGTAGGCGAGCAGCCCGGGCAGGGCCCGCGCCGCGGCGTGGGCCGCCCGGCGGGTGAAGTTGCGGAGGTGGGTCCGGTCGAGCAGCCCGCGGTCGGTGTAGTTCCAGCGGCCGGCCAGCAGGGAGAGCCGGAGGGCCCAGTTGGCGCCGTTCGGCACGCTGGCGACCAGGCGCCCCTCGGGCGCGACCAGGGGCCGCAGCCTGCGCAGGGCGGCTGCCGGATCCGCCAGATGCTCGAGCACGTCCCCGCACAGGACAACGTCATACCCGCCCGGACGCCCGGGAGGGTCCTGTCGGGTGATGTCGACCACGTGGGCGTCCATGCCCGCCTGGGAGGCCCCAGCCACCGCCTCCGGGTCGTTGTCGATGACGACCACCTCCGCCCCACGCCTGGCCAGCTCGCGCCCCAGATAGCCCGAGGAGCCTCCGACGTCGAGAACCGTCCTTGGCGAGCCGCAGAGGCGCAGGAGGCGCTGGTGCGCGGCGTAGGGGTCGGTGCCGAAGGCGACGTAACCCATCGCGGCGAGGATACCCAAAGGTCAACCCGACCCATGAAACGAAGCGACCGCCACCTCACCTCGAGGCAGCGGTCGCTCTATTTACTTGTGTCTAGCCGCGCTCTAGGAGGCTGCGGCCCAGATCTCGTTGAACGTCTGGTAGTACTGGACGCGCGCCGCGGCCAGGATTCCAGGTCCGGTCGTCACCGTGATCTTGACGGGTCCGCCGATCGTGCCCTGCGGGAAGGTGACATACGACTCACCATCCGCCGGAACGATCGCGCTCAGCACGGTGCTGCCCTCAGTCACTGTTACGAAAGCGGTTGCGGTACCGGGGTTGAGCAGGTGGATGTTGTCCTGCGCGAAGCCGGTCGACGCCTTGTCGTACCACATGATGAAGTTGCTGTTCTGGACGGCAAAGCCAGGACCCTCAGCCCAGACCTCGTTGAAGGACTGGTTGTACTGAACGCGCTGCGAAGCGAGCACTGCTCCGGGTCCGTTGACGAGGATCTTCACCGGGCCGCCGATGACTCCGAACGGGAACGTGACGTACGTCTCCGCGCCGGCAGCGACGTTTACTGTCGCGGAGTTCAAGCCACCGTCTTCACTCACGGTGACGCTCACCGTGGCAAGCCCGGGGTTGAGCAGGTGGATGTTGTCGTTGGAGAAGCCTGTCGAGGCCTTGTCGAACCAGTTGACGAAGCTCGAGCCTGACGCCAGCGCGGCGCTCGAAGCCCAGACCTCGTTGAAGGTGTTCTGGAACTGCACACGCTGCGAAGCCAGGACCGCCGGACCGGCAGTCACCTGGATCTTCACCGGGCCTCCGATTATGCCGAAGGGGAACGTGACGTACGTCGAGCCACCAGGCTGGACGACCGCGACCACAGGAGTCCCACCCTGCACCGAGACCGCCACCGTCGAGGGCGTGGCGCCCGGGTTAAGCAGGTGGATGTTGTCGTTGAGGAAGCCCGTGGAGGCCTTGTCGAACCAGTTGATGTAGTTGACCAGGGCGGCAGAGCCTGCGGCCTGCGCCCAGACCTCGTTGAAGGACTGGTTGTACTGGACACGTTGCGAGGCCAGGATGAACTGGTCGGAGTTGATCGATACAGGGCCTCCGATCGTGCCCTGGGCGAATGAGACGTAGGTCTCAGTTGCGTTGGCGAGCGTGATGGGACCAAACGTCTGCCCATTCGGACCGTTCACGAAGATGTGAGCGACGTTGCCACTCTGGTTGAGCAGGTGGATGTTGTCCTGGAC
>VBEF01000005.1 GCA_005881275.1 Chloroflexota bacterium
GCCAATCGTCCGGGATCCGGTCGGCCGTCGCGCATTCGTGACCCTGACATCAATGGGCGAGGCGCGAAGCTCGGCTGTTCTAGTCCAGCTCGCTTCTGATCCGCGTCTCTCCCTCGCCAGGCGCTCCCGTTTTCGTTCGGTGCGCGCGATTGCCGGAGCGCTGATGCGGGCAGGCGTCCCTCGCTCCGCGCTGCGAGTTCTGCGGTCACCGGAGGCCACCCGCGCGCGTTACGTCCGCGAGATCGAGGAGTTCGCATGTATCGATCTGCCCGAAGACACGACCTCGGAACAGCGCCTCGACGCGTTCGAGCGTCTGATCCTGACGGTGACGCCGCGGATGTTCCCGCGGATGATCGGGACCATCATGCCTGCGATGCTCTCGTTCGCTCTGGCGGTACGGCTGCTGCGCGGCAAGGCGCGGATGGACGAGCTGCAGACCATCACTCGAGGCGCGGCGCACAACCCAACCACCGAGATGGACCTGGCGCTGTGGACTTTGTGCACCGATGTCCGCGACGATGCGGACTCACGGGAGGCGCTGATCGGGCGCACGCCAGCCGAGCTGGCGGCCGCCTATAGACGCGGTACGCTAGCCCCGCGCCTGCAGTCCGGCCTCAAATCATTCCTCGCCCGTTACGGCTTTCGATCGATTGGCGAGATCGACATCGGCGTCGAGCGCTGGTCCGAAAACCCGGAGCACATCCTCGGCGCGCTCGCGAATTACTTGCGCCTCGGCGACGACGCGCTGGCGCCCGACGCACAGTTCGCGAATGGCCAGCGGGAGGCGGAGGCGATGATCGCCTCGCTGCTGACCAGGGTGCACGGGCCACGGCGGGCGATCCTCCGAGTGGTGCTGGGTAGAGTACGTGCTCTCATCGGCGATCGAGAAGCGCCGAAGTTCCACATCATCCGCCTCCTCGCGACGCCCTCACGAGAGCTGCTCAAGCCGGTTGGTCGCGACCTGGTCGCGCGCGGCCGGCTCTCCGACGAAGACGACATCTTCTTCCTGACCCTGCCGGAGGCGCGACGCGCCGCCGGCGGCGAGGACATGCGGGAACTGGTCGCCGCGCGAAGGGCTACCTACGAGCGCGAGCGCTCGCGCCGGCGCATCCCGCGCTTGCTACTTTCCGACGGGACCGACGCGGAGGCAGCGCTGGTATCGGTCGGCGAGGGACTGCGAGGTTCGCCCGCCTCCCCAGGAGTCGTCTCCGGGACCGCGCGCGTGATTCGCTCGCCGGCGGGAGCAAGGCTCGAGCCGGGAGAGATCCTGGTCGCGCCTTCCACCGATCCCGGCTGGACTCCTCTCTTCCTGACCGCAGGCGCCCTGGTCATGGAAATGGGCGGCATGATGTCGCACGGCGCGGTGGTGGCCCGCGAGTACGGCATCCCCGCCGTCGTCGGAGTGGCCGGTGCCACCGAGCAGATCACGACCGGTCAGCGCGTCACCGTCGATGGTTCCGCGGGCACGGTCCTGCTGGAGGTGGGGCCGAAAGAGGAAGAGGCCCAACCGGTCGTGTCGCCGATCACCGAGTTAGGAGTTCGAGTACGCACGTCGAGTCTTCGACCTTGGAGTTCAAATAGTGTCCCGGGCCCCAACCCCGCCACCGCTGGCCCTAAGGAAGATAGACCGACTTGACGTGCACCGGCTCGGGCGACTTCCAGCCCGCGAGCAGGTCGCTGGCCAGCTCGTAGACCTCGACTCCGAGGGGGTGGCAGTTGGCAACTGGGTCCGCACCTTCCGGGCCCCACCCCCATTTCGAGAGGTCACCACTGGGGCAGGTCGAGATTGCACACAGAAGGTCGATCTCCGCGAAGAACTCGAAGAAGTCGCCTTTCTTCGCGGGGCTAGGTTCCATGAAGTAGATCTCGTGTACTGGGTCAAGCCCGGTGACCTGGAAGACGTTCAGGACGTCATGCACGTCGAACTCGGTCAGGTGGTACGGCGCGACCGCGCGCGACAGGTTGTTGTGGCACGTGACGTTGTAGTCGCGGTCGTCGAGAAGCTTGTAGAGGTATGGATCGCATCGGCTCCCGAGCAGGTCGTGGCAGCGTCCTCCGTTCGCCGTGGGCGCGATTGGCAGCGTGTCGTTGGTGATCGTGACCAAGGGGCGAAGATAGGGCAGGCAAGACCACAGCCGGTCAAACGTCGTGACGTGGGCGCCCTGCAGCTGGCGTGTGCGGGCGGCCCAGAACCGTTCGCGCGGGTTGTTCAGGTTCCACAGGTTGAGGTCACAGACCTGCGGTCCTTCCACGATGACGATGCGCACGACGCAGCCCGCCTTGACAGGCCATGCATGTCCGCTGCGGATCGGGACGATGTGCTCGTGCACGCGGCGCCTGCGCTCGGTGGCTCGCGCGATGCGTTCGTAAAAGCCGCGGTCGATATCAAGTGGTCCTGGCAGGTCAGGGTCGCGGTAGAGGCGCATCGCGCAATCATTGTGATCCCGGCCGTGGCATGCTGCGGCTGTGCGCGTGGAAGTGACGACCTGGAGCGTTGCGATGACCGAGCCATCTCAGCTTTGGCCATCACCTCAGTCGGCCGGCTCTATCGGCATACGGCGGGCGGTGCGACCGTCGCCCGAGCTCGGACATTTCCTGTACACCGCCGCCGGCGGCAACTGGTACTGGATCGACCGCCTCGAGTGGATGTATGAGCAATGGCAGTCGGGCTCGGGGCCTCCGGGTCTTTGACGAACGTGTCGACAGCGTCGAGCTTCCAGACGCGTCGCCCGGGCCGTGGCCTGGCGCCGGAATCCACGGTCCCCACACCGCGATGTTGCGATCAGGCAGTTGAAAGGAGAGAGTCATGTCGCAGGTTGAAGAACACCTCGCGAAGCTCGGTCACAAAGTGCCAGACCCGGGGACGCCGATGTTCAACTATGTCGGTGCAGTCAAGACCGGAAACTTGGTTTTCGTCGCGGGCCACGGGCCGCGTCGCGAGGACGGCGAGTACATCTACCGCGGCAAGGTCGGACAAGACGTCGACGTCGACGCCGCCCGCAAGGCGGCCGAGCTCGCGATCCTCAACTGCCTGGGCAGCCTCAAGCAGGCGATCGGCGACCTGGATCGCGTATCGCGGATCGTCAAGCTCCTCGGGATGGTGAACTGCGGTCCGGACTTCGTCGAACAATCGAAGGTCATCAACGCAGCCTCCGACCTTCTGGTCGCCGGGTTCGGGGACGCGGGCAAGCACGCCCGCTCCGCGGTCGGCATGAGCTCCCTGCCAATGGGAATCTCGGTCGAGATCGAGATGATCGTGGAGGTGGGCGGCTCCTAGTCGGAGAGTTGGGCCACCGCCTCGATCTCCAGGAGCAGTTCGTCGCGGACCAACCGGCTCACCTCGACCAGGGTGCTGGCGGGGCGGTGCTCGCCGAAAAACTCCTGGCGCACAGGGTTGATCAGGGGCCGCTGCGAGACGTCGCGCATGAAGATGGTTACCTTGGCGACGTCCGACGGGGCGGCTCCGGCCGCGTCGAGGATGCGCCGCAGGTTGCGGAAGATCTGCCGTGTCTGCTCAATGACGTCGCCCTTGCCGACGACCTCGCCTCCCTCGTCCGTTGCCACGAGCCCGGACACGTAAAGGGTGTTGCCGGCGACTACCGCATGGGAAAAATGGCTGATCGGCTCCATGAGGCCCGTCACCCTGAGCGTCCGCACAATGCGGAAGATTAACGTGTGACTCAGTGAGGAATGAGCGTGCCTGAACCAGCCGGCGCGCCCACTCCGCCCTCGCACCGCCTGCTTGGAAAGGTCGCTGTGGTGACGGGATCGAGCGGGGGAATCGGGAGGGCTATCGCCTACGAGTTCGCGCGGGAGGGCGCGTCCGTCGTCATCAATTCGCGCGACACTGAGAGGGCCACAGGAGCTGCGGCGGCGATGGAACATGACGGGCTGCACGCGACAGCTTTTGTCGCCGACATCCGCGACCCCCTCCAAGCGCGGGCGCTGGCGTCCGCCGCGGTCGAACGCTTCGGCCGCCTCGACGTCTGGGTGAACAACGCCGGCATCAATGTGATCAAGCCGGCACTCGAGCTGGAGGCGCACGAATGGACCCAGGTCATCGACACCAACCTGAGCGGCTGCTTCTACGGCGCCCAGGCCGCGGCGCGCCACATGGTGCCGCAAAAAAGCGGTGTGATCATCCAGATCGGCTCCATCATCGGCGAGGTCGGCTTGCCTCGCCGCGTCCCCTACACGGCCGCCAAGCACGGGCTGATCGGCCTGACCAAGGTGCTTGGGGCGGAGTGGGCGAAGGACAACGTGCGGGTGGTCTGCCTTGACCCGGGCTACATCAGAGCGGGACTCGGCGTCAAGAGCCAGACGCGCGGGGGCGCGTTCACAGCTGCCGACATCGAGCGGCGGACGCCCATGGGGCGTTTCGGCGAGGCGGTCGAAGTGGCTCGGGTCGCGGTCTTCCTCGCGTCTGACGACGCCAGCTACATCACCGGCAGCCACATCACCGTCGATGGTGGATGGGTCGCGTACGGCGGTTGGTAGTACGCGCCATCGCGCGATCACCTAAGGAGATCGAGCCTGATGCCTGATTTCTCGCAGTCCGCCAGAGGCGTCGAACCGGCGACGGTCGTCGACCACGTGCTCCTGCCGGTCGCCGACCTCGAGGAGGGGGCGCGACGACTGTATGCCCGGTTCGGCCTGAATGGCACTCCGGGCGGGCGGCACCCCAACGTCGGCACAGCAAATTTCATCGTTCCCCTGGGCCTGCAGTACCTGGAGCTGATCGCCATCGTCGATCCGCAGGAGGCCGCCCGCAGCAGTCTGGGAAGGCGTGTGGCGAGGGCGCTGAAGGAGGGCCGGACATTTGTCGCCTGGGCGCTGAGGACCCAGGACCTCGATGCCGTCCGGGCAAAGCTTCAGGGCGCCGGCTGGGATGTCCCGGCTTTGGTTGACGGCTCGCGGAAGCGGCCGGATGGTCAGGTGCTCAGGTGGCGGACCCAGGACGTCGAAGGCGACTCGGACCCTACGGCGCTCCCTTTTGTCATCGAATGGCTAATACCCGACGGCCTCCACCCGGGCGAGGCGGCTGCGGTGCACCGCGGCGGCGCGACCGCCTTGCGGAGGGTGGTCGTCGGCGCGCGCCAGCCCGGCCTTGTCCGCGACCAGCTCGAGCTGTTGCTCGGGCAGTCGCGTCTGTATGACGTGCGCCAATCGGACGCCGACGGCGTCGAAGAGCTTGCGCTCGAGAACGAAGACGGAGCACTGGTCATCACATGAGCGGCCGCCTGGCGGGCCGAGTCGCCGCGATCACTGGCTCCAGCCGAGGCATCGGGCGCGCGGTCGCCACTGCGTTTCTCGCCGAAGGGGCCAAGGTAGCCGTCAACTCACGCGACCAGGCGGTGGCCGACCAGGTCGCGCGGGAGCTGGGCGCCCGCGCCGTGGGCATTGGAGCGGATGTCGCTACGGAGGCTGGCGCGGCGGCGCTCGTCGAAGGGGCGGTCGACGCGTTCGGGCGGCTGGACGTCCTCGTCAATAACGCCGGCATCACAGTGGCGGCCCACACGCTGGAGCTTGATCTCGACACCTGGCAGAAGGTGATCGACCTCAACATGACTGCGGTTTTCCTGTGCGCGCGCGAAGCCGCCCGTCACATGCTTGTCGCCGGTGGTGGTGCGATCATCAACACGGCGTCCGTACAAGCTTTTGCGCCCTTTCCTCGGCGCCTCGCGTATGGCTCGAGCAAAGCCGCGGTGGTGATGATGACCAGGATCATGGCGGCCGAGTGGGCTCCTCTGATCCGCGTCAACGCGGTGGCGCCGGGATATGTCCGCACCTCCATGACGGAAAAGCTCCAGGCGGAGGGCCGGATCGACTTCGACGCCATCTCCCGGCGGACGCCGCAGCGCCGACTGGCGGAGCCCGACGAGCTTGCAGGGGCCTACACCTTTCTGGCCAGCGCCGAAGCTTCGTTCGTGACCGGTGAAACCATCGTTGTCGACGGCGGCTGGCTCGCCTTCGGCGCGTTCGAAGGGATCTGAAATCAGGGCCTAGGGCCGAGAGGTCAGCGTCAGCCCCGCCACCGGGATCTCCGGTTTCTTGCCGTCGATCAGATCGGCCACGATCCGGCTCGACCCGCACGCCATCGTGAACCCCATGTGGCCGTGCCCGCTGTTGATGTAGAAGTTGTCGTGCCCCGCGGGGCCGAGGATGGGGGGGCCGTCAGGCGTCATCGGCCGGTTGCACGCGCGATACGTACCGCTGTCATATTCGGCTGCGTCCGGCAGCAGATCGCCCGCGAGCTTGCGGATCAACCTGAGGTCGTGCTCTTTGTAGCTGGTCTCATAGCCGGTGAACTCTGCACTGGATGTCATCCGCAGCCGGTCTCCGATCCGGCACCACGCCACGAGCAGCTCCTCGTCGACAGCCCCGACGCGCATCTGGGGGCCACCGTTTCGCTTGATGGGAAACGTCGCGCTGTAGCCTTTAGCCGGCGCAATCGGAAGCCGGACACCGACGCTGCGCGCGATTCTCGGGCTGTGGACTCCCGCGCTGAGCACGAACACCTCGGCATCCAGCGAGTCGCCGCCGTCGAGCATGGCGGCCTTCACCTTGCCGCTACCCGCCGCCAGCTTCGCCACGCCCTGTCCGAACACGAACTTCGTGCCCATCCCCTCGCAGACCGCCTGGAGCTTGCGGGTGAACATGACGCTGTCGCCACTCGAATCGGTGACTCCGTAGATTGCCCCCGCCAGCTTGTGCTTGACCGGGCCCAGCATCGGCTCCGCTTCGACGACGCCATCGGCGTCGAGAACATCCTGCTTCTGGCCGTGCTCCTGGACGAGTTTCATCTTCTCGATGCCCGCCGCAAAACGCTTGGGGTCGCGATACAGGTAAAGGATCCCTTCGTGGATGTCGTCGTAATCAATCCGTTCATCCGCCGCGATCTGGTTGAGCATTCGTTGGCTGTACTGGGCCAGCCGCAGCTTGACGAGGGTGTTCTTTGTCGCCCGCTCGGCGTTGCATTCGCGCAGAAAACGCAGACCCCAGATCGCCATGCCCGGAGCCTTGAACGGATTGACCCGCAGCGCGGTGTCCTCGACCGTAAGCGAGCGAAGCAGCTCCTTGGGTGCGGAGGGCGACGCCCACGCAAAGGAATGTCCCGGTGCGATCAGGCCGGCGTTGCCCGCGCTGGCCAGGGTCGCCGCCTCCGACTCCTTCTCGACCACGGTGACCTGGTGACCTGACCTCGCGAGGTAGTAGGCAGTCGTGACGCCGACCACACCTGCGCCGATGACGATGACCTTCACGGCTTCCGGGCCATCAAAACCGCTCCACCGTCATCGCGTCCATCCGCTCCCAATCGACATCCACACCAAGGCCTGGCTTCGAGGGCACGCGGACTGTCCCGTCGGCTTCGAGCTCGATCTGGTCGACCATGCCGGCGCCGTATCCTCCCATCGGCATCGGGTATTCGAAGTATCGGCAGTTGGACACAGCGCCCATGACCTGGAGGTTCGCCGCCTGGGCCAGCGTGTAGCCAAAGCTGTGGATTTCGCAGCGAAGACCCAGGGCCTCGGCGAGCGCCGCGGCCTTCTTGGTCGCCGTGATCCCGCCGCTGATCACGGCGTCGATACGGACGATGTCCCAGGCACCGGTGGTCAGGTAGTTGGCGGCTTCCTGGTACGTGCGCGTGTGCACTTCGCCCGACGCGACGGCGATGTCGAGCGCGTCGGCGAGCGTCTTGTACGCCTGGATGTGCTGGTCGCGAAGCGGCATCTCGAACCACTCGTAAGCGAGCTCGTCCAGCCGGCGACCCACGCGAATTGCGTCCACGAGGGTGTACGAACCGACGGCATCGATCATGAGAGCGACGCCTGGCCCAACCTGTGCGCGAACCGCCGTGCACAGCTCGATGTCGCGCTCCGGGTCACCCCAAACGTGCAGCTTGATCGCCCTGAAACCTCGCTCCAACCAGACGTCGACCTCCCTCTGGAAATCGGCGAGCGTCGGGTACGTCAGCGAGCTCGCGTACGCCGGTAACACGTCGCGCTGTGCTCCCAGTAGCTTGTAGACGGGAAGTCCGGCGGCCCGGCCCGCGAGGTCCCACAGCGCGCAGTCGAGGAGGGCGATCGAATGCGGGGGCACGATCAGGATGCTGACTTCGTTGAGCCGCTGCCAGATCCGCTCCCGGTACAGCGGGTCCTCACCGATGATGAGTGGCTTCAGCTCGGCCAGGGCGGCAGCCACCGCGCGAGCGCCCAGGTAGGTGCTGCTTCCCGCCACGCCCTCGACGCCGTCGTCCGTCTTCACTCGCACGATGACGTTTGCCAGGTTCATGATCAGCCGCTCGGCGAAGAGCATGGTCACCCCCGCGTCGACCACCTGCACCGAAACGTCGGTGATCTTCATCGCATGGCGAACATACCATTGGTGCCGTTACGCGGCCGAGTGACCGCGGAGCTGTTTCCTAGCTGGTGCTGAAGTGAATCCCGCGCGGCAACAGCCGGATCAGCTCTCCGTCTCCGGGGTGGCCGCCCTTGCTCCAAACCTCGAGATACCTACTCGCTCCCTCCGGCCCGAGGTAACGGAGCGCGATCGCGCTGACGAACTGGATGCGCTCCGATTCATCCAGGCGCTCGACCGTGGCGTCAGCGACTGCGCTGGCGATCAGGTAGGGTCTGTCGACGGTCGAAACGCTCAAGGCGGCCCGGCCGTCTCTGGACAACGCGCGTCCTTTATATGTGGCAGGCTGGCTGGCGATTAACACCTCGCCACCCCGGTATTCGAACCAGACCGGGATCACGCGGGGATAACCGTCGAGGCCGAAGAAGCCGAGCTGCCCGATGATCGGACGGCCGAGGAGGTCAGCCGCACGCGGATCCAAGCCGCCATTCTAGCCGCGGCGATCCGTGCAGACGGCCTTGCGAGGACCCTAACCTTGGCTTGCTCGCGGCCGGCGGCGTGCCGCAAAACGCTGGAGCTCATGGAGGGTGTCGTGGCTGATGGTGCTCGCGTGAAACTGCTGACCGAGGGCGACCTGCCCTACTCGGAGCTGGTTCCGGGCCTCGAGCTGGCGCGTGCGATCACGCATGCCGGCACGACGCAGCTGGGTGGCGGCTACATGCGTTTTAAAAGCGATGCGGAGTTTGCCGACTGGACCTTGAAGTACGATGAGGTGCTGTTCGTCAAGTCAGGTGAGCTGGAGGTGATCAGCAACTCGAGCCGCGTGCAGGCGCGTGCCGGCGAGGCGGTCCTCATCCCGAATGGCGCCAAGGTGACCTACCGAGGCCGGGCGGGCACGGTTGGATTCTTCGTCCTCTGGCCCTTCGACTGGGACAAGAAGCCGGCCGGAGACTAGGCGCGTCCGGCTCGAGCGGAGTCTCCGAAGCGTCCTCACCGAGGCGACCAGCGAGCCGATCCACGCCCGCCCCGACCTTGACACTCAGATACGGCGTACCGATACTGGGCCCAGTTCCATGGAGTAGTGGCCTGCCGCCGGCGCACTCTCGCCCCGCCGCGACGGGAAGATGACGGTGGGCGACAACGCAGGGATAGGGAGGCACAATGTTCAAACGGCGATTCGTGGCGGCCGGCCTGGCCGCCTGCGGCGCGCTGCTGATCGCAGCCTGCGGTAGCGGCGGCAACAACGCCAGCAACGCTGGTCCGATCAATGTCGGAATCACGGGTCCCTTCACCGGTCCTTACGCGGACCCCGGCATCGCGATCCGGAATGCCGGCGAGCTCGCGATCGCGGACATTAACGCCGCAGGGGGCGTCAACGGCCGGCAGCTCAAGGCGTTTAACGCCGACGACGCATGCGACGCGCAGCAGGGTGTCCAGGCCGCCCAGAAGCTGCTGACCCAGAAGATCATCGCGATCGTGGGCGGCTATTGCTCCGGTGCATCGATCCCGGAGAGCGATACTCTCCACCGCAACGGCGACCTGCCGTTCATCACGGCGGCGTCGAGCAACCCGAAATTCACCGACCAGGGTTACGACAACGTCTTCCGGATGGTCAGCCGCGACGACGCCGAAGCGCCCGCGGATGTGAGCTTCATGCAGCAATGGCTGAAGGCCAGCAAGATCGCCATCATGCATGACAACACCACCTACGCCAAAGGCGTGGCGGACTCCGCCAAGCAGTCGGCAGAGGCGGCCGGGATGACGGTCACCTACTTCGACGCGATCACGCCTGGCCAGAAGGACTACACGGCGGCGCTGGTCAAGGTCGGCACGGGCCATCCCGACGTCCTCTTCTACACCGGCTACTACCCGGAGTTCGGGCTGCTTGCGAAGGAGTACGTGTCGCTGTCTCCGTCGTACAAGCTGAACGGCGACTCCGCTTGCGCTGACCCGAGCGTGATCAAGGTCGCGGGTACAGCTGTGACGAACGCCGGCGTCACCATCAACACACTGCCCACCACCCAGTTCATCCACAACGCCAAGAACGACAAGTTCACCAGCGAGTACAAGGCGAAGTACGGACAGGATCCAGGCGACTACTCGTCCTACGAGTACGACGGAATGCTGGCGCTCGCCGCGGCCTTGAAGGCCAACGGGGGCAAGACGGACGCCGCAAGCCTCAACACCGCCATCCACGCGGTCTCGATCGCCGACGGAATCACCGGCAACATCGCTTTCGACAGCAAGGGCGACCGACCGGCGCCCCAGTTCCTCGCCGTCCACGCGGTGGGCAGCCCACCGCAATTCCAGCCGATCGCGATCCGCAAGAGCGGCACCTGGGTGGCATCCTCTTAGAAAGTCAGACGTGAACCAGAAGGTGGGGCTGCTCGGCGCGCCCCACCTTTTCTCTGTTTTCAGCCGCCGGCGACGGACTCGAAGCCGCCCAAGTAGGCCTTCTGCACCCGCTCGTCCTTGGCCAGTACCGCAGCCCCGCCCTCGAGGACGATCCGCCCGACCTCGATGACATAGGCATGGTCCGCGATGGCGAGCGCCTGGCGCGCGTTCTGCTCCACCAGGAGGACGGCGGCGCCTCGTTTGGCTATCTCGCGCACCGTCTTGAGGACGCTCCTCGCCAGAATCGGCGCCAGCCCGAGCGATGGTTCGTCGAGCATGAGCACCTTGGGGTCGGACATCATTGCCCTGCCGATGGCAAGCATCTGCTGCTCGCCTCCCGACAGCGTCCCCGCCAGCTGCATACGCCTTTCGGCCAGCCTGGGAAAGAGGTCGAACACCGCGGCTTTCCTCTCCTTGATGAGCTGATGTTGGGAGCGGATGAGGTAGCCGCCGAGCGCGAGGTTCTCTTCCACCGTGAGGATGTTGAAGATTCGCCTGCCCTCCGGGACGTGGCTGACGCCCATGCCCACGATGACGTGAGCTTCGATCCCGACCAGGCTCTTGCCGGCGCATGTGATCGACCCGCCCCGTGGGCGCAGCAGGCCCGAGATCGTCCGAAGCGTCGTCGTCTTGCCGGCCCCGTTGCCACCCAGGATGGCCACGATCTGCCCGGGCTCGGCGTGCATGGAGACGCCTTTGAGCGCTTCGATGTTGCCGTAGTAGACGTGGAGGTCATGGACCTCGAGGAGAGCCATGACCTCGTCAGGCTTCCTGTGCGGTCAAAGTGCCCATGTCGTCGTCTTCACGCCCCAGGTAGGCCTCGATGACTGCCGGGTTGTTCTGGATCTCGGCGGGCTTGCCGAGCGCGATGAGAACGCCGTGGTCGAGCACCGCGATGCGGTCCGAGACTCGCATCACCAGCGACATGTCGTGGTCGATCAGGATGACCGTGATGCCGAGGTCGCGAATCTTGCGGATGATGGCCACCAGCTCCAGCTTTTCAGTCGGGTTCATGCCCGCGGCCGGCTCGTCGAAGAGCACAAGGTGCGGGTGCGCGGCCAGCGCACGCGCGATCTCGACGCGTCGCTGGTCGGCGTAGGAGAGCTCGGTCGCCAGCCGGCCGGCCACCGATTCGAGCCCGACGAAGCTCAGCCAGCGTCGCGACTCCTGCAGCGTGCGGAGCTCGTCCTTCCGCTCGCCCGGAGTGTGCAGCATTGCCTGCCACGTCATCGTCCGGTGTCGCGGGTAGAGCCCGACCATCACGTTCTCGAACACGGCCATGTTCTTGAACAGGCGAATCCCCTGGAAGGTGCGACCGATACCACGCGCCACGATGACGTGGGGACGCAGTCCCACTACCGGCCGGCCGTCGAACAGGACCTGGCCCCGCTTCGGTCGTTGGACACCTGTGATGCAGTTGAAGAGGGTCGTCTTGCCGCCGCCATTGGGTCCGATGATGCTGAAGATCTCGCCTCGCCGCACGTTGAAGGAAACGTTGTCGACCGCGCGCAAGCCGCCGAACTGCTGGACCACCCCCTCCACCTGGAGCAGGACCTCTCCCGCGGCCGGCACCTTGTGACCGCCCGCGACATGCCGGAGATCCCTCTCCTCCATCTGGACCTGGTGCTCGCGAAGGATCCTCGCCGCGGTGTCCTCGGCTTCCTCCTCCTCCAGGCCGTAGAACGGTTTCGGCGTGCGCCTGATGCGCGGCCACAGGCCCTGCGGCCGCAGCAGCATCATCCCGACCAGCAGAATTGCGAAGACGAGCAGCCGCACGTCGGACAGCTCGCGCAGCACCTCGGGCAGCGCGACGACGACCAGCGCGCCCAAAAGCACCCCGGGAAGGCTGCCGGTGCCGCCGAGGACGATCACGATCAGGATCAGAACCGAGAGCTGGAAGGTGAAGCTCGTAGGATCGATGGCTCCGATACGGGTCGCGAAAAAGGCGCCCGCGAGGCCGCCCCACATGCCGCCCATCACGTAGGCGAAGAGCTTGAGGCGCAGAGACGGAACACCGACGGATTCTGCGGCGAACTCGTCGTCTTTGATCGCCACCCATCCCCGGCCGAGCCTGGAGTGGTCGAGGTGCTCGGCGAAGATCATCGCGATGGCAAGCAGGAAGAGGCCGACGATGAAGAAGTCGCCTTGCGTATTGAGCTCATATCCGAAAAAGTTGGGCCAGGGGATGCCGAGTACTCCATTCGGCCCGCCCGCGAATTCCCAGTTGTTGAACGTGATCCGCGTCATCTCGCCGAAACCGAGGGTCACGATCGCGAGGTAGTCGCTTCGAAGCCGCAGGGTGGGATAGCCGAGGATCGCTCCCGCCGTACCGGTGAAGAGCACCGCAAACGGCAGCGTGGTGAAGAAGTTCCAGTGGGCCTGGGTCATGAGCAGGGCGCTGGTGTAGGCGCCGATCGCGAAGAATGCGGCGTAGCCGAGGTCGAGCAGGCCGGCGTATCCGACCACTATGTTCAGGCCGAGCCCGAGCATGGCGTAGGTTGCCACCGAGACCGCAACCGCGGTGACGTAGTCGTCGCCCCAGGAGATCACCGCGGCGCCGATAGCTACCAGGACGACGATGACTCGCGACCAGTACGGCGTCCTGCCCAAGCGGTCACGCACGGTCGCGTAGGCGCGCCCCACCGGGCGCTCTGCGAGCTGGGCGATCACATCCGTTCCGCCAC
>VBEF01000006.1 GCA_005881275.1 Chloroflexota bacterium
GTCATCGCCGATCATCACGTTCACCGAAGGGCAGATCCTGAAGCCGTCGAGCGACCGGCCCGCCCGGGCGGCGCCCTCCTCGAGCGGGACACGCAGCGCCTTCGTGTGCTCGGGTGAGAAGAAGACCGGCAGCCAGCCATCCGCGATCTCGCCGGCGAGCGCAACGTTCTTCGGACCGAGGACGGCGAGGAAGATCGGGATCTGCTCCTGGACCGGCCGGATCGTCAGCTTGAGCGCCTTGCCCGGACCGTCGGGCAGGGGCAGCTCGAGGGTTTCGCCGTGGTACTCGAGCTTTTGCCGGGCCAGCGCCATGCGGACCACCGCGACGTACTCGCGCGTGCGCTGCAGCTGCTTGCCGAACCGCACACCATGAAAACCTTCCGACACCTGCGGCCCCGAGGTGCCGAGGCCCAGGATCATGCGCCCGCCGGACAGGTTGTCGATGGTCGCCGCGGTCATCGCGGTCATGGCCGCGCTGCGACCAGGGATCTGGAAGATTCCCGCGCCCAGCTTGATCCGGCTGGTGCCGGCCGCGAGCCAGGCAAGCACAGTCGCGGCGTCTGAGCCATAAGCCTCGGCCGTCCAGATCGAGTCATAACCCAGCGTTTCGGCGGTCTGGGCGATATCAAGCTGGTCGGCCGCGGTGAGTCCAAGTCCCCAGTAACCGACGCTGACGCCGAGCTTCACGACGCCCCATCCCGCGCTTGCGGCGCGTTCTTCCCCATGGATGGGGAAGAGCTTAGGGTCTAGCGGCTCCCGAACAGCGTCTGCTCGAGCAAGAAGACGTTGAGGCCGATGATGAGCGCGGCCACCCCGTAAGAGGCGTAGTTCGTAAACCGGCTGTTCACCAGGCTGCCCATCAACTTCTTGTCCCGCGTGAATATGAGGAGCGGGATCATCGCGAACGGGATGCCGAACGAGAGAAAGACCTGGCTGAGGATCAAGGCGCGAGAGGGATCGAAGTTCGCGCCGATCACGATCAGCGCCGGCACCATCGTGATCGCGCGTCGCAGGAACACCGAGATCCGGCGGCGGATGAAGCCCTGCATCACAACCTGCCCGGCAAGCGTGCCGACCGATGACGATGAGATGCCGGAGGCCAGCAGCGCGATTCCGAAGATCACGCCGCTGTGGGCGCCGAGGTAATGCTCCAGACCGTCGAACACCTGGTTCATGTTTTGCGCCTGGCCTCTGGGTTCGCACCTACGACCCGCTTTTGGGTCAGCGCCGAGTGGAGATAGATGACGTGCGGCATCACGGTGGCGCCGAGGATGCCCGCGGCCAACAGGACTGACTCGGTACCGTCGAAGTGCGGGACCAATGCGCCCGCGGCGACCGAGCCCCACGCGGGTTCCGCGCGCAAGACCTCGAGACCGAACGCGATCACGATCACACCGACCAGCCCCGTGATGGTCGCCTCGAGCCGGCGGAACCCGAAGGCCTGAAGGGCGAGGATCCCGAACGCCGCCACGCCTGTCAGGAGGGCCGCCGTGAACAGGGGGATTCCGAACAGGAGGTTCAAGCCGAGGGCGGCGCCCACAAACTCCGCGAGGTCGGTCGCCATGGCGATCAGCTCAGCCTGGATCCAGAGGAACCACACCACCGGACGAGGGAAGCGATCGCGGCAGACCTCGGGCAGGTTGCGTCCGGTGGCGATGCCAAGCTTGGCGCTCATCGACTGGATGAGCATCGCCATCAGGTTGGCTCCGAGGACGACCCACAGCAGCATGTAGCCGAATCGCGATCCGCCGGCCATGTTGGTGGCGAAGTTGCCGGGATCGACGTAGGCAACCGCTGCGATGAACGCCGGCCCCAAAAACGGCAACACGGCGCGGACCCCACGGCGCTCACCGTTGAGGGACCTTTCCGCCGCCCGGAGGACGCGCAGCTCGCCGGGCAGGGCGTTTTCAGCGCCCAGAACCATCGGCTGCGCGATCACCGCCTTGACGATCTCCGCCATCAGGGGGCCTCCGCGACGAAGACGGAGCGCGCCAAACCGAGCGGGACGCTTTCCCGCCGGCCTTTGAGCCGAACCTCGATCGGTCCCTCGAACTGGCTGCCCGCCACGACGGCGATGGGTGTGCCGGGAGTGAGGCCGCGGCGCTCCAGCTCGCGCAGCTTGACGGGATCCTCGTCGGAGACGCGCTGGACCATGACCTTCTCCCCCGCCCGGCACTCGCTGAGGGCGCGATGGCTGACCGATCGCACCTTGCCGGCGAGGGTGGGGATGGCGTGGCCGTGGGGATCGAGCTCGGGCTGGCCCAGCAGCTCGAAGATGCGCTGCTCCATGCGTTCCGAGATCACGTGCTCGAGGCGCTCGGCCTCGTCATGCACCTCGTCCCAGGTGTAGCCGAGGACGCGGACCAGGAACATCTCGAGGAGGCGGTGGTGACGAACGAGCTCGAGGGCAACCTTGCGGCCCTCGCGCGTGAGCTGCTGGCCGCGGTACCGGTCGTGCTCCACCAGGCCCTGGGACGTGAGCCTGGTGACCATCTCGCTGACACTCGGCGATGAGATGCCGAGGCGCTGGGCGAGCTCGCGGGTCGGCACCGGCCGCTCGTCGCCGCCGAGGAGATACAGGGCTTTCAGGTAGTCCTGTTGCGCCCGCGTGAACAGGCTTCGGCGTGTGAGCTGTTCGACCATCACGCCTAGGTTTGCCTAATCCAGATTGCGGGTGAGCCTACCATCAAAGATAGGATACCCTAACTCTGCGGCGTTTTATTCGATCTCAGGCCAAAGTTGTCTAGAACGGCTTTAAGCGCAGGCGCCGGTCGCCGAGGAGGCCGGGTTGTACGTGACGCTCACGTTGGGTGTCACCGTCACCGTGGTCGCCGATGTGAAGACGGTCAAGTAGTCGGCGCACCCCTCCCCCTGATGGAAGTCGTAGTCGACAGCGGTCACGCTGAGCCAGCTCATGACGGCGCCCGAGTGGTGCATGCACCAGTGCGTGCTGCCTCCGCCGCTGTCGATGCACCCGATCGCCTTGGCCCACTGCTCCAACGTGAGGATGCTCACCGAGATGGGGCCCGTCGAGGTGGCGTGCAGGTGGTAGGTGAACGTGTCGGGAACGCCGCCGGCGAGATACCAGCTCGAGCCTTTCAGCTGCTGGGCCACGTTCCAGATCGTCAGGTGTGGATGCTCCAGGTCCGCCTTCGTCTTGGCAAGCTCGCCGAGGGTGGCCGTGAGGTTCGTCTGGGTGGTGGTGAGTCTGTCGTTGAGGATCTGATTGCGCCCGGTCAGCGACTCGTTTTGAGTCGTCAGCGAACGAACGGCGGCCTGGTTGTTCGTGTCATCGACATACAGCACCCCGATTCCGAAAACGGTGATCAGCAGGGCCGCGGATAGGGCCATGGTCCACCAACGGCGCTCACGGGTGTGGAACATCGAAATCCACGCCGAGGGCCGGCTCGTCCGAGCGGGCGCCGGCGAGTACGGCTCCGGGGCCAGCAGGGTCTCGGTTTCGGCGGGGGCTGTCAACTGGTCCATTTCGGTCGGAGTCATGATCGCATTACTAAGTCGCTAAACGGTCACAGCTGGCCGGCTCGCGGCCAGGCGCTGTAGACCTGTGCGATTTTGGAGCCCGTTTCGGCCAGCTGCGCGATGTCGTACGTGAATGTCTTGCCGTTGGGCTGCCAGGCCGGCCCGATGCCGCAGCCGGGGGAGCAGGCCGCCTCCTCCACATAGAAGAACGTGGTCGAGTTCAGCCAGACCGGCGCTGAGCGCACGTTCGGCAGCTGGCCGCCGGAGCGGCCGCTGTGGCCGTAGACCCACACATGCGGCGTCCCGGCCGAGTCGCGGACGGTGAAGGCCAGGGTGTCATCGCCGGAATCGGCGCGGGGCCGGATCCACGAAGCCTGGGTGATCGGCTGCGAGACGCCTGCGGACGAGTCCCAGGCCTGGACGGTGCTCGCGCCGGGCATCCGGTAGTAGAGGCGGCTGCCTGTGCTGCCCCAGGTCGCCATGGTGCCGCGCGAGAGGCTGAACGCCAGGCTGCCGTCGATCGTCCGCCTGACCTGGAGCTGATCACCGGAGCTGGTGAATGTCTGGACCAGGGCGAAATACGCCCCGTCCGGCGAGAAGGCAAGGTACGAGTCGTCTTCGTTGGGGTTGAACCCTCGGCCTGGCACCGCGCCCATCGTCGATACGACCCGGTCTCCCCCACCACTCAGCAGGTGCAGCGAGACCGAGGCCGGATCGGAGGCGACGTAGGCGAGGAATCCGCGGTCGGGGCTCCATGCGTGGAGGCCGTCCATGAAGCCTCCGCCGGACCACCTCGCCGCCACGGTCGAGGTGCCGGTGAACAAATCGAGCACGGCGATGAGGCTCGTGCCGGCGGTGCTCGGGTTGCCCTGGGTCGCGGACCAGGAGATCATGGTCTGGGTCGCCAGCTGCGGCTGGAAGCTGCCACCGCTTATGCCGCAGAGCGTCTGCGGCGCCTTGGCGTTGGAGACGTCCGCGAGCACGGGCGTCGACGAGCCCTGGAGAAGCATCACCGCCTCCTGCGGAGCAGGCTGGCCCGTGCAGTGGGCCTGAAGGGCGGCCCAGGCGGGAACGGACACGGGGCTCGGCTCGGGGCTCGGCGAAGCGGAGGAGCTGGGAGACGGACTCTCGGTCGGGCTTGCGGTCGGGCTCGGGGAGGGCGACGGGGTATGCCGGACCGCCGATGAGCTGGACGCCGGTGCCAGCGGGCCGTTTGCCGTGCAGGCGCCGATGACGGCCAGACATAGGAGGAGCACTACCCCTTTCCTCACGGGAGCTTCAAACGAACATAGGTATGGGTGGGTTACGCCCCTCTCTTTGGGCCCCAAGTCGCCCAGAATACGCTGGGCCGTTTAGCGCTGAGTTAAGGATCGACGACGATGAAGCTGGTTGGGCTGGTGGCGCTGCTGCTCGCGACCGGCTTTTGCTCGGCTCCTGATCCGATGACCGCGGTCGTGGAGGGCGGCGGAAGCCATGGCGCAAGAGTGGCCGAAGCCGTGAGGTCCACAGGATGACGGACCTGGGTGGATGCACCATCGCGGAGGAACAGTCGGCGTTCGACTGCGGCGACCTGGCGAAAAGCGAATCGAAGACATATTCGTTTCAGAGCATCGCGACGACGGTCGGCACCTTTCATTACGAGCTGGCGCTCCGAGAGTTGGTGCACCCCTTCAACTACGTCAACGACCACTCCGACGGCGCAGATGTCCTGACCTGGGACGAGACGGTCTCAGCGACCTGACCCAGGTCTTATCACCAGCCCTCGCGGATCACGGCGACTCCGCGCGGTCCCAGGGGCATCAATCCCGGGTGGATCGAGGTGCCGTCGACCAGGTTGGTGCCGGCTCCGGCGATCGGGACGTCCACCGCCACGTCGCGATGGTTGAGGAGGAAAAGGAAGGTCTTGCCGCGGCCGGAACGGCGCACCGCTTCGACCCCGCCCGGCACGGTGGCCGCGGCCTCGACGCCCGCGCTCGCCCATGCCATCTCGAGCACCCGCGTCATCGTCTTGGCGTCGGGTTGCGTGCCGAGGTAGAAGGCGGTGCCCTGGCCCGCGCTGTGCCTCGTGATGGCGGGGCGCCCGGCAAGCTGTGTGGTCGAGAAGGTGGCGAGGACGTCGGCTCCGCGCAGGCGAATGTCCTCGCTCCAGACCTCGCCCCGCGCCATCGGCCCATCGACGAGCTGCAAGCCGATGTCCTGTCCGTGGCTCAAGGGATGGAAATCGATCACGTGAACGCCCAAGAGATCCTGAAAAGGTTGGGGATAGCCGCCCAACCTCATGTGCTCTGCCGGATCCACGATGCCGCTGAAGAACGACATGACCAGAGTCCCACCGGCCTCGACAAACGCGGCGAGGCCTGCCGCCGCCTCATCGGAGACTAGGTAGAGATTCGGCACCAACACGAGTCGATAACGGGAGAGATCATCACCTGGGCGCGCGAAGTCGACCGTTATGTTGGCGTCGAACAGGGCCTGGTAGTAGGTCTCGACCTGATCCATCTGCCGCACACGACTGGAGGGCTTGGACGGCAGCTCGAGCGCCCACCACGACTCCCAATCGAAAAGGATCGCGACGTCCGCCTGGCTTTGCGATCCACAGACCGCGTCGAGGCCCGCAAGCTCGCGACCCAGCCTCACCACCTCATTCCACGTCGGCGACGCATCAAGGGGTCCATGCGGGACCATCGCGCTGTGATGCTTCTCGGCGCCGGCCCGAGACTGCCGCCACTGGAAGAACATGACGCCGTCCGCACCCCTCGCCAACGCCTGGTAGCTCCACAGACGCATCGTTCCCGGGTCCTTGGCGACGTTTACGTCGCGCCAGTTGACCCGGTTGGTGGTCTGCTCCATGAGAATCCACGGCCGCCCGTGACCGAGAGACCGCATCAGGTCTCCCGCGAGCGCCGCGCGCATACCGGATCGCGAATCGCCGGGATCTGGATAAGAGTCGTTGCTCACGATGTCTTCGCGCGCTGCCCACTTCCAGTAATCCAGCGGCTTGAAGAAGCTCATGAAGTTGGTGGTCACTGGAATGTCCGGCGAGAGGCGGGCGAGGATCTCGCGCTCGCCCTCATAGCACTCGAGCAGCGCGTCGGACGAGAAACGCATGAAGTCCAGCTGCTGGCTCGGATTGGGCCAGGTTGGGGTCCGGCGCGGCGGCAGGATCTCGTCCCAGGACGAGTACCGCTGGCTCCAGAAGTCCGTTCCCCACGCTTCGTTGAGCCCGCCGACAGATCCGTAGCGTTCCAGCAGCCAGGCGCGAAAGGCAGCGGCGGACACGTCGCACCAGCAGGCGGGTACGTGGCAGCCGAACTCGTTGCCGACGTGCCACATGGCGAGCGCCGGGTGCCCGGCGTAGCGCTGTGCCATCGCCTCGACGAGCCGCCGCGCGGCTGAGCGGTAGGCCTCGCTGCTCGGGCAGTAGTGCTGGCGCGCGCCAGGCCACAGCTTCACGCCGTCGGCCAGCACGGGCAGCATCTCAGGATGCAGATGCGACAGCCACGGCGGCGGGGAGGCCGTCGCGGTGGCCAGGTCGACCCGAACCCCTCCCTCATGCAGGAGATCCATCACCCGATCGAACCAGGCGAAATCGAACTGGCCTTCGGCCGGCTCCAGCCGCGACCAGGAGAAGATGCCCAGCGAGACAAGATTGACGCCCGCCTCCTGCATCAGGCGGACGTCCTCGTGCCAGACGGACTCAGGCCACTGGTCGGGGTTGTAGTCGCCGCCGTACGCGATGTGCGGAAGCCTGTCGCCGAGAATGGACTCGCTCAGATCAGCCCTTGGTCGAGCCAAGAGTCAGGCCGGCGATGAACTGTTTCTGCAGGAATATGTAGACGAGGATCGGAGGGATCGCGACCAGCATCGCGCCGGCCGCGATGAGGTTGTTGTTGACGAAGAACTCGCCCTGCAGGTTGTTCAACGCGCTGGTGATCGGGCGCTTGTCCCCCGTCGAGATCAGGATCAAGGCCCAGAAGAAGTCGTTGTAGATGAACGTGAAGAGCAGGGTGGCCATGGCAGCGAGCGCGGGCCGGCACAAAGGCAGCACGATGCTCCACCAGATCCTCAAGACGTGCGCCCCGTCCACGATCGCGGATTCGGTGATCTCCTTGGAGATCGTCTTCATGTAGTTGCTCAGCACAAAAGTCGCAAAGCCGGTCTGGAAGACGATGTGGATGAGCATGATCCCGATGTACTGGTCGTACAACAGACCGTTGCTGCTGAACAGTGGGAACGAGAACTTGCCGATGTCGATCGAGCCGAGCATCGGGATCGGCGTGCTGAGGTAGATCCGGTAGAGCGGGACGATGATGACCTGGGGCGGCAGCAGGTTGCCGGCCGTGAAGATCATCAGCGTGGTGAGGTTGAAGCGCCAGCTGAACTGGGTGCAGGCGAAGGCGACCATAGAAGCCAGGAGCAGCGTCAGGATCACCGCCGGGACCGCGATGACCAGCGTGTTCAGGTAGTAGTAGGGCAGGTCCGCCTGCATCCAGACCGTCTGGTAATTGGCGAGACTGAGGCCGCCGCTGGGCCAGGAGAGGTAGCCGTGCTGGATCGTGTCGCTGATCGGCCGCAATGACGAGTAGATGGCCCAGAACAGCGGAAACAGCCAGACCGCCGTCATCGCGATCAAGAACCCATGGAGGGCGACGCGCCCGGGCCGGATCCCGCGCGCGGCCGCCGTCGGCAGGGCGGTGCGGCGGGTGGCGGCGGCGATAACGCTCACGACGCGGTCCTCATCACCCGCGAGAGGAACACGATGATCGGCCCGAGCGAGATCACCAGCAGGATGACGGCGATCGCGGACCCAAAGCCGACGAGGCTTGCCTCGCTGATGCTGTTGTTGGTGATCAGGATCGACAGCAGCTCGAGCCCGTTCTTGCCCTGGTTGACGATGAACGCGATATCGAAGGCGCGCAGCGCCTCGATCGTGGTGATCACGGCGATCACCACGTTGATGGGCGCCATGACCGGAAAGACCACGCGGAAGAAGGTCTGTATCTCGTTGGCGCCGTCGACCTTCGCCGCCTCGCGCAGCATCGGGTCCACGCTCTTCAGGCCCGCCAGGTAGATGACCATGACGTAGCCGACGTGGCGCCAGCTGGCGGCGATCAGGATCGAGTAGAGGTTGATCCTGGGGTTGCCGAGCCAGTCGATGAGCTTGCCCGACTTCACAAGCCCGAAGGCGTTGTTGATGAAGCCTTCCGTGGGGCTGAACTGAAGCTCCCAGATGAAGCCGACCACGACCAGGGACAGCACGACGGGAAGGAAGAACACGCTCTGGTAGAAGCCGGTGCCGCGTATGTCGCGATCGAGCAGCACGGCAAAGAAGATTCCGACCGGAGTGGCGATGAGGGCCAGCCACGCGAGCCAGATGATGTTGTGCAGGAAGGCCGGCCAGAAGAGCGTGTAGCCGGAGAACATGAACTGATAGTTCTTGAGGCCGATGAAATTCTGAGCGGTCACCGAGCCCACGCCATCCCAGTTCGTGAAGGAAAGCAGGATCGACGACACTGTCGGCCACCAGATGAGGAGAACGTCGAGGAGGAGCGGGATGCCGACCATCACCATCAGCACGCGCCGGTCGTAACGCGTCAGGACGTGGTAGCCGCCACGTCTCGTGGGAACGAGCTCCCCCGCCTCGGGCGAGTCCTCCCGGGCGGGGGTGATGCTCGTCGCCACGACTCAGATCATATGGCTAGGTTTTACTCGGGCGGCAGAGCGTCCCAGAAGCTCTGCATCTGGCCTTGCAGGGTTCCGGTGTCCTGCTTGGGGTTGGACAGGTATTTCAGCAAGAACCCTTGCATCGAGTTCGGTCCCGAGAAGTCGGGGCGTGAGTCGCGGTCGAAGAATTGTGTGATCCGCTTGGCGCTGCTCACGATCTGCGCCGCCTTCTTCGTCAAGGCCGGGTACTGGCTCGGGTCGGCGTCATTCGCGGTCGGAATCGCGCCGGGCGATGCTTTCCAATAGGTGATCTGGCTCGAGCCCTTGGACATGTACTCCAGGAAAGCCTTGGCCTGGCCGGAGTCAGAGCCGAGCGTGGGTGACTTCTTGGCGAGCATGTAGACGTCGATCGGCGCGTCCAGCGCCTTCTCCGCGTCGTACTGCGAGCCCACATCGGGGAACGGGAAGAAGTCGAGCTGGGCCAGGTCGTCGGGATTGCCGCTGGCCACGAACTGCTCCGAGACGAACAGGCCGAGCAGGTACATTCCCGCCTTCTTGTGAAGGAGCTGCTGGGCCGCCTCTTGCCACGTGAGACCGGCAAACGCCGGCGAGTAGTACGGCGTGATCTCAGCCCACTTCTTGAACACGTTGGCGACCTTGGGGTCCGTCCACTTCTGCTGCCCGCCACACAATCCGACATGAAAGTCGTAGCCGTTGAGGCGGAGGTTGAGGATGTCGAAAGTGCCCATGGCGGGCCAGCCGTCCTTGTCGGCAAAGGCGATGGGTGTCAGGTTGTCCTTCTTCATCTGCTCGCACAGCGCTTTGAAGTCGTCCCAGTTGGTTGGAACCTTGTAGTTGCCCGCGGCGAACACGTCTTTGCGGTAGAAGATCGCCCATGGGTAGTAAGACGTCGGCACCGCGTATACGTGGCTGTCGTCACCCTTCACGGATGCCGCAAAGCCCTCAGTGAAGTTGCTCTTCACATCGTTCCAGACATCGTCGATCGGCTGCGCCAGTCCCTTCTTGGCAAAAAACCGCATGCGATGTCCGGAGAACCACGTGAAGACGTCTTCCGGCGTGCCCTGGAGGTAGGAGTTGATCTGGTTCTGGAACGTGCCGTGGTCGACCGTGTTGACCTTGACCTTCGTCCCTCCGTTGGCGCTGGTGAAAGCGTCGACGACATCCTGCAGTCCCTTCTTCGGAACGGCGTCGGAGAGATAGCTGCCAAGCGACATGCTGCCGCCCTTGGCCGTCACGGAGGTGGTTGTCGTGGTGGTGCCCGTGCCGCCACATGCCGCGATGAATGCCGCCAGGCTGCCGTAACCGGCGATCTTCAGAACATCGCGTCGCGACAGGTCCAGCCCCATCGGCAGCTCGATATCGGTGCCGGGAATCTGGATCTTCTGGCCTGAGAATGGCACCCGAATCCGGCTCGGATCCCGCGAATCACCCATCGGACTTCCTCCTCTAAGACTGCTTCCCCACTTGGCGACGAGATGGCGAGCCGCCGCCATCCGCATGGCGAACGATAACGTTTCGGTCAAATTTGTCAACCTTCAACCTTGCTGCGTGCACGCTATTGATCAAAGTTGATCGATGACGTACGATCGGCCGCGTGCTCGCCGTCGAACGCAGGCGTGTCATCGCCGAGACTCTGCGCTCGCGCGGAGTCGTTTCCGTCGCCGAGATGGCCGGCCAGCTCGGGACGACCGAGATCACGGTCCGGCGCGACCTTCGCGCCATGGCCAAGGACGGTCTGGTCATGCGAGCTCGCGGCGGCGCGATCCTGCCCGCACCCATCGGCCATGAGCCCAGCTACTCGGAAAAGGCGCGCCAGGCTGCGACTGAGAAGGCTTCCATAGCGCGTGCAGCGGTCGAGATGATCCGCCCCGGCGACTCCATCCTTCTCGGTCCTGGGACGACCACGCAGGCGCTGGCCAAGCTGCTTGTCGATTTTCCGGAGCTGACCGTGGTCACCAACTCGCTGCTGGTGGCGCAGGCGCTGATGGGATCGAGCCGGGTGGAAGTGATCCTCACGGGCGGAACTCTCCGCCGGTCGATCCACGCGCTGGTGGGCCCGTCGGCAGAAGAGTCTGTCCGCGCGCTGCGGGCCTCCCTTGCCTTCATGTCCGGAAACGGCTTCACCGCCGAGAGGGGCCTCTCCACACCGAGCCCGCTCGTCGCGGCGACGGACCGCGCCTTCGCAAGCGCGGCGCAGCAGGTGGTCGTCCTGGCCGATCACACCAAGATCGGGCAGGACACGATGTGCCAGACGGTGCCGGTGGGCCGAGTCCAGATCCTGATCACAGACGACGGATCTGATCCCGCCGAAATCGCCGCCATCCGCGTGGCCGGGGTTGATGTCCGCGTCGCGCAGGTGGGGCAGGATGGCCACCTCGAAAGGCCGACTGCCTGAGCCCGCCGGGCCCGAGCTCACGCGTCGACCACCTACACGTTCCTCCAGGCGCTTGGCGCGGCTCACGCGCCAGGACCGAACGCTCAGGGACGGGCGCTACCTGCTCACTTACGAGCCGGGCGAGGGCGCTGTCGTGCGCTCGAACACCAGGTCACCAAACGTGACCGTCGGCTCCTCGGGCTGATACGCGTCGGCGCGCTCGTTGTAGGCCTTGAAATCTGGGTCGTCGTCGTGCTCGTGGTGCGCGTGTTCGTCGGCGGTCACGACGTGGAGGACATAGTCCTGGATCCCTTCCGCCTGCAGCGCGCTGTACCGGCAGCGGATCAATCTGGCCTCGAGGAAGCGGCCACGAGCCGTGTAGTCCTCCCAACGCTGGAGCTCGTCGCGCTCGAACAGCGCCTCGAAGTCCGCCGCACGGTCGGCGGCGATGTGAAGGACGATCGTGGTGTACTCGCGGGCCATGGCTGGATCGTAACGCTGTCGGATTCAGGCCACGGCTGGCCGCAGCGAGTCGTACAGCTCGACGGTCCGAGCGGCGATGGCGGGCCACCCGAAGTGGTCCAGGACGCGCCGGCGCCCGGCCTTGCCCATCTTTCGCGCCAGGGCGTTGTCGGTGAGTAGCTCGTTGATCCGGCCGGCCAGCTCAGTCGTGAAGGTTTCGGTGTCGTCAGGGTTGTAGTCGACGAGGTAGCCGGTCTCACCCTGGACGACGATTTCCGGGATCCCGCCGACGCGCGAGGCGACAACCGCCGTCTCACAAGCCATCGCCTCGAGGATCACGAGACCGAACGGCTCATAGATCGAAGGGCAAACGAATACGTCGGCGTGAGTGTGAAGGTGGATCAAGTCCTCCCGCGGGATGAACCGGTCGATCCAGACGAGGTTGCCCCGCTCGTCGCGGACGCGCTGCGCCAGACCCGCCACCTCGCCCGCGATCTCAGGCGTGTCGGGGCTGCTGGCGACGATCACGAGCTGATGGCGCGGATCCAGCCTGAGCGCGGCGGCGAGGAGCAGGGGCAGCCCCTTCTGCCGGGTGATTCGGCCGTTGAACAAGGCGAACGGCCTGTCTGCCTCGATGCCGAAGCGGGCCAGCGTCTCGGGCGAAGGCTCCGGTTTGTAGATGTCCGGGTCGATCCCGTTGTGGATGACATGCAGACGGTCGGGGTCAACCCGCGGATAGCAGCTCAACACGTCCTCGCGCACGCCCTTCGAGACCGCGACCACCGCGTCCGCGCCTTCGATCGCTGTCTGCTCGCAGAACGTCGACAGGGCGTAGCCGCCGCCCAGCTGCTCGGACTTCCATGGCCTGAGCGGCTCGAGGCTGTGAATGGTCATCACATGCGGGACCGACCACATGAGCTTCGCCAGGTGACCTCCGAGATTTGCGTACCACGTGTGGCTGTGCACGACGTCGACGCCCTTCACAGCTGCCGCCATCGCGAGATTGATCGACATGGCCTGCAGCGCGGCCGCCTCGGGCTTCGGTTCGGACAAGGCATCCCACGCTTGATGGTTCGTGACTCCCGGCTCGTCGCGAGGGGCGCCCCAGCAGTGGACCGAGACCTCGGTCAGCCGGCGAAGCTCTCGCGCGAGGTACTCGACGTGAGTCCCGGCACCGCCATAGACCTCGGGCGGGTACTCGCGGGTGAGGATGGCGACCCTGGTTATGGGGCGACCTGGACCTTCAAACCCTTGCCGGAAAGGAATGCGTCTATGGCCTTCGAATATTCGTCCAGGCCGAACCGGTTGGTGATCATGGCTTCGCAGTCGATTACACCCTTGACCAGCAGCTTGAGCGCACGCTCGAAGCTGTGCACCACCGCCATGGAGCCGATGATCTTGATCTCGTCGTTGTAAACGCGAAAAGGCGAGAAGGTCGCGGTGGCGTTTGCATTGGCCACGCCGAACATCAAAAACGTGCCGCCCCGCGAGACGCGCTTCAGACCGTCCTCGATGGCGGGAACGACTCCCGTCGCGTCGATCACCACGTCCCAGCCGTGGGGCCTGTCGAGCGCCGCGGCCGACGTCGCCACGTGGTCGGCTCCCAGCCGGGTGGCCAGGGGATGACGTCCGGAGTTCGTGTCCACGATGTCGATCTGGCCCGCGCCCGCGTCCTTTGCGAGCTGCGCGAGCAGCAGGCCCATCGTGCCGGCGCCGTAGATCAGGTAATCGCCCGCGACCTCCACATCCACCTGGTCGAGGCCGTGGACCGCGCACGAAAGAGGCTCCACCAGCGCTCCCCAGTTGCGGGGCATGTCTGACGGCAGCTGGAAGGCGCTGGTCGCCGGCACGCGGACGAACTCGGCGCACGCGCCATCGGTCCGGGCGACGCCGATGCCGTTCCAGTTCTCGCAGAGGTTGAAGCGGCCGGCGCGGCACTGGCGGCACGTCCCGTCGTACAGCGTCGGATCCACCGCCACAAAATCGCCGACCTTGACGTTGCGGACGTCGCCGCCGATCGCCACCACCTCGCCGCAGAACTCGTGCCCGGGCACGATCGGGTAGCGGGTCGGCTCGAACTCGCCGCGGATGACGTGGATGTCGGTGCCGCAGATGCCACACGCCTCGACCTTGAGCACGGCGTCAGCCGGACCGGGGGTGGGATCCTCAACCTTTTTGACGGAGACGTTGTTCGGTTCCTCGATGACGACCGCCTTCACTTGACGGCTCCCATCGTGAGGCCGCGAATGAGCTGCTTCTGCGCGATCCACCCGGCCAGCAAGACCGGCAGGCTGGCCAGCGTGGCGGCGGCGGCGAGCTTGGCGTAGAACAGTCCGCGGCCGCTGATGAAGCTGACGAGGAAGATCGGCGCGGTGGCGGCGACTGAAGAGGTGAAGTTGACGGCGTAGAAGAACTCGTTCCAGCTGAAGATCAGGCAGGTCAAGGACGTGGCCGCGAGGCCTGGCGCGATCAAGGGCACCACGATTCGCAATATCTCGTGCCGGAACGTGGCGCCGTCGACTCGCGCAGCCTCGAAAAGGTCGTGTGGGATCTCCAGGAGAAACGAGCGCAGGAGCCAGACGCCGAGCGGAAGGTTGATCGTGGTGTAGATGAGGATCAAGGCGAGGATGTTGTCGAGCAAGTGCGCATCGCGCGCCAGCAGGTAGAGAGGGACCAGGCTGGCGGCAAACGGCAGGAAGCGGGTCGAGATGAAGAAGAACAGCACGTCCTGCGTCCTCTTGACGGGCCTGATGGCCAGCGCGTATGCGGCCGGCAGTCCGAGGACGAGGACAAGCAGCGTCGAGACGAGGCTGGCGATCGCCGAATTGATGAAGAACGGCGGGAAGTCGCCGGACAGCACCTCCTGGAATTGCATCAGGGTCGGCACGAAAAAGATCGTCGGCGGGGAGCTGGCGGCCTGCTGCTCCGTCTTCAGCCCTTCCAGCCACATCCACAGGACGGGGAAGAAGAAGACGAACACCACCAGCCAACCGACCACCGACCACAACACCTTCGAGCGGAGCGTCGATTGGGTGGTCGTCATCGTCTGGCCTCAACCTGAAAGATCGAGAACAGGGTCCGCAGCGCAAATGTCGCGACGAGAATCGTGATGATCACCGCCACCACCCCGATCGCGGACGCCTGCCCGATGCTGTAACCCTGAAAGGCCACGAGATAGAGCAGGAACGGAACGTTGGTCGTGTCTTCGCCAGGTCCGCCATAGGTCAGCATGAAGATCGAGTCATATGTCTGGACGACGAAGAGAGACCCGAGAAGCGCGCCCAGCTCGATGAAAGGCCGGACCAGGGGTAGGGTGATGCGTCGGAAAGCCTGCAATGGGTTCGCCCCATCGACGCGAGCCGCCTCCAGGACCTCGGGGTTCTGAGACTGCAGGCCGGCGAGAATGATCAGCATCATGAACG
The DNA here is from genome assembly GCA_005881275.1 of Chloroflexota bacterium. GTDB lineage: Bacteria > Chloroflexota > Dormibacteria > Dormibacterales > Dormibacteraceae > 40CM-4-65-16. The sequence goes on from VBEF01000006.1 coordinate 15,424, forward strand.
GGGTCCAGCGCCAGACCTCGACGGCAACCACGGTCGCCATCGGAAATCTGTTCACCCAGTCCACCCGACCGAGACCGAACGGGCTGAGCAGGTAAGGCAGCAGCCCGAACAGCGGGTTGAGGAGGGTGTCCTTCCAGATCAGCGCACCGGCGGTGGGCATGATGAGGAACGGGGCGATCATCAGGGTGCGCATGAAGCCCTTGCCCCAGACTTCTGAGTTGAGAAGCATGGCCACGGCCATGCCGAGGACGACCGAGATCGCGATCACTGCGAGGGTCAGGACCACGGTGTTCAGAATCGCCGTCCTGATGCTCTCGTTGGTGATAAGCCTCGTGTAGTTGTCGAGACCGGCGAACTTAAAGCTGCCCTCCTTGAGCAGGTTCCACGAAAAGAAGCTGTAGTAGATCGTCAGCACGAACGGGATCTGGGTCAGGAGGAAGACGTAGATGAACGCCGGCAGCAAAGGCAGGCGCCGCGCCCAGGCGTCGCGGCGAGAAACGGAGGCGGCGGAATCCCGCACGCCTCCGCTCCCCACGACCGAACGGGGTATGGCCAACGTCTAGTGCTGGTAAGTCTTGCCGACGGCAGCTGCGAGAGCCTGTGCTTTCACCAGCGCCTGGTCGACAGTTTGATTGCCGGCTATGACCTTGGCGAACTCTTGAGAAACCTGGTCGCCGAGCTGTTGGAACTCGTCGATGTCGACGTACTGAACCCCGATGTAAGGCACGGGGTCGACGGTGGAGTGATTCACGTCAGCGTGCGCGATCGACTGGAGGGTGACGGTAGCGAAGCCGCCCGCCGCTGCCTGGTATTCGGGCAGCGAATAGGTCGAGGTGCGGGTTCCCGGTGGAACATGCGCCCAGCCCAACTTGGACCCGACCAGCTTGATGTAGTCCTTGGAGGTGGCCCAGTCGGCGAAGGTCCACGCGGCGTCCTTCTTCTTGCTGCTGGACGGCATGCCGAGCGACCACGCCCACAGCCAACCTGACCAGTCCTTGACCTTGGTCGGGGCATAGGCGTATCCGGAGTTCTTCGCCGCGTCCCCGGTGAAGTTGCTGGCGCCTACGGTGGCGTCGTACCACATAGCGACCTTGCCGTTGTTGTAGGCATTCAGGCACTCCGTGAATCCCGCATTACCGGCCCCGGGCTCACCTGCCGACTTCAGCAGGTTCACATAGAAGGTAACAGCGTCCTTCCACTGCGGGGTGTTCAAAGTCGCGTTCCAGTTCTGGTCAAACCAGCGTCCGCCGAAGGTGTTGACCACCGTGGTCAGCGGAGCCAGCTGCTCGCCCCAACCCGGAAGTCCCCTGAGGCAGATTCCGTTGACGCTGGAGCTGTTGACCGCCTTGGCGATCGACGCCACCTGGTCCCAGGTCGGGTGGTCGGGCATCGTCTGGCCCTTGGCCGCCAGAAAGTCCTTGCGGTACATGAGCATGGAGGACTCGCCGTAGAACGGCACCGCGTAGAGGTTGTTCTCGAAGCTGAGCGCGCCCTTGATTCCCGGGATTAGGTCGCTCTCGTCGTACGCCGGATCCTTGGCGACGTATGGGCTGAGATTCTCAATCCACTTCTTCTTGGCCCACAGCGGAACCTCGTAGGTGCCGATTGTGAACAGGTCGAAACGTCCGCTGTTCGCCGCCACGTCTTGAGTCACCTGCTGGCGAAGCTGGTCCTCGGGCAGGGTCACGATCTTGACCGTGATGTCCGAGTGCTTGCTCTGGAACTCTGAAACAAGCTGTTTCAGGTCCGCCATCTGCGGGTTGTCGACCGCGGCGAGGGTGATGGTCTGGCTCGTGCCACCCCCACCACCGCCTGCGCCCGAGCACGCTGCGCCCACCGCGACGAGCGCCAGACCCGCGATCACGCTCAGGGATCTGGATCTCACCAGGTGGTACGGAGATCGAAGCTTCCTATCGGTCATGGATCGTCTCTCCCCTTTGTGAAACTGCGCCACCTATCGCCCGGGTCACCGGGCATGACAACGTTGTCATAAAGACAACGTTGTCAGTTTTATCACAGATCCGGTTAGACTGCAAGAAGAGATTTTGCGGTGGCCTGGCGGCCGCCGGACCGGGCCAGGGAGGCAGTCCTTGACAGACATCGTTTTGAACCAATCTCGGGCCACGATGCGAGATGTGGCGGCGCGGGCCAAGGTCAGCCTCAAAACCGTATCGCGCGTCGTCAACGGCGAGTCAGGGGTGTCGCCCCGCCTCGCCAAGCGGGTCGTGGCGGCGTGCGAACGCCTGGACTACCGACACAACCACACCGCCAGCACGCTGCGCCGGTCGAATGGCAGGAGCGCGACCATCGGCGTGGTGCTGGAGGACGTCGCCAACCCATTCTCGTCGGCGCTCCACCGAGCGATTGAAGACGTGGCCGTCCAACGAGGTGTGCTCGTGCTGGCCGGCAGCTCGGACGAAGATGAGGATCGCGAGCTGAAGCTCGTCTACGCATTCGCGTCGCGGCGCGTGGACGGATTGATCATCCAACCGTCGAGCCACGACCACAGCTACCTGCTCGCGGAGCGCAACGCCGGTACGCCCGTGGTGTTCGTCGACCGGCCGCCTTCGTTCCTGGACGCGGACGCGGTGGTCACCGACAATGTCGCGGGCATCCGGCAGGCCGTACGCCATCTCCTCGACCACGGACATCGGCGGATCGCCTACCTCGGGGACATGCACTCGATCGCGACCGCGGCCGAGCGCCACCAGGGTTACGTCGAGGAGCTGGCCGAGCACAACATCGCCGTCGACAAGCACCTGGTGCGGCTGGACCTGCGCGGAATCGAGAAGGCGCAGGCGGCGGCAGGCGAGATCGCTGCTCGGCTTCGACGACATATTGCTGGCCGACCTGCTCGAGCCGGGGATCACCGTCATCGCGCAGGACCCCGCGGCGATCGGGCTGATGGCGGCAGACGTGCTGTTCCGTCGCCTGGACGGAGACCGGTCACCGGCGAAATCGTTCACGGTGCCGACGCGGATGATTCAGCGAGGCTCGGGCGAGATCCGGCCGTGATAGTCGTCTGCGGCGAAGCGCTGATCGACATGGTCCACAACGAAGACGGCACGCAGCTCGCGGCGCCGGGCGGAGGTCCTTTCAACACGGCGCGCGCCCTGGCCCGTCTCGGCGTGCCCACCGCCTTCTTCGGGCGCCTGTCGAAAGACGCGTTCGGTCAGGAGCTCAGCCGCCGGCTGGCCGCGGACGGGGTGAGCCTCGACCTGACCAGCGTCGGACCGGAGCCGACCACGATCGCGGTGGCCGACGTCGATCCGGAAGGCCTCGCCGAATACGAGTTCCTGGTCCAGGGCACCTCGGCTCCCAACCTGACGCGCGACCTGGTGCCGGAGCATTTCGGCCCGGATGTGACCGCGCTCCATCTGGGCACGCTGGGCCTGGTCCTGGAGCCGATGGCGTCCACTCTCGTCGAGCTGGTGCATCGCGAGCACGACCAGCGCGTGATCATGCTCGACCCGAACATCAGAACAGGCATCGCTCCCGACGCCGAATATCGCGAGCGCGTGTTCGATGTGATCTCGCAAAGCGCGATCGTCAAGGCGAGTGACTCCGACCTGGCGTGGCTTTACCCTGGCGACGACCACGAGCGCGCTGCTGAACGCATTCTCGACCGTGGAGTCGCGCTCGTCGTCGTCACTCTCGGCGCGCGTGGTGCGTTCGGCGCGCACAGAGATTTGCGCATTCGCGTCGACGCCCCGCAGGTCGAGGTCGTGGACACCATCGGTGCCGGCGATGCTTTCGGGGCGGCTCTGCTCGCCTGGCTGCATGATCACCAGGCGGTCAGGCGAGACATCAGCCTGGAGAGCGACGAGCTCCAGTCAGCCCTGGAGTTTGCATGCCTGGGGGCCGCACTGACCTGCGCTCGCGAGGGTGCGGACCCGCCGTGGAAGTGGGAGATGGCCGCCGCGGCGCGGACCTGAGGTCAGCCAGGCCGGAGCTACTGGCTTTCCAGCCTTTGCACGAGGGCCTGGCTGTCCTTGTCGTAGCGGTCCAGCGACAGCGCGTGACGGGCTGCCGCCAGCGCGGCGGCGTGATCGCCGAGGTGCTCATCGACGATGGCGAGGTCGCGATACATCTCGGGGCTGTAGCTGCCCAACCGCGCGGCGGTGTCGTACGCCTCGCGGGCGCCGGCCCAGTCCGCGTCGGGGGCCGGATTTCCGTTGGCGTCCTGGTTGAGCGCGTAGTTCCCAGCCTCGATCGCGTACGCGGCTTCGTACGGAACATAGGAGCGGGCTTGGGCGATCGTCGTGCGGGCCAGAGGGATGGCTTGAGCTTGGGAAGAGTAGTAGTCGGCATCGGCCAGGTAAGGCAGGACGACGGCCGGGATGGCCAGCGCGGCCAGGGCAAGTGAACCTACAGCTAGAGCCGGCAATGCGATGCGGCGTGGGAATGCCATCAGGCGCGCCGGCTTGACGTCGGGGGCCCAGGTCACGACGGCGGCGGCGGCGAAGAGCCAGAAGAGCACCGCGGTCGGGATGTAGGAGAAATCAACCTGCATCGACACCTGATAGCCGACCCAACCGCCAAACAAAGCAACCGCTCCGGCCAGGCGGCGGCCTTTCCAGAATGCCCGCACGAACGCGACCAGGATCCACAGGTAGGCGAGCAACCCCACGACGCCCTGTTTCGCCGCGATACC
>VBEF01000007.1 GCA_005881275.1 Chloroflexota bacterium
AAGCTGGAGATCGACGACAACGCAGCATGGCGGCACAAAGCGCTCGAGCAGCGATATGGCTCGGTGCTCGACGGCGACCCTTACGAGGCGGAGGCCAAAAAGCGCGGCCTGACCTACGTCTCTCTTGACGGGGACATCGGAATCGTCGGCAACGGCGCGGGTCTATGCATGAGCACCCTCGACCTCGTGCAGCGCGCGGGCGGACGGGCGGCCAACTTCTGCGATATCGGCGGCGGCGCCAAGGCAGAGGTTGTCGAGAATGCACTCGCGGTGATCCTCATGAACCCCAAGGTCAAGGGTGTCCTGATCAACGTGTTCGGTGGCATAACGCGTGGCGACGAGGTCGCCAAAGGTATCGTGACGGCGCGCGACAACCTGAAAATGAAGCTTCCCCTCGTCGTGCGGATGAGCGGGACGAGGGAGGAGGAGGGTCGCGAGATCCTGAGGCAAAACGGTATCGAGCCAGGCGCCAGCGCCTGGGACGCGGCCAAGAAGATCGTCGAGCTCATCTCCTCCCCGCTTGTGGGGAGGTCCGGCCCGCAGGGCCGGGGAGGGGCTGGATGAGCATTCTTCTCGACTCCTCCACAAAGGTCATCGTCCAGGGCATCACCGGTCGCGAAGGCGGCTTCCACACCGAGCAGATGCAGGCGTTGGGCACGAAGGTCGTGGGGGGCACCAGCCCGGGCAAGGGCGGAACCTCGCACCTTGGCGTGCCTGTCTTCAACACGATGGCAGACGCGGTCGAAGCGACAGGTGCGAACGCGTCGGGGATTTTCGTGCCCGCGCCCTTCGCCGCCGACGCGATCATGGAGGCGGCCGCGGCCGGCATCACGCTGATCGTCTGCATCACCGAAGGCATCCCGATCCAGGACATGATCCGGGTCAAGGACTTCCTGCGCGGCTACCCAGGCGCGCGCCTGATCGGAGCCAACTGCCCGGGCTTGATCACGCCGGGCCAGGCCAAGATCGGGATCATCCCGCAGCGCATCACGGCACCCGGCTTTGTCGGCATGGTCTCGCGCAGCGGCACGCTGACCTACGAGGTGGGGTCAGCGCTGTCAGCGGCGGGGATGGGCCAGTCCACCATCGTGGGCATCGGCGGCGATCCTGTGCTCGGGATGACGTTCAGCGATGTGGTCGAGCTCTTCGAGAAGGACCCGGCGACCACGCACCTGGTGTTGATTGGCGAGATCGGCGGCAGCGACGAGGAACGCGCGGCCGAGCTGCTGGCTCGCGGCTCGCGACTGAAGGCCGTGGCTTTCATCTCCGGCCGGACAGCTCCTGAAGGCAAACGGATGGGGCACGCCGGCGCGATCATCTCCGGCAACCGCGGGACCGCCAAGAGCAAGGAAGAAGCTTTCCGCAAGGCTGGCGTCGCGGTGGCCGAGACGACGGACGAGATCGTGGGCCTGCTTCGGTGATAAAGGGATTCAGCTCGATGCCCATCGCGATGACCAGGGCAATTCCTTCCGATCGGATGCGCGACATTGCGATGGCCGGCTCCCTGATTCTGTGGTTGGCGTACACCCGGATTTACTGGATGCTTCAGGCGGCTCACCTCACCGCCCCGCCCTGCCCCTTCTACCCGGAACGATCGTGGGCATCGGTGGGCTGGTCGCGGGTGCCGTCGCCGGACGGACCTGGACTCCGCGGCTCGCCCGTACCCAGCGGCGTGCCCTCGCCGCCGGTGTGGTCGCCGCGATCTTGTTCAGCTGGGCGCTGAAGGTGTTCGTCCTCGGCAATTAGCGTTAGACGACTGGCTCCGGAGGAGTGGCAGCTCTACCGCCGGGTGCGCCTGGCCGCGCTGAAGGAAGCCGCGTACGCCTTCGGCTCGACGTACGCTGGCGAGCGCGACGCGCCTGAAGCCAGGTGGCGCCAGACGCTGACGGACAGAGCGCGCTTCGTCGCCGAGAAAGAGGGAATTGTGGCCGGAACAGTGAGCGGTGGTGACGCGGACTCGATCGGCGCCGCGGCGATGACGGCGATGTGGGTCGACCCTCGGTTTCGGCGTGGTGGCGTCGGCGACCTGCTCGTCAAGACGGTTCTGGACTGGGCGAGGTCGAACCACTACGTCGAGATGCTCCTGTGGGTGACGGATGGGAATTCGAACGCGGAGCGCCTCTACGCCCGCAACGGATTCGTGCGAACCGGCGCCGCGCAGGATGTGCGTCCGGGCCACCTCGAGTTCGAGATGGGGCGCAGGCTCTAGCAACCCATCTGGGTTTCCCCTCATGCCTCTCATGCGTTTGCCAGAGCGGCCGAGTTCATCTCGGCCGCAACACGCGTGTCCTAAGGCCTCCGGACCTCGCTCGTGGAAGGCTACCTGGACAATCCGAACCGTATACCGGAATGGGAGCAGCGCCTGCGGCGCAGCCGCACGCGCGATGAGGGAAAACCATCTGGGTTTTCCCTCATGCGTTCACGTCACGTGCAACGATTGGTGCGATGGACTTTGAACTGACGACCGAGCAACAAGCGATCCGCGACACGTGCCGTGACTTCGCGCGGGAGGTGGTCGCGCCGGCCGCCGAGGACCTCGACCGGCATCACAAATTCGGCTACGACGTCGTGCGTCAGATGGGCGAGCTGGGGCTGTTCGGGCTGCCATTCCCGGAGGACGTGGGCGGAGCGGGCGGCGACTTCCTCTCGTTGTGCATCGCGATCGAAGAGATCTCGCGCGCTGACGCCGGTATAGGGATCACCCTGGAGGCCGCGGTGTGCCTGGGCTCCTCGCCGATCTTCGAGTTCGGCACGCCCGAGCAGAAAGATCAATGGCTCCCCGATCTTGTCGCTGGACGAAAGCTGTGGGCGTTCGGTTTGACTGAGCCGGAGGCAGGGTCGGACGCGAGAGCGACCAAAACACGGGCGGAGTCGCGCAACGGAAAGTGGGTCATCAACGGCGCCAAGCAGTTCATCACGAACTGCGGCACCGACATCTCCGCGGGCGTGACGATCACTGCCGTGACTGGGCGCAATGGTCAGAACGATCCCGAGATCAGCGCCATCATCGTGCCGGCCGGGACGCCCGGCTTTCACGTGCTCGAGTCATATCGCAAGCTCGGGTGGCATTCCTCCGACACGCACCCGCTGAGCTTCGAGGACTGCGAGGTCCCGGCGTCGAACTTGCTGGGGATGCGCGGTGGAGGTTACCGGCAGTTCCTGCACACGCTGACCGGCGGACGGATCGCGATCGCGGCGCTGTCGGTCGGTGTCGCACAGGCGTGTCTCGATGCGTCGCTGGGATATGCAAAGGAGCGCAAGACGTTCGGCGTGCCCATCTCCAAGCACCAGGCAATCCAGTTCAAGCTCGCCGACATGGCTATGGAGGCGGAGGTCGCGAGGACGATCGTTTATCGGGCCGCGGCAGCGTACAGCCACGGGGGAAAGGACACGACGGACGAGGTGAGGATGCTCGCCGCGATGTCGAAGCTTTACGCGTCGGAGGCGTCGAAGCGGGCGGCGGACAACGCGGTGCAGATCCATGGGGGGTACGGGTTCATGGAGGACTATCCCGTGGCGAGGTACTGGCGGGACGTCAAGGTGAATGAGATAGGGGAGGGGACGTCTGAGGTCCAGCGGATACTCATCGCTCGACTTCTCGGGGCCTAACCCAGCCCGCATTCAGCCACTCGCGCGCAAATGGCGGTATCCCAGGGCGTTGGGTACAGCCAATTGAGCGCATTTGGCGGTCGTTAACGATCGGGGTTGTTCGATTTGGCCGACGTAGCCATCCTGGCACGGTGCCACTCAAGCACTCGGTGCCGCCAGGGCTGAGGAACGCGCCGTTCACCTCTGCCGAAGCCAGCGACCTAGGTGTCACCCGCAGTCAATTGCGGGGAGCAAGCTACCGCCGGTTGGGCTCAGGCCTCTACCGCTGGGTGGGTTTGGAAGAAAGCCCGCAGTTGGTGCTCACCGCGGTGGCCAAGCGGTTGCCCGCCGGCGCTGCGTTCTCGGGCCGCACCGCAGCTTGGCTTCACGGATTGGACTTGGCGCCTTGCGATCCGATCGAAGTGACGATCCCGGCACCCATGAGAATCGACCGTCGGGCGGGGGCACACGTTCGCCGCGCCGCCCTCGACGGCGACGAGATCATGCCGCGGCGTGGTCTACCCACCACATCCCCACTCCGTACGCTCATCGACCTCGGAGGCCGAGATCCGTTGATCGAAGGGGTCGTTGTCGCGGACCTGATTCTTCATGCCCGGCTAGTCACCATGAATGAGCTGCGAAATTACGTCGCTAGGCATCCCAGAACAAAGGGCGTCGCTCGGCTTCGGCGTGTTGCTGAGCTGGCTGATCCGAAAGCTGAGTCGGCAATGGAGACCCGATTGCGGGTACTCCTGGTTCTCGCCGGACTTCCACGACCGGAGGTCCAAGTTTCCATTCAAGACGATGAGGGCCGGTTCCTAGGTCGTCCAGACTTGCTTTACCGCCGTCAGCACCTGGCGATCGAATACGACGGTGGCAACCATCGTGAACGGCTGGTTGACGACAACCGCCGCCAAAATGGCCTTGTCGGCGCCGGTTATCGCTTGCTGCGGTTCACTGCAGCGGACGTATACGGGACTCCTCAAATGGTTGCGATGCAGGTCCGTAACGGTCTCGGCGGGCGCTAGCGATAGACCCCGTTGTGCCCAAGGCTGTGCTGTCCGACGTTTGGAAAGTACGTCAGCCCGTGGTCTTCCGCCCCGACAGGAATTCGCGCCAGCAGATTGCCGGTCTTCGTGTCGAAGACGTACACCGTCGCGTGATATCGGCCGGACGCCCAGAGCTGCGTTCCATCCGGGCTCAGCTGCAGCATGTCGGGGCTGCCGCCGCCGGCGATGACCCACTTCGCCACCACTGATCGGCGGGCGAAGTCGATGACGGAGACTGATCCCTCGAGGCGATTCGAAACGTAGAGCGACTTCGTATCGCGAGATACCTGCAGCCCGTGCGCCCCTCGGCCGGTAGGTATGAACTGGACCTCCCGCATCGACACGGGGTCGATAACCGACACGCCCATCCGGCCCTGATTGGTGACATAGAACAGCGAGCCGTCGGGCGAGACCTTCACGTCGATGGGCAGGCCTCCGACGTGGACGTATCCGGCGAGCTTCATGTTCACGGTGTCGACCTTCGCCACCATGCCGGAGTATTCGGTCGAGATCATGAAGTAGCTGCCGTCAGCGCTGAAGTCCAGGTGGTCGGCGCCGGGCCACGGGATCGACACCGCCCCCATGAGCTTCCAACCATTGCGCCAGTCGCGAAACTCAACGCGCTGCAGCCGCTCCACGACGTCGACGGCCTTGGTGCCGTCGGGCGTGAAGTAGATGTTGTAAGGAAAAGGAATCGAGACCTGGCCCGTCGGGTGGCCGGTGTGGATGTCCAGCACCGTCAGGCTGCTGGAGCCTTCGTTGTCGACGTAGAGCGCGCTCATGTCCCAAGCGGGCGCGATGTGATGTGGGATGAAACCGACGCGGTAGTGGTCGACGACGCGGAAGGTGGCCGGATCGATGATGTCAACCGTGCCGGCACGGCTGTTGGGCACGTAAACGCGCGGAGGCAGCTCGCAGAGCGGGCACGGGACGGTTCCGGAAAGCGTGTTGGCGTAGACGTTGAAAGCTGGATCGGGAAGGCTCGTCGGCTGCACGTCGGGAGCGGGCAGGAGCCGTTCGGGCAGTATGTCCTGTGTGGCGGCCACGCTCGTGCTGATCGGCGGCGCCGTCCAAACCACAGCGAACACAACGGCCGCGGGACTGAGGATGCCGAACGCGAAGACCGCAGCGAAGAAGGTCCGGAAAACCCGACCTTGAACGCCTCGGGCGAGTGCTCTGGTCCGGCTGTTACTCGTCCGGAAGATCTTCAAGCTTCGGGGTCAGCTCGCAAACCCATCGACCGTCGTCGAGCCGGCGGATGAAGCGCGCGTATCCCTGGTTGCGCGCCACGTTGAGGAACTGCTCCTGCGTGATGAGGGTGCGCAGCCTGGCCAGATCGGCATATGTGGTGTCACGCATGATCCCACCTACGACGCCGGCGAGCTCGCGCCACTGGCCTTCGGAAAGCGGCTCCCCGTAGCCCGCGATGGTAACCAGGAGCGCCGCGGTGGCGCCTGTGATCGTGTCGGGGAGGATCTTTTCAGACTTCGCGCGGGCGATGATCTCGCGGCCCGTGCTGATGATGTCGGCGATGCGGTCCCGCCGCACCCCAATGATGTCGCGGCCGCTCCCTACGGTGGTCCCTTCCAGGTATCTCGGCCCTGCGTCCATTGTCAAGCCCACTATTCTAGTTAACGCCTGAGTTGGACCTCGAACTTGCGCCCGAGCACGCCAGCTTTCGCGCCGCGGTCCGTGAATTCGCGCAAGGCGTCGTTCGCCCCCACGCCGCGGAGGTCGACCGCCAACATCGTTTCCCCCACGAAGCGGTGGCAGCGGCGGCCGAATCGGGGCTGCTCGGGGTCCTCGTGCCTCGCGAGTACGGCGGGTCTGGACTCGACGCTCTCTGCTTCGCGATCTCCATCGAAGAGCTGGCCCAGGCGTGCGCCTCGACCGCGGTGATCGTCGACGTGCACACCAGCGTCGGCACCGAACCGATCCTGCTGTTCGGCGACGAGGATCAGAAGCGCAGGTGGCTGCCTCGCCTTGCGACGGGCGAGGTGCTCGGCGCGTTTGCGCTCACCGAGCCGTCTTCAGGATCTGACGCGGCATCGTTGAAGACGACGGCGCGACCCATCGGCAACGGGTACGTTCTCAACGGCACGAAGGTCTTCATCACGAACGTCGGCCGTGCCGGCCTCTACATCGTCTTTGCGCGGACGGGTCCGGACGAGAAGGCGGCAGGCGTCACCGCCTTTCTGGTCCCCGCCGACGCTCGAGGAGTTCGTGTGGGCCAGGTCTTCCAGAAGATGGGACTGCACGGCTCGCCGACCGGCGAGCTCATCCTCGAGGACGTCAGCGTGCCCGCGGGCAACCGGCTCGGAGGCGAAGGCCAGGGCTTCACCGTCGCCATGCGGGCGCTGGACTCTGGGCGCATCGGAATCTCCGGGCAGGCGCTCGGCATCGCCCAGGCGGCGGTCGACGAGGCACGCGCTCTCATGCGGGAGAGAGGCCACGGGCAGGGCGACGACTTTGTACTCGCCGACATGGCAACTCGTCTCGAATCGGCTCGTCTGCTCGCCTATCACGCCGCTTGGCGCTGCAGCCATGGCCGGACCTTCACGCGACAGGCCTCGATGTCCAAACTTCACTGCACCGACACCGCGATGCAGGTCGCGCTGGACGCTCTGCAGATCGCGGGCGAGGCCGGTGCGTTCTCGGGCAGCCCTTTCGAGCGCCACGTGCGCGATGCCAAAGCGCTGCAGATCTACGAGGGCTCGAACCAGGTCCAGCGGATCGTCATCGCCCGGGATTTAGTCAAGGCCGGATAATCAGGCTCGAGATGGACTTCGAGTTCACCGCCGAGCAGGTGGCGATCCGGGACACGATCCGCGAGCTCGTCCAGGACCGGGTCGCGCCGCGGGCGGCGGAGATCGACCAGAAGGCCGAGTACCCGAAAGACATCGAGAAGCTGTTCGCCGACAACGGCATCCTCGGGATTCCTTTTCCTGAGGAGTACGGCGGAATTTCGGGATCGAGCGTCACCATCTGCATGGGCATCGAAGAGATCGCCAAGGCATGCGCGAGCTCATCGCTCATCCTCGCGGTGCAGGCGCTCGGTTCCTATCCGATCCTCGTCGCCGGATCGGAAGAGCAGAAAAAGCGGCTGTGCCCGCCGCTCGCCTCGGGCGACAAGGTCGCCGCCTACGCGCTGTCTGAGCCGGGCAGCGGTTCCGACGCCGGGGCACTGAAGACGCGCGCCACGAAATACGGAAACGAGTACGTGCTCAGCGGGACAAAGCAGTTCATCACGCACGGCAGCATCGCGGGCACGCTCGTGGTCTTCGCGCAGACCGATCCAGGCGCCGATCACCGGGGCATATCGGCCTTTGTCCTCGAGCGTGAGAACAGTCCCTGGAAGGTCGAGAAGCTCGAGCACAAGCTCGGCATCCGGGGCTCGCCGACCGCGCAAATCGTGCTCGAAGAGGTCAAGGTGCCCGCCGTCAACCGGCTGGGCGAAGAAGGAGCCGGATTCAAGCTGGCGCTTGCGGTGCTCGATCGTTCACGGCCGGGCATCGGTGCCCAGGCGCTCGGCATCGCAGAGGGCGCGTTCGACTACGCGCTGCGCTACACGACGGAACGGGAGCAGTTTGGGCAGTCGATCGCGAGCTTCCAGGGCATCCAGTTCATGCTGGCCGATATGGCGACTCAGATCGAGGCGGCGCGTCACCTGGTGTTTCGAGCCGCGACCAAGGTGGACGCCAAGGCCTCCGACCTCACGAAGGTGGCGGCCATGGCCAAACTTTTCGCTTCCGATATGGCGATGCGCGTGACCACCGATTGCGTCCAGCTGCTAGGCGGCTACGGGTACATCTCCGACTACCCTGTCGAGAGAATGATGCGAGATGCCAAGATCACTCAGATCTACGAGGGCACCAACCAGATCCAGCGGGTGGTGATCGCCAGGGCGCTGCTGCGTTGAGCGCAGAGCCGCAAAAGCCGGCGCCCCCGCCACCACCGCCGCCTCCTGTACCGCCCCACCAGATCGCGCCCTACTACCGGTACCCCGGCCCGCAGGCGCCGCAGCCCGGCCCGGCCGACGGGCGCGCGCTCGCCGCTCTGCTGACCGGGAGCATCGGCCTCATCCTGGCGTTGACTGCCATCCTGTTCGGGGCGACCGCTTACCTGTTTGGCATCGATTACCTGTTGCTGGGGCTGCTCCTCGGCGTGCCGGCGATGGTGCTCGGCTCGCTCGGATACTTCCTCGGCCGGTCCTCGCGCGAGCGAAGCAAAGAATCACAGGCAACGATGGTCGGACGCGGCACGGCGAGCACAGGCCTGGCGATCGGCGTCGCGGCGACGGCGATCGGCGCAACCGTCACCGTTGTCGCGATCGTGCTTTACCTCGTGGCGGTTTTCGGAGAGCCGCCCGTCTAACGCCCGCCATGGATCGCGTGACAGATGCTTTCATCTGGCCCTTTCGCGATCCCGAGTGGCCGGCCAAGATCGCGGTCATCGGGCTGATCCTGTTGATCCCGATAGTCGGAGCCGTCAACGGGCTCGGGTGGATGCTCGCGGCGCTTGACCGGCTTCGAGCGGGCGAGGAGCGGTTGCCGCCGGCCAACTTCAGCTACCTCGGCCGAGGACTCTCCCTGTTTGCAGCCAACCTCTTCTACTACCTGGCGGTCCTCTTCGTCGCGGCGCTCGCCTACCTCCCCGCCGTCGTCCTCCTCACGAACCAAAGTCAGGGCGCGACGCAGGCCGCGCTCGTGACGTTGGGTCTCGCGCTGCTGTTCCTCAGCTTCAGCATCCTCTCCGTCGGCTACCTCGCCTTGACCTTCGCGACACCATCGATCGTGCTCGCGGTGTCGCGAGGCGGAATCGCCGGAGGCCTTCGGGTCGATGGAGTCATGCGCTCGGTGCGTCGTTCCCTGGTCAACACATTGATTGCTGGCCTTATGCTGATCGCCGCCCACTTCGTGGCGTCGCTCGGGTTGTTCGTGTGCGGCATAGGCGTTGTGTTTACGAACGCATACGCGCTGGCGATGCAGGCGTGGATCGTTCGCAGTTTCGAGATCGGCCCGCCGGAAGCCGGATAGGAGGAGTTTGATGTCGGACATTCCACCGCCGCCGCCCCCGCCTCCTCCCGGCGGAAGCGCCAACCCTCCTCCTCCGCCTCCGCCCCCGCCGGGGGGTGGCTACAACCCGACGCCGCCGCCGCCACCACCCTCGGGAGGCGGTTTCAGCCCGCCGCCGCCGCCTCCCGGTGGAGGCTATGCACCGCCGCCGCCCCCCCCACCTGGCGGGGGATTCGTGCCGCCGCCACCTGGCGGGTACATACCGCCGGGCGCCGGGTATGCGGCGCAGAGAACCGACGGGCTCGCGATCGCGGCCCTGGTCATCGGGATCGTCTCGATAGTGTGCTCGATCGTCTGCTTCGGCATCATCCTCGGGCCGACGGCGGCGATCATGGGCTTCATCTCCCGTCAGCGGATCGCGACAAGCGGGGGGATGATGGGCGGCGGGATGCTTGCGCTGGTCGGCCTGATTCTCGGCGTGGTCGGGTTCGTGGCGAGCGTCGGCTGGTTCTTTTTCGTGATCGTCTCGGGAGCGCTCAACAACCCGGGCGCGACACCCTCGCCGTAACGCTCAGCCCTGAGGCGCCGTTGTTAGAATCCCGGTGCTCATGTTCCGGGCCAGGCCAAAACGGGCCAGGCGGTCCCGCTATCAAGTCTCCTACCGCCTGACCAGGTCGGTCCCAGCGGCGTTGGCCGCCGTCCTGCTCATCGCGGTGATCGTTGGCGTCACCCTGACGTACAAGCGGTTCGATGACTTTGTCTCGGCCACGACCGGCCACCACCTCAACCCGATCGGCGAAGTCGTCCAGGTGGTCGAGCCGGCACAGGGCACCCTTGCCTACAAGCTCAAGCACGGCCAGCCGGTCAACATCCTGCTGCTCGGTATGGGCGGCGAGCAGAACGATGCACCGTACCTGACCGATTCGATCATGGCCGTCAGCATCGACCCGAACAGCAACCGCGTGCTGATGGTGTCGATCCCGCGCGACCTCGTCGTCCATATGGATCTCCAGACCACCCCCGGCCGCGTCTGGACCAATAAGATCAACGCCGCCTACGAGGTTCCGTACACGAACATCATCTGTTGCGTCGCACCGCAGTATTCGGGACGCGACGGCGGAGGCCGTGCGGCCGAGCATGAGGTCGGCAAGGTCACCGGGCTGACGTTCGACAGGTACATCGCCGTGGACTTCGTGGCCTTTCGGGACATGGTCAACGCCCTCGGCGGAGTCGACGTGTGCCTGAGCACCAACCTCGACGACTACGAGTACCCCAACTACAACAACGGCTACATCCGTGGAGGGATTCACTACAGGGCGGGCTGCCAGCACCTCAACGGCGAGCAGGCTCTCCAGGTGGCCCGGTCGCGGCATGCGGTGCAGCCGCAGCAGTCGTCCGACTTCGGTCGTGCCCACCGCCAGCAGGACATCATGCAGGCGATCAAACAGAAGGCGACGACGGTCAATGGTTTCGCCAAGGCCCCCCAGCTTCTCGACGCGCTGCAGAAGAACATCCACACCGACATGTCGCTGTCCGATATGAAGGCGATCTACGACTGGGGCAAGAACCTTCCTGACTCATCGATCATCCGCACCGCGCTAACGGGGCCGTCGGGGGCGGCCGATGGAAACCTGCTCGACTCCTATAACTGCGGCATGGGACCGAACGTCTCTCAGCTCTGTGCGGACGACCAGAGCTACAACATGATCCACAACTACCTTGCCTCGATCTTCATCGACCCGAAGACGTTGGGTGAGAAAGCGCCAGTTCAGATCGCCAACGGAACGACCAGCTTTGCCGGCCTCGACAGGCGTGTGACCTCGATGCTGGACCCGACCGGCTTGCAGCTGGCCGACCCGGTCGGCGCCCATCGCGTGTCGACGTCGACACTCGTCCTGGATTACTCGGGCGGCCAGTTCCCGCTCACGACGAAGTGGCTTCAGACCTACTTTGGCGCCACCGTTGTCGCCGCCACTCCGGCCAACTCCCCTCCGGCAGCCGGCCAGCAGACCTACGGCCTCGTGGTGGTGCTCGGACATGACTACGCCCTACGCTTTTTGGGCGAGTAGCCCCTGAGCGAAGAAGACCTACTCAAGAAATTCCGATCCGGCGACGTGCGCGCCCTCGCCAGGGCGATCACGCTGGTCGAACGCCGAGACCCATCCATCCGACGGCTGGAGGAAATGCTTCGCCAGGACGCTCGCGTGCCCGGCGTCGTGGGCTTCACCGGTGCCCCGGGCACGGGCAAGTCGACGCTGGTCGACTCGGTGGTGGCGCTGTTACGCAAGAACGGCCAGTCGGTCGCGGTGCTGGCCACCGACCCCAACTCGCCCTTTACGGGTGGCGCCATCCTGGGGGATCGGATCCGCATGCAGCGACACGCGCTCGACACGAAGGTCTTCATCCGCAGCATGGGGGCTCGCGGGCATCTCGGGGGGTTGTCGCTGGCCACGCGCGAAGCCATCCGCCTGTTGGGCGCTTTCGGGTTCGACGAGGTGATCCTGGAGACGGTCGGGGTTGGTCAGTCGGAGCTCGAGGTTGCGGCGATGGCCGACACCACGATCGTCGTTTTGACCCCGAACCTGGGCGACAGCGTGCAGATGATCAAGGCAGGCATCCTCGAGATCGCTGATGTGTTCGACGTCAACAAGGCAGACCTCGACGGCCACACGCGGGTCATGACCGAGTTGAGGGCCATGCTCAGCCTGTCGCCCAAAGCCGGCTGGAAGCCTCCAATCCTGGCCACCGTCGCGAGCCGCCAGGAAGGAATAGAGCAGTTGTGGGACGCTGTCCTGGCACACCGTCGCCATCTCGAGAAAAGCGGGCAAGCTCAGGCCCTTACGGAGCAGCGGCTGCGCGACGAGACTGCTGAGGTGGCGGCTGAGCTGGCCCGGCGCCGAGCCCGGGAAGCGCTCGACAAAGATCCCGAGTTGGCTAAACGGCTCTTCGACGACCGGACGCCGTACCGAACTGCAGAGGAGATTCTCGACCGAAAGCGATAATCAATCGATGAAAGTCAGGGCTAGAGGCGCCAAGGAGGCCTGGCGGGAGGATTTCGAGGCCGCCCCGACGCGAGACGACGGCATCGAGACGTCGACCATCTCCGGCATCCCGCTGCAGCCGCTCTACACCTCGGAAGATCTTCCGCAGCGCGCCGAGGAGCATCCGGGCCAGTTCCCCTACACGCGCGGCATCCACCCGAGCGGCTACCGCGGCCGCCTGTGGACGATGCGCCAGTTCTCGGGTTTCGCCACCGCCGAGGAGACGAACCGGCGCTACAAGTACCTGCTCGCCAACGGCCAGACGGGCCTTTCGGTGGCGTTCGATATGCCGACGCTGATGGGTCAGGACTCGGACGCTCCAACGAGTCGCGGCGAGGTGGGGCACTGCGGCGTCGCCATCGATTCGCTGGCCGATATGGAGACGCTGTTCGAAGGCATCCCACTGGGCGAGATCACAACGTCGATGACGATCAACTCCCCCGCCGCGATCCTGCTCTGCATGTACATCGCGGTCGCCGAGAAGCAGGGTGTGCCCGCCTCGAGCCTTGGCGGCACGCTACAGAACGACATCCTCAAAGAGTTCATCGCCCAGAAGGAGTTCATCTTTCCTCCCGCTCCATCGATGCGGCTGGTGGTCGACTCGATCGAGTACTGCGCCGCCGAGGTGCCGAAATGGAACACGATCTCAATCTCCGGATATCACATCCGCGAGGCGGGATCCACCGCGGCCCAGGAGCTGGCGTTCACCCTGGCCGACGGCATGGCCTACGTCGACGCGTGCCTGGAGCGGGGGATGCACATCGACGATTTCGCATCGCGCCTTTCGTTCTTCTTCGATGCCCACATCGATTTCTTCGAGGAGATCGCCAAGTTCCGCGCCGCACGCCGGATCTGGGCGCGGTGGATGCGGGAACGCTACGGCGCGCAGCAGGAGCGGTCGTGGAAGCTGCGCTTCCATACGCAAACCGCCGGCGTCTCTCTCACGGCGCAGCAGCCCGAGCTCAACATCGCACGCACCGCGATCGAGGCACTGGCCGCGGTGCTGGGTGGGACGCAGTCTCTGCATACGAACGCGATGGACGAGGTATTGGCGCTGCCGACCGACAAAGCCGCGCGGCTCGCGCTTCGCACCCAGCAGCTGCTGGCCTATGAGACGGGTGTCGCCAATACGATCGATCCCCTCGGCGGCAGCTACTTCATCGAGGCGCTGACCGACGAGATGGAGAGCCAGGCCGAGGCGTACTTCAAGCGCATCGACCAGATCGGAGGCGTCATCCCGGCGATCGAGGTCGGCTTCTTCCAGAAAGAGATCGCCGACGCCGCATTTCGATACCAGCAGGAGCTCGAGCAGAAGCGCAGGCTCGTGGTCGGTGTCAATGAGTTCACCGTCGACGATGAGCCGCCGATCGACATCCTCCGCATCGATCCGCGACTGGAGAGCGAGCAGGCCGCGCGCGTCCGAGAGGTGCGCCGCAAGCGCGACCAGGCCAGATGCACGAGCGCGTTGAACAGGCTGCGCAAGGCGGCCGCGGGGACCGACAACCTGATGCCGTACATCCTCGACTCGGTGCGCGCCTACGCCACCGAAGGCGAGATCATGCAATCGCTGATCGATGTTTTCGGTACGTACACCGAGACGGCGGTCGTCTGATGCCGACCGCGGTGCGTCCGGTTCGGATCATCGTCGCCAAGGTGGGACTCGATGGCCACGACCGCGGGGTCAAGGTCGTCGCTCGCGCGCTGCGGGACGCCGGCTACGAGGTCATCTACACAGGTCTGCGCCAGACGCCGGCGATGGTTGTCGACGCCGCCTTGCAGGAGGAATCATCCCGGACGACGACATCGCCGCGCTCAAGAAACGCGGCGTGGCGGAGATCTTCACGCCAGGCACTCCGTTGCAGGAGATCGTCGACTGGCTGCGCAAGCGCTTTCCGGACGAGAAGACGGCGAAGCGCTAGCTCGTCGTTACGATCGTCCCCGCGACTTTGTCGTGGATCGCCTGCTTTTGTGGGTCCCACAGCTGCCAGAGCCAGCCGATGGCCCCGATGATGCAGATGGTGAACCCAACCTCGACGATCCAGATGAATCCGCGGAGCGCGGCCTTGCCCATGTCGGGGTACTGGCCTGTGGCCTGGTCACGGACCTTGAAGCCGAAGACCATCATCCCGATCGACTGGCCTCTGGAGCTCCAGAAGTAGGCGAAGTAGGCGATGTCCGCCACGAAGTTGATGATGCCGGCCACCCCGGTGGCCTTCTGGAATATCGCGGCGATGATGCCGTTGATGACCACCAGGATGATCACGTCGATCAAGCCCCCGACGATCCTCAGCCCCGGGCTCGCAAGGTTACCCGGCATCACCATCGCGCCTCCGCCAGGAGGCATCATCGGCGGGGGAGCACCTGGGGGTACCATCGGCGGCGGCCCGCCTGGAGGTGGGGGCGGCGGTGGGTTCTGCATAGCTTGACGTATCATATGCGGGCTCTCCCATCAGAGGCACAGCCATGCAGCTCAAAGCATCACCCCGCCAACCCCTGGGCAAGCGCTCGCGACGAATGCTCCGCGAGGGCAAGCTGCCAGCGATCGTCTACGGGCATAACACCGAGGCGACCCCGCTCACGCTCGATCGGCTCGAGTTCCAGAGGGTCTTCGTCAAGTCCGGCCGGACCCAACTTATCGACCTCGTTCTGGATGGCGCCCGGACGGAAAAAGTTCTCGTCCGCGAGATTCAGACACACCCGCGCAGGTTGGGGCCGATCCACGTCGACTTCTACCAGGTCAACCTGCAAGAGAAGATCGAGGTCGAGGTCCCCGTCCATGTCGTGGGCGAGTCCGCGCCGGTCAAGCAGGGTGACGCCGATGTCCTTCAGCCGATCCACACGATCCGCGTCGAATGCCTGCCCTCAGATATCCCGGAAGCATTTGAGGTCGACATCTCCCCGTTGGAGGAGATCGAAGCCGAGCTGCGGGTCTCTGACCTGAAGATTCCGAGCGGCGTGACCGTGCTCGACGATCCCGAAGAGCTCGTTGTGAAGATCGTGCACAAGCGCGAGATGAAGGTCGAAGAGGAGCTGCCGGCCGCCGAAGCCGGGGTGCCGGCTGAGGGTGAGGTCGCTGCCGAGGGCGAGGCGCCCGCCGGGCAGGAAGCAGCCGAGACCGAAGAATGACATTCGCCGCCCTGACAGGCGGCACCGGAATCGTCATCGACCCGGGCGCCACGAATCTGTTGTTCGTCGCGCTGGGACTTGTAGTTCTGTTCGGTTTCCTGATCGCCGCACGCTTCGCGGCGCGCATCGCCAGCGAGCAGCTGCTCAAGCGAAATGTTCGCACCGAGCTCGTCGTGATCAGCCGGCGCGTCGTGACTTTTGTCGTCATCCTCCTCGGGCTGTTCGCCGCCCTCAGCTTTGCCGTGGAGAGCGCCAATATCGCGCTTTTCGGCCTCGTGCTCGCCACCGTGGTGGCGGCGCTTGGCGTCCAGGACCTCCTGAGGGACTATGTGTCCGGCTACTACGTCCTTCTAGAACGTCACATCCGCGTCGGCGACCGCATCACCTTTGACACGCACACCGGCATCATCTCTGAGGTCCGTTTGCGCGTAACCCTCTTGAGGAGCGACGCGGGCGACGTGATCATCGTGCCGAACTCAGAGCTGTTCACCAAGCCGGTGACGATCCATGGCGTCACCCCTGAGCAGGAGGCTAGGAAAGCGCCCCCAACGTAATCCGTCGCAGCGCTTCGAGCTGGTCCCCTATGAGCTCGGATTCCTCCGCCAACAGCTCGCCGATGACTTTCGATGCGAGCTCGACATGGATTCCATTCGCCACCTGCGTTGCGAGTGAGCGCAGGTGGTAGGTGTGGTCCAGCTTGTCCGATTCGACCTCGAGCTGGACCTTGACCTGGTCGAGCTGGACGAACTCTGACCACCGCTTCACCTCCGCCGCCCCGGTTTCGGGCGCGTCCGACAGGTGGAGGCAGTTGAGGCCGCCGAAGATGCCGTATCGCTCGCGAAGCGAGCCCGGGCGCGACTTGGCGATCTGCGTTTCGCCCAGCTCGTAGCGCATCTGCTTCAGCGATTGCGCCGAAGCCGTGACGCGCCCGACCACCACGGGCAGCGCTGTCATGAAGTCGACGAGCCAGGGAAAGAACGGCCGCCCCTGGAGAAAGTCGTAGTGGTTCTCGATCAACGACGCGGGCGGTTGAAACCACTCGAGCGATTGGAGCTTCCACTCGCGCTCCGTTGCCAGCCAGCGCCAGATGCCGGCGCGCGCGGCCAGGCGGTAGGCAGCGTCAGGCTTGAAGATGAGAAGGGCGTCAGCCAACGGTCACCTGGCGCGACCATTTCGGATAGTCCGGACTATCCGACTTCGCGTGACCCAGAAAGGCCGGACAGTCCGGACTAACCCTGAATGAGGCGACATGCTCGGGCTATTTTCCCGGCTTGCGGTCGCGCGGGTTTGGCGTGTAGACCTTGCGGCCCTTCAACTTCTCCGGCATGTGCACCTGGTCGGCGACGCCCGACTCTGCATCGTGCGCGTACTTGTAGCCGCGGCCGTAGCCCATGGATTTCATAAGTCCTGTGGGCGCGTTGCGTAAATGCAGCGGCACGGACTCGTTGCCCGTTTCCTGGATCAGCTCTCGCGCGGCCCCGTAAGACGTGAGTGCAGAGTTCGACTTCGGCGCCAGGGCAAGATAGAGCGCGGCTTCGGTGAGCGGCAACACCGCCTCCGGCATACCGACGAAGTGCGCCGCCTGCTGCGCCGCGACTGCGACCGGCAAGGCTTGCGGATCGGCCAGGCCGATGTCTTCGGCGGCGAGGATGACCAGGCGGCGCGCGACAAACATCACGTCCTCGCCAGCTTCCAGCATGCGGGCCATCCAGTAGACCGCTGCGTCGGGATCGCTCCCCCGGACGCTCTTGATCAGCGCGGAGACGATGTCGTAGTGCTGGTCCCCCGCGCGGTCATACAGAAGGTGGCGCTGCTGCAGCGCGCGCTCGACGTGATCGAGGCTGATCGCCCCTTCGCCAGCCAGCGCGGCTGCGGCTTCAAGTCCGTTCAACGCGACCCTCGCGTCGCCGCGCGCCACTTCGAGCAAGGTCTCCATCGCGTCGTCCTCGATGGTGGCCTGCAGCTCCTGCAGGCCGCGCTCGACGACCTGCTTCAGCTCATCTCGGTCGAGCTGCTCGAGGCGAAAGACGCGACTGCGTGAGAGCAAAGGCGAGATGACCTCGAACGAAGGGTTCTCTGTGGTGGCTCCGATCAACGTGACGGTGCCGTCTTCGACGTGGGGCAGGATGGCATCCTGCTGCGCCTTGTTGAAGCGGTGGATCTCGTCGATGAACAGCACCGTCCGTAGGCCAGCGCGGCGGTGCACCCTGGCCTCGGCCACGACCTTGCGCAGGTCGGCCACGCCGGCGGTGACGGCCGACATCGAGACCATCCGGGCGTTCGTTTCGCCCGCAAGCAGGCCGGCGAGCGTGGTTTTGCCGCTCCCGGGCGGGCCCCACAGGACGATGCTCGGCAGGTGGCCGGAGCTGGTGAGCCGGCGCAGGACGTCGACCACCTGGCGCTGACCCACGAGCTGGTCGAACTTCCTGGGCCGCATCCGGGTGGCAAGAGGAGCCGCCGGCTCGGCGCCGGCCGGAATCGGGAAAAGCTCCTCCTGGTCGCCCATGTCGCAAATTCTGAACTGGGACCGGGTTTGGGGCCGCGGGCCTAGAATTGCCGCCCATGACTACCTGCTGGTACTGCAGCACGGAGGTGCCGGAGACCTCCCAGTACTGCCCGACTTGCGGCCACAGCCAGACCGACCGCACATCGAGCCCCCTTTTCGGGGTGGTCGACCCGACCACCGGGATCTGGAATTCCAAGTTCGTCAACGCGCTGGTCGGCCAGGAGGCCAACCGCGCCGTCCGGTATCACCGGCCGCTGTCGGTTTTGACCGTGGAGCTCGACCACGCCGAGCACATCCACAAGGAGCTCGAGCAGATTCAGATCGAAGGCCTTCTGCGGGAGCTGGCGGAGCGCCTCGGCCAGGCCGTCCGGGATACCGACACGGTCGGATTCCTGGACGCGGACGGACCTCCGCATTTTGCGATCGTCCTGCCGGAAACCGACGAGCAGGGCGCCGCGCTGGCCGCGGACAAGATCCGCCGCTCCGTCGCCTCCCACGATTTCGGCACCAGCGGCGCATGGAAGCGGATCACCGTCAGCTGCGGCGCGGCGACGATCGAGCCCGGCTACCGACCGAAGGACGAGGCCGGCCTCGTGAACCGCCGCGAGTACACGGGGAACCTCATGCGCGAGGCGTACGAGGCTCTCGACCAGGGCCGCTCGGCGGGGACGAACCGCACGACGGTCGGCGCCTACCGGCCGTAAGCTCCGGAACGTCATACCTCACACGCGCTTCTACCTGATCCGGCACGCCGAGGTCGAAAACCCGAACCGGGTGCTTTACGGACACCTTGATGGCTTTCCCTTGAGCGCGCTCGGCCGCGCCCAGGCCGCGGCGGTGGGAGAGGGGTTGCGTCACGCCGCGGTGACGCGCATCGTGCACAGCCTGCTCGAACGCGCGGCTGAAACGGCGCGGATCATCGCCGAGAAGCTGACTCCGCGCCCTGTGCTCGAGGCGGACTCCGAGCTGCGTGAGGCTGAGTTCTCGCGCTACTTGCAGGGTGTGCCTTTCTGGCAGATCCCGGTCCGGCGTCCGCTCTGGTTGGTGCACAAGGCCAGCCGCGGCCTGCTGCCCGGGGACGAGTCGATCGAGGTCATGGGCGAGCGCGTGCTTCGGGTCGTGCGCCGGCTCGCCCGCGACCACCCTGGCGAGACGATGGCGCTGGTCAGCCACGCGGATACGCTCAACGCCGCCTGGATCCTGCTCGACGGGCGCCCGCAGAACGAGCGGGAGATGCACCGCAGCGGCGTCGGCAAAGCGGGCATGCTGGAGCTCGAGATGGAAGGCGAGACCCCGAAGGCCTGGCACTACATCCCGCCGCCTCAGGTCGACAAGCCGGCCAGCGCCGCCGCGTAAGCGTCCCGTGCCGCGTTCATTTCCGAAAGGATTCCTTTGGGGAACCTCGAGCGCGGCCTACCAGGTCGAAGGCGACAACCGCAACGCCGACTGGTGGGAGTGGGAGCAAAAGCCGGGACGGATCGCAAACGGCGATACCTCGGGTGTCGCAACCGACCACTACCACCGCTATCGCGAAGACTTCGCGCTGCTGCGCGAGCTGAACCAGAACGCGCATCGGCTTTCCATCGAGTGGTCACGCATCGAGCGGTCGGAGGGAGAGTTCGATTCGAGGCAGATGCGCCATTACCGCGACGTGCTGGGCGAGCTACGCGCGCAGGGCATCATGCCCATGGTCACGCTTCACCACTTCACGAACCCGCTCTGGTTCGTGAGCAAAGGCGGATGGACGGCCGGCGGCGCGCCTCAGGCGTTTCTCCCATTCGTGAACCGGGTCGTCGAAGAGCTTGGGGACCTGGTCGGGATCTGGTGCACCATCAACGAACCAAGCATCTATGGCGCGAACGGGTGGATCACGGGCGAGTTTCCGCCAGGCCGTCATGGGGACCTGCCCGGCCAGTACAGGGTGACGAGCAACATGCGCCGGGCTCATGAGCTCGCCTACCACTCGATCAAGCGGCGCTGGCCCGATGCACCGGTGGGCCTGTCTCATCACAAGTTCCTTTTCATGCCGGCGTCGCGGAAGCGCGCCGATCGGCTGGCGGCCGCTGCGACGCAGCTGGTGACGGATCGGTGGCCTGTCGGGGCGGCCCGGCTGGGGCGGATCGTGGAAGCAACCAGTGACTACATCGGCATCGCTCACTACTGGGGGCAGCTGTGCGCCTTTGACCCGCGCCGTCCCCGTGACCAGTTCGTCCGCCGCTTCAACCCGCCGGGTGGGGAGGCCACCGAGATGGGCTGGGTTTCCGAGCCGCGCTGGATGCGTCAGGTGCTGAGTGAAGTCCGCCGGTACGGGAAGCCGATCTATATCACCGAGAACGGAATCGCCACCGCCGATGACGCCCAGCGCGAGAAGTATTTGAAAGACACCCTGGGCGAGGTGCACGCCGCGATCCAGGACGGCGCCGACGTCCGCGGTTACTTCCACTGGACCAACACGGACAACTTCGAATGGGCTCGCGGTTACGCGGCGCATTTCGGGCTGATCGGGGTCGACCGCAAGACTCTCGAGCGCACGGTCAAACCGAGCGGACGGCTGTACGCGCGAATCGCTGCGGCAAACGGGCTCGATTAGACTCCATTCACGTGAACCGCAAATCAGCGGTGATCGGGGCGACTGCGATCATCCTCAGCTCGGTACTGCTGCTGTCGCTCGCATGGGGGCTGCAGCACGCCGCGCTGGCCAACCCGCCTGTGCTCGGCAAGGTGGCGCCAAAGCTCGCGATCCAAACCGCCGCCGGTGACCAGGTCCGGGTCTGGGAGATGCATGGCA
This sequence comes from Chloroflexota bacterium, assembly GCA_005881275.1. Classification (GTDB taxonomy): domain Bacteria; phylum Chloroflexota; class Dormibacteria; order Dormibacterales; family Dormibacteraceae; genus 40CM-4-65-16. The sequence goes on from VBEF01000007.1 coordinate 21,114, forward strand.
AGCCGGTCGTTCTGAACTTCTGGGCTTCATGGTGTGTGACGTGCATCGAAGAGGGCCAGGTGCTGGCCGACGCCGCATCCGCGAATCCGAATGTGGCGTACGTCGGGGCTGACAACCAGGACACGGCATCGGGCTTCGCTGCGTTTGAAGCGCGACATCCCCACGTCTACCCGGCGGGCCCGATCGTCGCCGGCTCGTATCAGTCATACGGCGTGGCGGGATTGCCGGCGACATTCTTCATCGACCGGAACGGCGTGGTGGTCGCGTCCTTCACTGGGCCGCTCGACTCGCGCACTCTCGATCACTACCTGGCGCTGATCGCGCAATGACGCTGGTGCTGAGGTGGGGCCTGCCGGCGGCGGTCGTTGTGGCCTGCGTGGGTTACCTCATCTATTCGGCGTCGGGAGGTGCGACTGAGTACTACCTGACGGTTTCCGAGCTGCGCGCCAGTTCACCGCCAGGCGTTGTTCGCGTGGCGGGCGTGGTGCAGGACGACGTGCGAAAGAGCGACGCGCTGCATGTGTCGTTCACGGAGAAGGACGGCAGCGCATCGATGCCCGTGGAGTACGCCGGCACTCTGCCGGACATCTTCAAGCCAGGGATCACTGTCGTCGTCGAGGGCAACCTTGGCGCCGACGGCGTCTTCCATGCGCGGACGCTTCTCGCCAAATGCCCGTCGCGCTTCTCCACCCAGCCGTACACGCAATGATGCTCGGCTACCTGGGCGCAGGCGCGCTTCTCGCGGCCCTGGTGATGGGCGGGTTCTCGGCGCTGCTCTCCTTCTGGGCGGGTGCGCGTGAGAACGCGACTTTCGTCCAGGTCGGGCGCCGCGGGTTCTACGCCGGGTCGGCGTTTGCGTTTCTGAGCGCGGTGATTCTGGAGATCGCATTGCTCACGCACGACTTCTCGCTTGCGTACGTCGCCGAGCACACCGATCTATCCACGCCGATCGCGCTCGTCGCGGCCGCGTTCTATGGAGGCCAGGAAGGATCGCTGCTCTACTGGACCGTGATCCTCGGCCTGCTGGGCAGCGCCTCGCTTATCGCCAGCGCCAGATTGGGAGGCCGGGTCGCGGCCTACGCCGCGGGCATCCTGGCCTCGATCCTCACCTTCTTCCTTTTCGTCCTTGCGGTCGTGGCCAGCCCGTTCGATCTGCTGTCCGTGACGCCGCCCGACGGCCTCGGCCTGAATCCGATCCTGCGCGACGGCGGGATGCTGATCCATCCGCCCGTCGTCCTCGCGGGGTTTGCATCCTTCGCGATCCCGTTCAGCTTTGCGGGCGCCGCGCTTCTCGCCGGGCGCGTCGATGCGGCGTGGATCACGCACACACGGCGGTTCGCCCTCTTGGCGTGGAGCCTGCAGACGGCGGGTCTGCTGCTTGGCATGTGGTGGGCCTACCACGTGCTCGGTTGGGGCGGCTACTGGGGCTGGGACCCGGTCGAGAACGTCGCGCTGATGCCGTGGCTGGCGACCACCGCTTACCTCCATTCGTCGCAGGTCCAGGAAAGGAGAGGCCGCCTGCGCTTGTGGAACTTCGGGCTCGTGATCGTGGCGTTCTTGCTCGTCGTCTTTGGCACCTTCATCGTCCGCAGCGGCGTCGTGCCGTCAGTGCACACCTTCGCGATCAGCGCGATCGGGCCATGGTTCCTCGGGTTCCTATTCGTGTGCGTCGTCTTCTCGGCGCTTCTGCTGACCTTCCGGTCCAACCTTGGCGCGGGTCGTGCCCCTGCGCCCGCGGTTTCACGCGAGGGCGCGTTCGTTCTGCAGAACTTGCTCCTGCTCGGCGTGGTGGCTGTGGTCATGTGGGGCACGGTCCTGCCGCTCGTCTCGGGAATGCTCGGCGCCCAACGGGTCGCCGGCGCGCCGTTCTACGAGCGCGCCGCGGGACCGCTGCTGGCCGTGATCCTGGCGCTCCTCGCCGCCGGCCCGCTGCTACCGTGGCGCCCCGCTGGACGTCCGACACTGCTGGCGTTGCGCTGGCCCGCCGCCGCGGCAGTGCTCTCCCTGCTCCTACTGTTGATCGGCGGCGTGCGATCACTGCCTGCGCTCGTCGCATTTCCACTGGCCGCCGCCGCGGGCGCGACGGTCGTGACCGAGTACGCCCGAGCCGCCCTGAGAAAGCCTCGCTCGATACTGCGCAGGCGCCGTCACTATGGCGCCTACCTCGCGCACCTCGGGCTCGTCGTGACCGTGGTGGGGGTCGCGGCATCCCATTTCGGCCAGCAAGAAAAGGACGTCACGCTAACCCCCGGCGAATCGGTGACCGTTGCCGGCTACACGCTGACGTTCACAGGTTCTGAGCAGCGTCAGCTGCTCGATCACACTGAGCTCGTCGCCGGTATGCGCTTCGGCGACCGCACGCTGGAGCCGTCGCGGGCCACTTATGCCGGCCTGGGCGGCCAGGCGCTGACCCACGTTGCCATCTCGACCACGTTGTCAGCCGACGTTTATGTGGTGCTCGCCGGGACGAACCCCGACGGGTCAGCGACCTTCAGGGTCTTTGTGAACCCGCTCGTGACATGGATCTGGGCGGGCGGGGCGGTCATCATCCTGGGCGTCGTGCTGGGGAACGTGGGAGAGAGGAGCCCAGTCACGGAGTTGGCAAGGCGCCGCGTCCCGGTTACTCTCCCTGCGTAGCGATGGCCATCATCGTCGCGACCCTGCTCCTGTTCCTGTCCGGGCCCTTCGTGCTCTGGCCGCTCCTCAAAACTCCTCCGGACCCGCCCCTCCCCCCGTCTTCGCCGAGGAGCCCTGAATGAGCGTCATCATCGGCGACGGGTTGGCCCATCGTTTCGGCGCCGAGATGGCGCTGGAGGGGGTTGACCTGGTTCTGGATTCCGGCGAGCACATCGCGGTGCTGGGCGACAACGGCGCCGGCAAGACCACCCTGCTTCGGATTCTGGCCACCGCGCTGCGGCCGACCGCCGGCCGGCTCAGCATCGCGGGACTCGACGCCGTACGCGAGCGTCGCCGGCTCCGCCACTACCTCGGCTACGTCGCGCACGCGCCGGGCCTTTATCCCGCCCTGTCGGCAGCCGAAAACCTCCAGTTCTTCTCCGACCTTCAAGACGTCGATCGCCGGCGCGTCGACGAGGCGTTGGATGTCGTCGGACTCACGTCTGTGGCGCACCGGCGGGCCGACCAGCTCTCTCGTGGCATGCAGCAGCGCCTGGCGATCGGACGGGCAATCCTTCACGAGCCGCGCCTGCTGATCCTCGACGAGCCGGATGCCAGCCTGGGTCCCGACGCGGCCGAGCTGCTGACGCGCGTCATAAGCGACAAGACCGTGGTCCTGGCGACCCACGACCATGCGCTCGCGAACAAGCTCTGCCAGCGCAGCCTGGTATTGCGTCACGGCCGTTCGGTGGGGACCGCGACGCGACTGCGCGTCGTACGATGAACCCGTTCCGCGTCGCGCTCGCGGTCGCGCGTAAGGACCTGAGGTCGGAGTGGCGCACACGCGAGCTCGTGCCGGCGCTTGCGCAGTTCATCATTCTTGCGCTCCTCATCGGCAATTTCGGCTTTCAGATCGACTCGCGCAGTGCACCGTCTATCGCGCCAGGCATCCTCTGGCTCGCGCTGGTGTTCGCCGGACTCGTCGCTTTCGGCCGCACCTTCGCGGCGGAGCGCGAACAGGCTTCGCTCGAGGCGATGCTGATGACGCCCGCCTCTCCAGTGGCGATCTTTGCGGGCAAGGCCCTGGCTGCGTCGGCGCTTCTCGTGATCTGCGAGGCGGTCATGTTGCCCGCGCTTTCGATCTTTTTCGGCACGCCGTTCTCGGCCGATGTCATCGCGGCGGTGCTGCTCGCGACCGTCGGCATGGCTGCCCTGGGATGCCTCTTCGCGGCGATCGTGGCGCGCATTCGTGCGCGTGAGCTGCTCCTGCCGCTGCTCACCCTTCCGCTGTGGATCCCGTTCGTTATCGCTGGCGGCGTGGCGGTGCAGTCCGCGATGGGACTGCCTGGCAACTACCAGCAGGCGATCGGCCTGCTCATCGACTTCGACATACTTTTCGTCGTGCTGACCTCGCTCGCGGCGCGATTCGTGCTCGATGAATAGGTACGAGAAGGCGGCGGCGGTCGGCGTCGCGCTCATGCTGCTCGCCGCCGGCGCGATCTTCCTTTACGCGCCGGACGATGCGCTGCAGGGTCCCGTGCAGCGGATCTTCTACCTGCACGTCAGCTCGGCCATCGCGGCGTACGGATGCTTCGCCGTGGTGCTGGTGGGCGGGATCGTCTACCTGCGCAATGAAAGTGTCATCGCGGATCGTTTCGCGCGATCGGGCGCGCTCATCGGACTCCTGTTCACGACCGTCACCCTCGTGATGGGGATGCTGTGGGCGAAGCCCATCTGGAACACGTTCTGGACATGGGACGCTCGCCTCACCTCGACTCTGGTCCTGTGGATCATCTACGCCGGGTACCTCCTTGTGCGGCGGCTGGCGGAGCCAGGGCGTCAGGGCGCGAGACTGGCGGCGGTGGTCGGCATCTTTGGATTCATCGACGTGCCCGTGGTGCACTTCAGCGTCACGTGGTGGCGGACCCAGCACCCAGGCCCGATCGTGGTGAACAACGCGCTTCCGCCCGAGATGCTGGCGACTTTTCTGTTCACGCTTGTGTGCACGCTCGTATTCGCCGCGGTGCTGATCGCCATCAGGTACCGGATCGAGGCGCTTCTCGATGCAAAGCTGAGGATCGCCGAACCGATACAGGTCGTCCCCGCGCAGAGACCTGAGGCGGTGCGGTGACCTATCTCGTCGTGGGCTATGGATTCGCTGTCGGGCTGCTGGGTGGGTACCTGTTCTGGTCGCTGCGCGCGCTGCGCGAGCTAGAACGAAAGCAGTAATCATCGGCGCCGGCCCGGCCGGCGACGCGGTCGCGGCCGGGCTTCGCGACGCGGGCTTTGACGGCGAGATCGCGTTGGTCGGGGCGGAGCGAGAGCTTCCTTACGAGCGGCCACACCTGAGCAAGGGTTATTTGTCGGGCACCGTTCCCCGCAACCGGCTGCCGCTGCGGCCGGCGGAGCAGTATCGGGAGCTCCAGGTCGAGCTGATGCTCGGCGAGCGTGTCGTGGAGCTGGGCATCGAGCGTCGATCCCTCCTCCTCGAGAGCGGCAAGGCAGTGGATTGGGACCGCCTTTGCATCGCGACCGGATCGGACGCGCGAATGCTTCCCGGGTTCGATGATGCGACGTATCTGCGCGAGCTTCCGGACGCGGACAGGCTGAGCAGGCTGTTGGGTCGAGGCGGGGCGATCGACATCATCGGCGCGGGCTTCATCGGATGCGAGGTCGCCGCGGTCGCTCGCCAGAGGGGCTGCGACGTGCGCGTTCATGAGGCGCTCGCCCAGCCGCTGCTGCGCGTGCTCGGCCCGGCCGCCGGGGCCTACATCGCGCAAGTCCACCGCAACCACGGCGTCGGTCTCCGGCTCGAGGTCGATTCGCCCGAAACCGCGGATCTCGTCGCGATCGGCTCTGTTCCCAGGACGGCGCTCGCTGAACGGGCTGGGCTGCACGTCGATCGCGGAATCGTCGTCGACGACGTCGGCCGCACGTCGGCGCCGGACGTTTTCGGCGCCGGCGACGTGACGCGGTTTTTCAGCCCCCTCTACGAGACCCAAATTCGTGTCGAGCACTTTCAGACGGCGCAGCGCCAGGGCTTCGCGGTCGGCCGCGCGATGGCCGGCGCGGCCGATCCGTACAGCGAGGTGCCCTGGTTCTGGTCGGACCAGTACGACATCAACCTGCAGTACGCCGGCGCCGGCCTGCGGTGGGACGAAACAATCACGCGAGGCACATTCGGCGAGCCCCCGTTCACGGTCTTCTACATGCGGTCAGGCCAGATCGTTGCGGCGGCTGGTTTCAATGACCATCACACGGTGGCGCGGGCGCGCCGTCTGATGGAAGCGCGCAAAGACGTCACCGCTCCGCAGCTGGCTGATCCGAGCTTCGATCTGCGGCGAGCGCTTGCCTGAGCTTCGGCGCGAGACCGTAGACGATGCGCTCGGTCAGACCCCACACCACGCTCTCCTCGTGGGCGAGGTAGCGAAAGCGCCACGGAGAATCCGATTCGAGCCAGGCGCTGTCGTCGAGGAGGCGATCCAGCGGGATGGCCAGCACGCCTTCGAGCTCACGCTCGTCATGGACGAACGATTCCACCGGGCCGGGCAGGTAGGCCACGAACGGCACGACTGAGAAGTTCGTCACCGCGGCGTAAATCGGGTCGCCCGCGCCGAGCGGCACCATGCGGCCGACCGGAACCCCGATTTCCTCCGCGACCTCGCGCTGCGCCGCCTCCCAGGCGGACTCGCCGGGCTTGACGCCCCCGCCGGGCAGGGCGACCTGCCCCGGGTGGTCTCTCATGTCGGCCCGGCGCCGTACGAACGGCACCATCCATCGATCTGCCTGGCGGTAGAGAATGAAAGTCACGGCGGCGGGCCTGGCGCCTTTGCGGAACTCGCCCCAGCCGTCGACAGGCTTGAACAGCTGTTCGAGGCTCTCGAGCAGCTCCCTCAAGCGGCTCCTACCAGCCGGTAAGCTTGAAAAGGTAGCTGACCATGATCGACACCACGAGCAACAGCATCGAACACCAGATTTCGTCGCTTCGGCGGGCCAACCGGCGCCGCTACGCCTTCCAGCGCATGCTCGAGGCCACCGACAAGGCTCTGTGGCGGCTCGAGGAGATGAACCGGGATGGCGTCAAGACGGTGCCCAAGCGCGTTCGGACCCAGCTCCGCCAGGTCGTGGCGACGATGCCGAATCACGTCCGCGAGCCCCTGCGCGACAGCGGCCAGGTCCAGGACACTCTAGACAGCCTATTCGAGGTCCAGGAGCGCCTTTTCATGTGGCGTTACCCGGACTGGCAGGACTGGGATCCGGAAGAGGGTGACGAGTTCGTAGCGAGCTAGGCTCCGGTCGCGACGGTGAGGAAGAGATCGGTCGCGTAGGCCGTAAGAAACCCCGTCAGAAGGCCCCACGCGAAAGACGTGGGGGTGCTGATCTTGCGGCCGAGGCTGAAGAGCTCGTTGAGCACATACAGCAGCGCCCCAGCCGCGACCGCCAGGAACGCGACGGAGAAGTAGGTAGAGCTGGCCAGGTAACCGATCCACGTGCCGATGAAAGTCGGTCCGCCCCCGATCAGCCCGGTAAGCCCCAGGAACCCCCACGACGCCTTCTTGGTGTCGGTCGTCATCGGCGCGGCGATCCCGAAGCCTTCGGTGATGTTGTGCAGGGCGAAACCGACCGCCAGCACACCTGTGAATGCAAGGGCGCCGACGTGCGCGGCCTGGCCGATGGCAAGGCCCTCGGAGAGGTTGTGCAGGCCCAGCCCGGTGGCGATGGCCAGCGCCAGGGAGCGGGGAGGGGGTGGTGCCGCCCCGTGCCGGAGGTGGCCGAACAGGCTGCGGTTGAAATAGAGCAGACCGAGGAGCCCAGCCGCGATGCCGACGGCGAAGATGAGCGCCATCGCCGCGAAGGGTCCGCGGTTTGCCTGCGCGATCGAGGCCTCGACTGGACCGCTGGCATGGGCCAGGATGTCCCAGAGGAGGAAGACCAGGATTCCGGTCGCAAACGCGTTGAGAAAGCCCTGGACGGCCTTCGGCAACCCGTGCATCCGAGCGACCGGGAGGCCCAGAAAAATTGTCGCCCCGGCGATGGCGCCGAGTCCAACGGCGGCGGCTTGGTTCATAGTTGTCTTAAGTGATTAGTACACATAACAAATGCAGTTAGACCAGTCTAACAATGGGGTGCGGGAGCCTTCCGAGGTCGTCTCGCGCTACCTCGAAGCGATCTACTACATGTGGGCGGAGAAGGAGCCGCTGCGCAGCGCGCGGCTCGCGGACTGGCTCGGAGTGAGCCGGCCCACGGTGGCGGTTGGGTTGCGCCGGATGACCCGGGACGGACTTGTTCGCATGAACGGGCGGAAGGAGGTCGAGCTGACCGCGGAGGGGATGCGGGCGGCCGAGTCGATCGTCCGCCGCCATCGCATCATGGAGCGCTGGCTCACCGACGGCCTCGGCCTCGATTGGGTGACAGCCGACGCCGAAGCGGCTCGCCTCGAGCACGCGGTCTCGGACGTGGTCGAGCAACGCCTGTACGAGGTGCTCGGCCGGCCGGCGACCTGCCCCCATGGCAACCCGATCCCGGGCTACTCTGAGGCATCGCCCCGTGAGGCGAGGGTCTCGTCGCTCGCCGCGGGCGACCGCGCGACGATCACGCGCGTATCTGAGGTGGCGGAGCGCGAGGCGCCGCTCCTGCTCGCCTACCTCAGCCAGCGCGACCTCACGCCAGGCCGTGAGATCACCGTGAGCGAGTCCGACGATGTCGGCAAGACGCTTCGCGTCGAGGTGGCTGAGCGGGAGGTCACGTTGAGCCATGAAACGGCCTCAAAAATCTGGGCGGTGCCGGGGCATAAGTCGTAACGTCGGGATCCAGAAAACGATCCCCCGTTCTGATCGCGTCTGGGTCTTTTTCGTGCGAGGTGGGAGCGCTAGGCCACCTGCGGAGACGTACAAAACGCGCAGCGCCGCGCGTCCTTGGGGATATCGCTCAGGCACTCGGTGCATTTCTTCGTGGTTGGATCGGGTGGCGGCTCAGTGCGCGATCGCTGAATCAGGGCCGTGTAAGGCACGACCACGAGGAAGTAGAGAACCGCGGCGACGATCACGAACGCAAGCACGACGTTGATGAAATCGCCGTACAGGAACTTGCTGCGATTGATGGTGAAGTGCAGAGACGAGAAGTCAGGCTCGCCGCCCAGGGCCGCGATCAACGGCGTAACGAGGTCTTTGACGAAGCCGGTCACAACCGCGGTGAACGCCACGCCGACGACGACGGCGATCGCCAGGTCGACGACGTTGCCGCGCAGCAGAAACGCTTTGAATCCACGCATCGCTCCACCTCCCATCACGCCGATACCGACAGAACGACTTTTCCGAACTGCTCGGCCGCTTCCAGCCGGCTGAGCGCCGCCTGGACATCCGCCAGCGGATAGACGCGATCGACGACGGGGCGCAGTCCCCGATCGATCGCTTCCAACACAGCCTCGAACTCGCTGGCGTTGCCCATCGTCGAGCCAAGCAGGTCGAGCTGGCCCCAGAAAAGTCGGGGCATGGTGATCTCCGCTTTCACGCCTGTGGTCGAACCACACGTCACGATGCGACCGCCCATAACAACCGAGCGCATCGATTCCGACAGCGTCGCGGGTCCGACGTGCTCGACGACGACATCAGCCCCGCCGTCCGTTGCATCACGGACCGCTTTGCTGAAGTCGGTCGACTCGAAGGCTGCCTCGGCGCCGAGCTCGAGCGCTCGTCTTCGCTTGGCCTCGGAACGGCTGGTCACGAACACTTTCGCGCCCAGGTGCTTCGCGATGGCGGCCGCAGCAACCGCCACCCCTCCGCCGGCGCCGACGATCAAGACCTTTTCGCCCGCTTGCAACCGGGCGCGCGTCGTGAGCATTCGCCACGCGGTGAGGAAGGTGAGCGGAAACGCGCCGGCTTCTTCCCAGGACAGAGCCTTCGGTTTGCGAAACACGTTGCGGGCATCGATCTGGAACACCTCGCAGGCGGTACCGTCCGTGTGCTCGCCCACCACGCCGAAGTGGGGGCACCTCACGTTCTGACCCGACCTGCACCATTCGCACACCCAGTCGCAGACGACCGGATAGATCACGACCTCGTCGCCCGGCTTCCAGGCCGGATCGCCTGACGCGCTAATGACCCCGGCCCCGTCGGCGGCGATGACGCGGGGCGGCGAAACCCGCTGCAGGCCCTGCGCCAGGAACAGGTCCAGGTGGTTGATCGAAGCGGCTCGAATCGCGACCGAGACCGACCCCCTGGGCGGCTCGGTCCGCGGCAGCTCGCGAACGCGAATCCCAGCTGGACCGGTTGGCTCTTCGTATACCGCGGCCCGCCCCTGGCTCAAAACAGGGATTTGTGTTGCCCCAGAACCGGCCATTTGCGAAACTTAACCAAATCTCAGGCAGCCCGTAGGCGAGCAACCCTACCGTGAACTATCTCGTTTCAAAGGCAATGCGGGTTTTCGTTCTGATCCTCACCCTGGGCTGCTTCCTCTTGTCCGCGCTCCCGGCGCAGGCACACTCCGCCTTGCCTCCAGGCAACCAGCCGATCAAGTACTCCCGCTGGTCGTATCCCAGCCAGATGAGCTACGGCCCGATCGAGGACGGCTTGGGCAGTATCGGTCAGCCTGCTTCGCCCGGCGCGTTCATGACCCTGCCCTTCATGGGCCCGCACTACATCACCTCGATCTTCGACCACTGCGGCCCGAACTACAACGTCAGCGGCCACATCTGCCGCTACGACGGCACCGTCGCCTCTTCCAACGTCGGCGGGCCGGACCCAGGCTTCGACGCCGGCTACGCGCAGACGCCCGGCGGCCACGACTACCTCTACTACTCGGGTCACGACGGCTACGACTACGGCCTGTTTTATGAACCGATCGCGGCGGCCGCGCCCGGTCGGGTCATCCTGGCCAACTGGCTGGTTCCCGGCTGCCACACGTGCCTCAGCGGGCAGACCATCGAGATCGATCACGGCAACGGCCTGCTCACCTTTTACGGCCACCTCTCGCGGATTGACGTGGCGAAGGGTCAGTACGTCGCGCGCGGCCAGGTCATCGGCACCTCTGGGATGACCGGCACCGCTACAGGACCGCACCTCCACTTCGGCGTCTACCGCATGAACGCTGGTGGCCCGGTCGACCCGTACGGCTGGTCCGGACCTGGGTCGGATCCGTATGCGCGTGACGCCGGTGACCTGTGGTTGTCCGGGTCTCCGCGCTTTGCTCCGGTGCAGCTGCCGAACGTGACCATGACCGCGCTCCCCAAGGTGGAAAACCCCACGTTGATCGACGTGTCGTGGAGCAGCCCCGGCACGATGAGCTTCACCGTCTATGTGGTCACTCAAGACGGAAGGCGAACAGCCTGGACGAGCTCGCGCGGCAGCGGCTCGGCGACCTTCCAGGGTCTGCACGGCCAGACCTACTGGTTTTGGGCCAGCGCGCGGTCAGACCTTGGCTGGACTGGCGCTTCGGGATCGGACGTCGTGGCAGTACCCCGACGAAGTGTTGGAGTGCTCACTCTCTAGAGGCCCGGCCGAAAAGCGTCGACGGATCTTCGGCGCCCATGCGGCCCATCTCCGGGTTCAGCTCCTGCGCTGCTCGCTTACGCATGCGCGACGCGCGCGCTGCGCTGCTCGTCGCTTCACCCGGATCTGGGCCACCTGGATCCCCGAATCTCTCGTCGAGGGCTTTTCGGCCGCGCCTCTAAACTGACTCGGTGATCGCCGAGGCCCTGAAGGGCAAGACCCTCCTGGTCACCGGCAGCACAGGCTTCCTCGGCAAGTCGATTGTCGAGAAGTGCCTTCGCTCGATTCCCGATGTCGGGCGCATCAACCTAGCGATTCGTTCCAGCGCTCGCCGCCCCGCGTTCGAGCGCCTCGAGCGCGAGGTGCTGTCGAGCCCCGCTTTCAAACGTCTGAAGGAAGAGCTCGGTGAGGAGCGTTTCGCCAAGCTCGCGGCCGCAAAGCTTGGCGTGGTCGAGATCGATCTTGGTCGCGACGGGCTTGGTCTCAACGATGAAGGCCGCGAGCAGCTGCGAGCATGCGACGTCGTCATCCATTCGGCGGCGGCCGTGGAATTCGACAACCCGGCCGATCTGTCCGCGCAGACCAACCTGCGCGGCGCGGCGCGGCTGGTCGAGGCATTGCGGGCAAGCGGTGCGCGGCCGCACCTCGTCCACATCTCCACCGCTTTCGTCGGGGGCATGCTGCGCGGCGTCGTGCGAGAAGAGGCGCCGCTCGACCCGGGCCTCAACTGGCGCCACGAGGCTGAAGTCCTGACGAATCTGCGAGGGCCCGTGGAAGAAGAGTCCAGGCGGCCCGAAATCCTGAAGCGCTTGCGCCGCGAGGCGCGCTCCAAGATGGGCCCCGCGGGCACGCCCGCGACGGCGCGCACGACCGAGCGCCTGCGGGATCGGTGGGTCAAGGACCGTCTCGTCGAGCGCGGTCGTGTGCACGCCAACGCGATGGGCTTCTCGGACATCTACTCCTTCACCAAGGCGATGGCTGAGCACGCGGTGGTTGAGCTGCACGGCGACATCCCTCTCTCCATCGTCCGGCCGTCCATCATCGAGAGCGCGCTGGATGAGCCGTTCGGTGGTTGGCTCGAGGGCTTTCGCATGGCGGAGCCGCTGATCCTTGCGTTCGGCCGCGGCATCCTGCGCGACTTCTCCGGGTTGCCGGACTCTCTGCTCGACATCATCCCGGCGGACTTTGTCGTGAACACGGTTCTGGCAGTTGCCGCCAATCCTCCGCCTGACGACAAACCTCGTGTCTATCACGCCGCGTCCGGCACTCGCAATCCGCTGCGCTTCAGGCGCATCGTCGGCGAGGCGGACCGATATTTCACCGAGCACCCGCTGCGCGACCGCTACGGCCAGGCCATCGGCACGCCGTCGTGGACGTACCCGACGCGGCAGGAGCTCGAGGCGCGCGCCCGCACCGCGCTGCGTGTGGTCGACGCCGCCCAATGGGTCGTCGAGCGGCTGCCCCTCGGCGCAAACGTGACCAAGGTCTCGGACGACCTGACGGCGGAACGCGATCGCCTGGATCGAGGCATAAATCTCATTCAGCTCTACGGCGTGTACACCGAGGTCGACTCCATCTTCGACACGCGCCACGTGACCGAGCTCTGGGAGAAGGTCCCAGCCGCCGAACGCAAGACGTTTCCATTCGATCCGGCCCTCTACGACTGGTCGCATTACTTCCAGGACGTGCACTTCCCGACCGTCGTGCGCATGTCTCGGGCCGAGACGATGGTGCGTAAGGGCAGACAGCCGAGCGGGAGCACCGCGCCGAAACCCGAATCGAGCTCGGTGCGGGCAGCCATCGATCGGCGCACCGGGCGCTCGGACGTTCTGGCGGTATTCGACGTCGACGGGACGCTTGTCGAGACCAATGTCGTGGAGTACTTCCTGTGGATGCGCCTGCGGGCACAGCCGCTCGAGGACTGGCCGGCGTTCATGGCGGACATGCTTCGGAAAGGCCCGCGCTGGCTGTTTCTGGAGCGCCGCTCGCGCGCGGAATTCCAGCGCAGCTTCTATCGCGAGTACGACGGGCTCGACCCGGAGGTGATGCAGCGGCTCGGTCGAGAGGCGCTCGACGCCGTTACGTTGCGCCGCATCTATCCAGAGGGCATGCGGCGAATCCGGGAGCACAAGCGCGCCGGGCACCGCGTTTTGCTCCTGACGGGGGCGCTGGACGTCGTGGTCGAGCCGCTGGCGGAGCTGCTCGACGTCGAGGTCGATTGTGCGCACCTTTTGGTGGAGGACGGTCGCCTGACGGGCGACCTGCAGTCGCCGCCGCCCGCGGGCGAAGCGCGCGGTGCGCTTCTCCAGGAGTACGCCGAGCGCAACGGTGTCGCTCTCGCGGAGAGCTTTGCCTACGCGGACTCGCTGTCCGACCTGCCGATGCTGGAGATGGTCGGCACGCCGGTCGCGGTCAATCCGGACGCGCGGCTCTCGCAGATGGCCGGGCAGCGTGGGTGGCGGGTCGAGCGTTGGCGAATGGCGCCGGGCAACTGGCGCCTCCCGATGCCGGACCCTCGCTCGCCGGAGTACCGGGAGGCGGTCCGACGCTAGCGATCCAATACGTGAGGTCGATTCCAGCCTTTGCCGTGGTCAAAGCGGCGGGCGGACGGCCCGATGTCGCCACGAGCGCTCTGTCCATGCTCAAGCTCGGCGACGTGCCGGAGCCCGAGCTCCCGGCGGCGGACTGGGTCCGCGTGATGCCGAACGTGAGCGGCATCTGCGGCTCTGACCTCGCGGCGATCGGCGGGCATGTTTCGCTTTACCTCGATCCGCTGACCAGCTATCCATTTGTGCCGGGCCACGAGGTCGTAGGGGCTCTCGATGACGGGACGCGCGTCGTGATCGAGCCGGCGTTGGGCTGCATCGTGCGCGGCGTCGACCCGCCGTGCCCCCGCTGCGCCGAGGGCCGGCCAGGGCTCTGCTACAACGTGACCGAGGGCCCGATCGAGGTCGGTCTGCAGACTGGTTACTGCGCCGACACGGGCGGCGGGTGGGGAGAGGTCCTGGTCGCCCACCCGAGCCAGGTCCATCCGGTGCCGGAGACTCTCTCTGACGAGGCGGCCGTCCTCATCGAGCCCTTGGCGTGCTGCGTTCACGCCGCCTTGCGAGGAGGCGCGACGAGAGATGACATCGTTGTCGTGTCGGGTTCGGGCACGATCGGCCTGCTCACAGTCGCAGCCGTCAAGCTCTTCACCCCGCCGAAGCGACTGATCGCGATCGCCAAGCATCCGACGCAGGCCGATCTCGCGCGCAAGCTGGGCGCGGATCAGGTGGTCAAGCCGGCAGACGTGTTTCAGCGGATCCGGTTTGCGACCGCGGCGCGCCGCCTTGAAGGGATGAATCGCCCGCTGCTCCTCGGCGGCGCGGACGTCACGTTCGAGTGCGTCGGGCGCGCCGACAGCTTGAACGACGCGGTGCGGTTCACGCGCGAGGGCGGAACTGTCGTTGCGGTTGGGATGCCGGGCGAGGAGAAGGTCGATTGGGCCCCGATCTGGCAGCGGGAGCTCACGGTGACGGGTGCGTACGCCTACGGGGCAGAGCCCAAGCGAAAGGGCAGAAAGACGTTCGACCTCGCGCTCGAGGCCGCGCCGGAGATGCACCTGGAGGACCTCACGGGCCCACTGTTCGGGCTCGGTGAGTACCGAGACGCGATCGCCTACGCGATGAGCGCGGGAAGGTTAGGCGCCGTGAAGGTCGCGTTTGATCTGCGACGATTGAGGGCCTGATGCCCCGACCTGGTGCCGTGATCGAGGTCGATCGAAACACGCCGCCGGTGCTCTTCCACTTCGGTGAAGGCGTCCGGCTGGAGAAGATGCCGCTCGGCGCGCGCATCATCTATCCGCCCGACCCGCTCGAACCGATCGCGCATCCCGAGCGCGCCATCAAGCGCGCGATCGCCAAGCCGCTGGAGGACGATCCGCTCAAGTCTCTGCTCCGGCGTGGCATGAAGCTCACGATCGCCTTTGACGACCTCTCTCTGCCACTGCCGCCGATGGCCGCGCCGGACGTGCGCCAGCTCGTGATGGAAGAGGTCATCGACATGGCCGCAGAAGCCGGGATCGACGATCTCCACATCATCGCGGCGCTGGGTCTGCACCGCCGGATGACAGAAGACGAGCTCCGGCATATCGTCGGCGAGCGGATCTTTGCCACGTTTCATCCCGACCGTTTGTATCAACACGACGGCGAAGATCCGGACAACAACGTCTATGTCGGCAAGACCGCGCAGGGGGAAGAGGTCACGCTCAACCGGCGCGCGGCGGAATCGGATCTTGTGATCTACGTAAACCTGACTCTGGTTCCGATGGACGGCGGCCACAAGTCGATGTCGACCGGTCTCGCGTCTTTCCGCAGCATCCGCGCCCACCACAACGCGAAGACGCTGCTCGCTTCGCGTTCGTACATGAACCCGCCGGACTCGGCGCTGCATCACTCGTGCATCCGGCAGGGACAGCTAATCGAAGACACCGTGCGCGTGTTCCACATCGAGACCACGGTCAACAACCACGCCTTCCCCGCGGTCGCCAACTTCATGCAGAAGCGCGAAACGGACTGGACGGCGCAGGACCAGGCGATGTTCCTGGCCACCAAGCAGATGACCGACATCATGCCG
>VBEF01000008.1 GCA_005881275.1 Chloroflexota bacterium
ATGGACGGCTTCCCCCGGACGGTTCCCCAGGCCGAGGCGCTGGATGGGCTGATGGCGGAGCTCGCCAAGCACTTCGACCGCGTGATCTATCTGCAGGTGCCGATCGACGAGCTCCTCGAGCGGCTCTCGGGCCGGCTGGTCTGTCCCGCCTGCCAACGGACCTATCCTCCGGCCACCGCTGCGTGCGAGGCCGACGGCAGCGGTCTCGTCCAGCGCGAGGACGACAAGCCGGAGGCCGTGCGGCCGCGCATCGAGATCTACCTGGAGAAGACGGTCCCCGTGCTCGATCACTACCGAGGCGGGGGGCTCGTTTCCGAGATCGACGGCCGGGGCACAATTGACGAGATAAGCCGCGAGGTGCTCGCGGCTGTCAACGGGAAACTCCCGGTCAAGAAGAAATTCGCATGATCAACCTCAAGACCGCCCACGAGATCGACCTGATGGCCCGTGCGGGCAGCTTGCTCGCGTCCGTCCTGCCGCCCCTCAAGGAGGCGTGTCAGCCTGGGGTCAAGACGATCGAGCTCGACCGAATCGCCGACAAGCTGATCCGGCAGGGCGGCGCCATCCCAGGCTTCCTCGGCTACAACGGATTTCCACGCTCGATCTGCGTCTCGATCAACGACGAGGCGGTCCACGGCATCCCGGGCAACCGCAAGATCGCCGAGGGCGATCTGGTCAGCCTCGATCTTGGCCTCGTCCTGGAGGGCTTCTGGGCTGACGTGGGCGTCACAGTCGGCGTCGCCAAGATCACCCGGGAGGCGGCCCGCCTGCTCAAGGTGACCGAGCAGGCCCTGTACGTCGGCATCGACAAGGCCCGGCCGGGCGGCTACCTGGGCGACATCTCGTCCGCGATCCAGGAGCACGTCGAAGCGGCCGGATTCTCGGTCATCCGTCAGTTCGTCGGCCACGGAATCGGGCGCCAGATGCACGAGGATCCTCAGGTGCCTAACTTCGGACGCCCGGGCACCCCGCCCCGGCTCAAGCCCGGCATGACGCTGGCGATCGAGCCGATGGTCAACGCCGGCAGCTACGAGGTCTATATGAAGCCGGACGGCTGGACGATCTGCACCGCCGACCGATCCCTTTCGGCCTACTTTGAGCACACAGTCGCTATCACAGAAAAGGGGCCCATCGTACTAACGAAGGGCGATCTTCATTAGTTTGGTACAATCGCCGTTCGTGCCCCAACGCCCCCCACTCGTGAAGGGGGTCGTCGTAGAGCCCCTTCCCAACGGTGTGTATCGGGTTGAGCTCGAAAACGGGGCGTTGGTCCTCGCTCACGTCGCCGATCGCCTGGCCACCCACTTCACCCGGCTCCTCGCCGGGGACAAGGTAGGGGTGGAGCTGGCGCCGAGCGATCGGTCGCGAGGGCGAATTAGAGAGATTTGGAGATGAAGGTACGTCCGTCCGTCAAGAAGATGTGTCCGAGCTGCAGGGTGATCAAGCGTAATGGAGTGGTTCGCGTGATCTGCTCCAAGACGCCCAAGCACAAGCAGCGCCAGGGTTAGGAGACTAGATGGCGAGAATCGCCGGCGTTGACATACCCCCGCAGAAGCGCGTTGGCGTTTCTTTGACCTACATCCATGGGATCGGCGACACCACCGCCCAGAAGATCCTGAAGATGGCCAACATCGACCCTGAGAAGAGGACGAGGGACCTCCCCGAGGATGAGGTGGCGCGGCTCCGCCAGGTGATCGACCGGCTTGCGACCGCGAAGGACATCGTCATCGAAGGCGATCTCCGCCGCGAGGTGGCGCGCGGTGGCAGGCAAGAAGAAGGTGAAGGCCGGCAAGTGACCAAGAAGAAAGTCGTCCGGACCCGACGCCGCGAGCGCAAGAACGTCGTGGCCGGTCAGGCGCACATCCAGAGCACGTTCAACAACACGATCATCTCGATCAGCGACATCGACGGCAACGTCATCGCGTGGGGCTCTGCCGGGGCGCAGGGCTTCAAGGGCAGCCGCAAATCGACCCCCTTTGCCGCTCAGCAGACCGCCGAGACGACCGCCAAGAAGGCGCTCGAGCACGGCATGCGCTCGATCGAGGTGTTCGTCCGCGGACCGGGCGCCGGACGCGAGGCGGCGATCCGCTCCCTGCAGGCGACCGGGCTCGAGGTGAGCGCGATCACCGATGTGACGCCAATCCCCCACAACGGCTGCCGCCCACCAAAGCGGAGGCGAGTCTGACCAATGGCCAACTACAGCGGCCCTGTCTGCCGCTTCTGCCGCCGCGAGGGCGCGAAGCTCTACCTCAAGGGAGAGCGGTGCTACACGCCGAAGTGCGCCATCGAGCGCCGCGCGTTTGCGCCCGGCATGCACGGACAGGCGCGCAAGCGCAAGACGTCGGACTATGGACTGCAGCTTCGCGCGAAGCAAAAGGCGCGCCGCATCTACGGCTTGCTCGAGAAGCAGTTCCGCAACTACTTCAACCAGGCGTCGACGGAGCCCGGCGTGACCGGACTCAACCTGCTGCGCCACCTGGAGCTGCGTCTCGACAACGTCGTCTATCGACTCGGGCTGGGCTCGTCGCGCAAGCAGGCGCGCCAGCTCGTCACGCACCGGCACTTCGAGATCAATGGCAAGACGGTCAATGTGCCGTCCTACCAGGTCAAGCCGGGCGACGAGGTCAAGGTGAAGACCTCGGACGGGGTGTTCGACGTGGCACTGGAGGCGTCGAAGATACGCCCGGTGCCGACATGGCTTTCCTTCAACACGGACGAGAAGTCCGCCAAGATCCTCGCCCGCCCCGACCGGCACGAGATGGAGTCGGGCGTCGAGGAACAGTTGATCGTCGAGTTCTATTCAAGGTAGTCGGAGGTAATTAACCCAGTTGGCTATTGATACGCAGATAACAGTGACCCCCCAGGTCCGCAAGCTCGAGACGAGCGCGAACTACGGCAAGTTCGACATCGAGCCGCTCGACCCGGGGTTTGGCACAACGCTTGGCAACACGCTGCGCCGCGTGCTGCTTTCTTCGCTTTGGGGCGCCGCGGTGACGTCGATCCAGATCGACGGCGTCGCTCATGAGTTCACGGCGATCCCGCACGTGAAGGAGGACGTGACCGAGGTCATCCTCAACCTCAAGAAGCTGCGTCTGAAGAGCTTCACCGAGGACCCGATCACGCTGCTGCTCGACGTCAAGGGGCCGGCCGAGGTGCGTGGGTCGCACATCCAGGCCACGTCCGATGTCGAGATCGTCAACCCCGATCTATATATCTGCACGCTGGCGGCCAAGGGTCACTTGCGCATGGAGCTCAACGTGGAGCGCGGCAAGGGCTACGTGCCGGCCGAGCGAAACAAGCGCGAGGGCCAGCCCATCGGCGTTATCCCGATCGATTCGATCTTCTCCCCGGTGGAGAAGGCGAACTTCGTCGTCGAGAAGACCCGTGTCGGCCAGTCGACGGACTTCGACAGGCTGATCATCGAGGTCTGGACGGATGGGACGATGTCGCCCGAGGAGGCGGTCAGCCACTCGGCCGAGCTGTTCACGCAGCACCTGAACCTTTTCGTCAAGTTCCGCGACAACATCGAACGGCACGAGCAGGACTTGCGCGGCGAGAAAACCGGCCAGAACCGGCTGATGGACACGCCGATCGAAGAGCTCGATCTATCCGTGCGGGCGTTCAACTGCCTGAAGGCAAACGAGATCCAGACCGTCGGCCAGCTGCTCCAGAAGCGCGAGGAAGAGCTGCTCGCGCTGCGCAACTTCGGGCGGAAGTCGCTCGACGAGATCAAGGAGAAGCTTGTCGAGAAGGGATTCATCAAGCCCGAAGAGATGGGCACGGTCCTCCGCGGCTAGCCGGAGCTGAATGCGACACCAAAAGAGCGGCCGCCGCTTCAACCGAGACACCGATGCGCGCAAGGCGCTGATGCGCAACCTGTGCACTTCGCTGCTCGAGCACAACCGCGTCACGACGACCGAGGCGCGCGCAAAAGAGCTGCGGCGTTGGGTCGAGCGGCTCATCACTACCGCGAAAGACCAGGACGTCAACGCAAGACGTCGCGTGAGCCGGGAGGTTTCCAAGCCGGAGGTCGTGGAGAGGCTGTTCTCCAACCTCATCCCCCGCCTGGCGGAGCGGCCGGGAGGCTACACCCGAATCATCCACAAGGGCCCGCGATTAGGCGACGCGGCGCCGATGGTGATCATCGAACTCGTGGATTAGTGCGCCCTGCGCGCGCCCGGCGTGATCCGATCCGTTAACAAGTGAATATTCGAATCGTGCTGGAGTACGACGGGTCGAACTTCGCCGGTTGGCAGCAGCAGGCGAAGGGTCGCACCGTGGAAGCCGAGCTGAAGCGGGCGCTGCGCTCGATCACGGGCGATGACCCCACGGTCTACGGCGCAGGGCGCACCGACGCGGGTGCCCACGCGGAAGGGCAGGTCGCCAACTTCCAAACCGACGGGCGCATCTCGCCCCAGAAGTTGATGGCGGCACTCAATGCAAAGTTGCCCGAGGACGTCGCGGTTCTGTCGGCCGATGCCGTGGACGACGACTTCCATGCTCGCTACTCGGCGCGCCGGCGCCGGTACCGGTATCGATACGTGGACCGTCCGGCCCGCCCCGCGCTGGAGCGGGGACGCTGCTGGCACGTGCGCGGCCCCCTCGATGTCGACGCAATGTCACGGGCGGCGCGGGCGCTTGTCGGCAAGCACGATTGGACCACCTTCTGCTCGGCGTCCGAGCCGGCCGATGGGCGGGTGCGCGAGATGCACTCTGCTCAGGTCAAGCGACGGGGCGATTTCGTCGAGCTGGAGCTGGTCGCGGAGGGCTTTCTGCGCGGCATGGTGCGCAGCATCGCGGGCGCGCTGGCTGAGGTGGGCCGTGGCGAGCGGCCGCCGGCATGGGTGGGAGAGCTCCTTCGAGCGCGGGACCGCCGCCGGGCGCCGCGCACGGCTCCCGCCGGCGGGCTGACTCTGGTGGAAGTGATTTACTAGGAAACCCAAAAAAAGAGAAATGAGCAAACAGAAGACGTGGACGGCGAAAGCCGCAGATCTGAAAAGCGAGTGGTTTGTCGTCGATGCGACAGACCAGGTGCTCGGCCGCCTGGCCTCAGGTGTGGCCGCGATCCTGCGTGGCAAGCACAAACCCACGTACACGCCCCACCTGAATACCGGCGATCACGTGGTCGTCATCAACGCCGCCAAGGTGAAGGTGACCGGCAGCAAGCTCCAGACAAAGGAGTACACGCGCTATTCGGGCTACCCGGGCGGCCTGCGCCGGCGGACGCTCGAGAAAGCGCAGGAGCTCGACCCGACGTTTCCCGTGACGACCGCCGTCCGCGGCATGCTGCAGCGGAACACGCTCGGGGCGGATATGCTGAAGCGCCTTCGTGTCTACGCGGGCGCCGAGCACGGCCACGCCGCGCAGAGGCCGAGGACCCTGGCCTTCGATGAGAAAGGAAACCTGAAGATTGGCTGATACGCTGAATCGAGGCACCGGGCGCCGGAAGAATGCGATCGCCCGCGTGCGCCTGACGCCCGGCGAAGGCCGGGTCACCGTCAACGAGAAGGACCCTCTGGCGTACCTCGGGCGCCGGGTACTCGAGATGGCGGCGCTCGCCCCGCTCCGCGTGACCGGGACGCAGCGGAGATTCGACATCACGATCAAGGTCATCGGTGGTGGCACGAGTGGCCAGGCGGGGGCGATCGCGCACGGCATCGCCCGCGCGCTTTGCCGCTTCGACCCCGACTTCCGGGCCGCACTGAAGAAGGCCGGTCTGCTAACGCGGGACGCCCGCATGAAGGAGCGCAAGAAGTACGGACTGAAGCGGGCCCGGAAAGCTCCCCAGTACACGAAGCGCTAGCCTCGGCCGCCTCCCGCCGGCTCGACTGGCCGGATTGCCAGAACACCCGCGACCTGGGTGGTTTGCCGCGCCCGGGTGGCCTGACTCGTTCGTGCGTGCTGATCCGGTCCGATCACCTCGGCCACCTCACCGAGCCCGGTCGCGAGGCGATGCAGGCGTATGGCGTTGCGACCGTGATCGACCTGCGCAGCCCAGGTGAGGTGTCCAGAGACCCAGTTCCCCCTTCGCGATCCGAGGGCGTGCGGTACGTCCATGCGCCGCTCATCGACGACGCGAACATGAACAACATCGGCGACGCGGGCAACATGCTGGAGCGCTACCTCATGATCGTGGATAAGCGACCCGAGGCATTCCGCGACGTCTTCCAGCAGGTCGCCGACGCGGAGCGCGGAGTCCTGTTTCACTGCTTTGCGGGCAAGGACCGTACAGGCCTGGTCGCGGCGATGCTGCTGGAGCTTGCGGGCGTGGCGCACGAAGACATCGCCGCGGACTACGCCGAAACCGACCGCCAGCTTGCCAGGCAATATGAGGTGTGGATCGGTGAGGCGGATCCCGACAAGCGGGCCGCCTTCCGTGACGAGCTCCGCTGCCCGCCAGACCGAATCCTGGGCGTCCTCGACCACCTGCAGCAGAAGTGGGGAGGAGTCGAGGGCTACCTCGAAGCGTCCGGCATGATCCCGGCTGACATCGATCGCCTTGGTACGAAGCTGGCCTGACGGGTCAGGCCACGTCCGTATCCGGTCCTCGAGCCGGCTGCCGGAAAATGTCCATCTGCGGCGGCACCGTGACGTACCGATCGTCATCCGTCCGGACGATCTGCCACCCACCCTCATGCACCATCCAGTGATGCCGATGACAGAGAAGCACGAGGTTGCGCAAGTCAGTGGATCCTCCCCTGATCCAATGCTTCAGGTGATGCCCGGATGTGTACGACGCCGGCCGATCGCAACCTGGCCATCTGCATCCTCTGTCCCTCACGTTCAGGGCGCGTCTGGTCGATCCGGGAATTTTTCGCGTCGTGCGTCCCACGTCGATCACTTGCGAATCCGCGTTGAGCAAGAGCCGCGTCACGTTGCAGTCGCACGCCAGCCTCGCGACGGCCGCGGCCGAGATCGGCAGTGACAGCTCCAGGTCGGCCGCCGGCGCGCCGCAGCGCTGAAGCAGCGTTTCGAGCGTGGTCGTGACCTGGAGGTGCGGACGTTGCCCACCTCGTTGCGGTAGCGTCCCGCGGTCCAGAGCGTTGTTAGCCATCTCCACCAATCCGTCGGCAAGTCGTCGGTCGAGCTTCCGATCATCGTCCTTTCCCTTGCGCTTCGCCAATGGCTCAAGGGCGGTTTGCAGGACGGCGCCACCTTCCGGATCGAGCACGCCGCGAATCCACAGCATTCCGCCCTCGCCCGGTGTCAGGTTCAACGCACGCGCCTGGGCGGCTTCCGCCTCCCGCGTCGAGTAGCCCTTGGGATCGACGGAGTGCCGGTAGTGGTGGCAGAAGTTGCGGAAGCGACCGACGCTGAACTGCCTCGCCTTGTCGAGGAGCCTGGTCTCGTCGAACTGCTTGTTGCCTCCCGACTCGACGAGAGCCTGCGCCTCCCGCGCGATAAGCGCGAGATGTGGAAATCCGATCTGGCCTCCGGCCATGGCCGCGACCGTCTCGGAAACATGTGCAACCTGCTCACCGACCGCCACGCGATCCGCGGCAGCGCCGCCCGTCATGTGACAGTTCTTGCGGATCCAGTGGATCGGCGAATAGGACCCCTCGCGGTCGAACTCATCCGTCGCAGCGAACGCCGCAGCCATCTGAGAGAACTTCAGGTCGAGCAGGTTTCGGCCCCGCGCGAGCTCCCTCAGATCGGCGGTCAGCTCGGGACCCGTCTCGCGGATCGGTGCCGCGCAGAACTCCTCGATCCCAGCGACCAGCAGCAAAACCGACTCAGATACGTCCGACATGCGACGAAGATTACGAACGAATGTTCACGAAGGGAAGGCTCTTAACAACCGGGGTTGGTCCTGCACCAACTCCAACCGACAATCGGTGGCATGAAAGACAAAGCACCAGTCGTCAAGCAGCTCTATCGCCTCAACATCGAACCGCGCGTCATCGATCAGCTCAGCAAGCTCGCAGCCAGGACAGGGGAACCAAAGACCCGGCTCGCGACTCGGCTGTTCACCGAAGCTGTGATGAGCTTCAGGCCCGCGGCCAGGAAGAACGGCGCTAAGCCCTAGCCGCCTTCACGTTCCGGATCGACGGCGTGGCCGCCCGGCGGATTCGCGTACATGGCGTCGATTTGTGGCTGGTACTTGCTGTTGATCACGCGACGCTTGAGCTTCATGGTCGGAGTCAGCTCCTCTGACTCCGGCGACCATTCGGCCGCCAGGATCGTGAAGCGCTTGAACTGCTCGACGCGGGACAGGTGAGAGTTGGCCGCGGTGAGTGCTCGCCTGACCTCGGCAATGACGGCAGGGTCATCAGCGAGCTCGGCCATCGAGGCGGCCGTGACGCCGCGGGCCTTCGCCCAGGCCGGCGCTACCTGCGGGTCCAGCACGACGAGGACCGAGATGAAGTTTCGCCCGTCGCCCACGGCGACCGCCTGACCGATGATCGGGCTCGACTTTGCGAGCGCCTCCAGGTTGGCGGGCGATATGTTCTTGCCCGCGGAGGTGATGATCAGCTCCTTCTTGCGGTCGATGATTCGGAACTGCCCGTTCTGTCCGAGCTCGGCGATGTCCCCGCTGTGGACCCACCCGTCGGCGTCGACCATGTCCGCCGTCTTGTCCGGTTCCTTGTAGTAGCCGACCATCACGTTGCCGCCCCGAACCAGCAGCTCGCCATCCTCGCCCAGCCGAATCTCAACTCCAGGCATCGGCCTGCCGATGGACGGCGCCTGGTGGTCGTCCATCGGCACGACCGTGGCGGGACCGGTGAGCTCGCTCATGCCCCAAACCTCGAAAAGGGGCATGCCGAGGGCGGCCCAGAACTCGTGCACCTCAGGTCGGCATGGCGCGGTCGACGTGATGGCCGTCTCGCAGCGGTCGAGACCAACCTTGGAGCGGAGAAGGACGAAAAGGGGCTGAGCCCGCTCCACCCCCGCGGCGAGCTCCGGCGGCACAGGCTTGCCGTCGCGGCGCAGCCTGTAGGCGGAGATGGCAGCGGCCAGGGCGCCCTGCGCCATGTTCCGCTTGGCGTCGTCGGGCTCCGCCGCGATCCCAGCCTGCAGTCCCGCCATGAGCTTTTCCCAGACCCGCGGCACACCCACGAAAAAGGTCGGCCTGGCTTCCAGCAGGTACGGCAGCAGCAGGTTCGGGTCCGGACAGAGCCAGACCTCGTGACCCAGGTGAATGCCGCGCCACTGCGAGGTGAACCGCTCGGCCACATGTGCCAGGGGTAGATAGCTGACACACGTCTGCGGTTCCAGCGGATAGAAGCGTTGGATCGACTCGAGCGTCCACAGGATGTTGTTGTGGGAATAGACAACGCCCTTCGGGGGCCCGGTGGTGCCTGACGTGTAGATCAACGAAACGGTGTCCTCGGGCCCGACGCCGCGCCACGACTCCTCGAATGCCTTTGGTTGGGCGGCGTACATATCCCGCCCCTTCGCGACCAACGCCTCCCACGTCATCACGCCTTCCGGGGCGGAGCCGCGAACCAGCACCAGATGGCGCAGCTTGGGAGTCGATGACCGGATGGCCAGGAACTTTTCGAGAAACGCTTCGTCTTCGACGAAGGCGACCGTCGCTTCAGCGTGATTGGCAACGTACTCGATCTGCTCGGGCGCCAGCGTGTTGTAGATGCTGATCGCCGCACCGCCCGCGTGCACGATGCCGAGATCCGCGATGACATGCTCGGGCGCGTTGCGGGCCATGATCAAACCAAACTGCTCCGGCCCAAAGCCCATCGCGCGCAGAGCCAGTGTGACGGCGGCCACCTCGTCGCGGTAATCGCCCCAGGTCAGGGTCTTCCAGTCGCCGTTTTCCTTCCAGCGAAGCGCGGGCCTGTCGCCCCATTTCGCGACGGCATCGCTGAAGAGCGTGCAGACCGTCTTACCCGAAACCGCCCTGTCGATCGCGGTGCGCTCCCCGATCACGTCCTGCATCAAGGCTCGGGAATACACTACTCGTTGGTGCTGGGGCGAGCTTGATTTACGTTCGATCACGACGGTCGATCGTGACGCTTGGCGTGGCGGGGATGGTTTGGGTCGCGGCCTTCGGCGCGCTCACCGTCGGTGCGTTTGCTCTTTCCGGAGCTGCGGTCGCCGGGGTGGCGTTCGCCGCGGGCGCGGCGGGCGGCGCGGCCGTGGTCATCTGGTGCGGAACCAGGCTTCTCTACTGGCCGCCGGCGCGGCTGGCCCTTTTCCGCGACCGGCTGCTGGTCATTCAGGGCCGGCACGAGATGCGCGCCGTTTGGGTTCAAATGGAATCCGTGACGCTCACCGATCCGCACTCGTGGCCCAACGTTCGAATCACGGACAGCCTGACGATCCAGCTCAAGAACGAGGCCCCGCTCAGCTTCAAGCCGGCTCGCTGTGGTCTCGCACCCACCGCCTGCCGGGACCTGATCCTCCGGCTGAGGGACGACCCGAAGCTCCGCTCCAGACTGCCCGAGTTCGATTCATTGCGCGACCTGGCGATCTCGCCGGTCGTCGCCGGCGAGCTTATCGAGCCTCGTCTGTAGGGCCGACGAGCGATCATGATCGCTCCTGTGGTTTCGCTTAAGGGCCGAGACTTCATCGACCTGGCCGACCTCAATCGCAAGGAGTTGCGCGAGGTCCTCGACCTGGGCCAAAAAATCAAGGCCGGCGCCTGGTCAGAACGGCCCCTCCTAGGCCGCCACCTGGCGATGCTCTTCCAGAAGCCGTCCCATCGCACCCGGGTCTCTTTCGAGGTGGGCATCGCACGCCTCGGTGGTTCCACGACAACGCTGAGCGAAAACGACGTTCAGCTTGGCGTCCGGGAGTCGATCTCTGATGCGGCGCGTGTGCTAGACCGTTACGTGGACGGCGTGGTGGCTCGTTTGCGCTCGCATGACGATATGGTCGCGCTCGCCAAAGCCTCCGCAAAGCCTGTGATCAACGGGCTGACCGATCGCTCGCATCCTTGCCAGGTGCTGGCCGACTTGATGACTCTCGAGGAGGTGGCCGGCAACCTGGCTGGGCAGCACCTCGTCTACGTCGGCGACGGCAACAACATCGCGACATCGCTCATCGAGGCTTCCGCGCTGACCGGTCTGGCGCTCACTGTCATCAGCCCATCTGGCTACCAGCCACCGGCCGCGGTGATCGAGCGCGCGCGTAGCATCGACTCCGGCACCCACACCGTCACGGTGACCGACGAGTTCACGAATTTGAACAACGCCACAGCCATCTACACCGACGTATGGACCTCGATGGGGCAGGAACCGGAGCAGGAATCTCGCCGCAAAGCCTTCATGCGCTACCAGGTCAACCAGGCCGTGATGGACCGCGCCCCGGATGCGGTCTTCATGCACTGCCTGCCCGCCCATCGCGGCGAGGAGGTCACCGATGAGGTCATAGATGGTCCTCGGTCGGTGGTCTTCCAGCAGGCCGGCAACCGCCTGTATGCGCAGATGGCCCTGCTGGCGGAGATGTTCGGCGAATGAACCTCGTCCAGCAGATCCAGGACTTCTGGCTCCAGCTCCTGGAGGTGGCCCGCCACATCGGTCCGGCCGAAGTGGTCGACGTGGCCGTTGTGACCTTCATCCTCTACCAGCTGCTGCGGCTCCTGCGCGGGACGCAGGGCACCCAGATCCTGGTCGGCTTGATCCTGCTCGCGGTGGTCGGCATCGTTTCGACGACCTTCAACCTCATCCTCCTGTCCTGGCTGTTCCGCAACGCGACCTTCTTCATCGTCATCGCGGTCATCGTCATGTTCCAACCCGAGCTGCGGCGGGCGTTCGACCAGCTTGGCCGGATGAGCCACATAGGCCGGCCCCTGTCCCGCTACAACACGCGCCAGTACAACCAGGCGATCAGCGAGGCGATTCGCGCAGCCGAGCGGATGAGCACGAAACGGACCGGAGCGTTGATCGCGTTCGAGCGCGAGGTGGGGCTGGAGGACTACGCCGCGACAGGCGTGCGCATAAACGGCGAGATCTCAGCTGAGATGCTGCAGGCGATCTTCTATCCGAACTCGCCCCTGCACGACGGCGCGGTCATCGTGCGGGGCAACCGCATCATCGCGGCCGGCTGCCTTCTGCCGCTGCCTGAGGAGGGCAGCGTCCGGGAACGGCTCGGGACGCGCCATCGGGCCGCCCTTGGGCTCTCCCTGGCGTCGGACGCGCTCGTCCTCGTAGTCTCGGAAGAGACCGGAAACATCTCAGTGATCGAAGAGGGAAAGATCAGCCGCAACCTCGACCAGGACAGCTTGCGCCGGAGGGTGGCCGTCAAAGTCGCCTCCGCCAACGGCAATGGCATCTTCAGGTTCCGCCGATGAACTGGACACTTGTCACCAACGAGTGGCGGCTCAAGCTGCTTGCGGTCGGCCTTGCAATCCTCATGCTGGGCACCCTCGCCTTTTCCCAGAACCAACCGACCACCAACCACATAGACGTAGGCCTTAACTACACCGTGCCGCCCAACATCATCCTGATCAACCCGCCCGCCAAGACCACCGTCTACTACTCGGGTCTGGCGGCCGTGATCAGCCGCGTCAACGACAGCAACCTCATCGCCTCGGTCGACGCGACTCGCGCGCTTCCCGGTTCGGCTGTGAAGTTGAATGTGACGGCAAAATCACTCATCTCGGACGTGCTGGTGCAGAACCCGCCGCCGATTGCGGTCACGGTCGACACCCTGCAGAAAGTAGAGGTGCCTGTTCTGGTCAACGCGCGTGCGGCAGCAGGCTGGAGCATCGATCCGACCAAGACGGTGGCGACATGCCCTGCCGGGCAGGGGATAAGCCCGTGCAAGGTTCATTTCAACGGCCCGGTGAGCTGGGAGAACAACCTTCGGGCAGTGACGAGTGTTCCGGGACAAGTCGTCGGCAAGAACGATTACCTCAACCAGCCGGTGCAGCTCCAGAATGGGACCAGCAACCTGGATCTGTCCGTCCGCACCGTGCCGACACCGAGCATCGACGTGACCTCGGCGGACATTCACGTCGAGGCTTTCGCCGGCACGACATACGCATCCGTCCCGCTGGTCGCTTCGCAACCTTCCCATCTGCCACCGCCGAACTATCAGATCACCGGTGTCACGATCACGCCGGCGCTCGCGACGATCAGCGGCGATCCGGCGGTCCTGGTGCGGATCCGGAACATCACCCTGCCGGCCATGGACCTCAGCAACCGCACCTCCGACGCCACGTTCCAGGTCCAGATCCCCTACCCGAACGGCGTCACCGGCGACGCTACGACAGCCACCGTCAAGTTTTCTATCTCGGCCAACCCCAACGTCGGGCCCTAGGAGTAACCTGACGGCCTCCAGCGCCGTTCCAACGTTCTGGCACCGGTCGAATTACGCGCCCCAGGAGTTCTAGTTCAGGTAAAGAGATGTGCGGGATCATCGGCTACCTCGGCGGTCGTGAAGCGACGCCGATCCTCATGGAAAGCCTCAAGCGCCTCGAGTACCGGGGCTACGACTCTGCGGGCGTAGCCGTCCTCGAGCTGCCCAGGGCGGGCGAGGCGGTTCGGACCAGCGTCACCAAGTCCGAGGCCAAGGTCGACACCCTGATCGCGAAGCTGAAAATGAACATGCCCAGTGGCAACCTGGGCATAGGCCACACGCGCTGGGCGACCCACGGGAAGCCGACCTACGTCAACGCGCACCCGCACACGGACTGCAAGGGCAAGATCTTCGTCGTCCACAACGGAATCATCGAAAACTTCGCCGAGCTGAAAGCCGAGCTCGAGGCGGCGGGGCACGAGTTCCCCTCGGATACGGACACCGAGGTCGTGCCGCACCTCATCGAAGCCAACTACAAGGGCGATTTCCTGGCCGCCGTGCGCGCGGCTTTGAAGCGCATCAAGGGAGCCTACGCGCTGGCCATGTTCTCGAGCGACGACCCCGAGCTGCTGGTCGGTGCGCGTCTCAACGCGCCGCTCGTCGTCGGAATCGGCGACAACGAGTACTACATCGCGTCCGATATCACCGCGATCATCCCTTACACGAAGCGCGTGCTCGTGCTCGGCGAGGGCGAGGTCGCGGCGGTGACGCCGCTCGGGGCCGAGGTCTCGACCCTGGACGGCGTGACGGTCAATCCCAAGATCGTGCACGTCGACTGGGACGTGAGCCAGGCGCAGAAGGGTGGCTATCCCCACTTCATGCTCAAGGAGATCAACGAGACGCCCGAAGCGCTTGCCAACGCGATGCGCGGACGGCTCACCGACGACGGCACGGTCTCCTTCCGGGAGTTCGACGTCGCCGACAAGCAGCTGCGCCGGATCGACGACATCCTGCTCCTCGGTATGGGCACTTCGCGTCACGCGGCCATGATCGGCGAGTACGTCATCGAAGATTGGTCAGGGATCCCCGCCCGGGCGGAGGACGCGTCTGAGTTCCGCTACCGGCGGCCGACCGTCGGCGAGAAGACGCTCGGCGTCGTGATCTCCCAATCCGGTGAAACGGCGGACACCCTTGTCGCAATGCAGCAGGCCAAGGCTCGCGGCGCGCTCTCGGTCGCGGTGACGAACGTGGTCGCCAGCTCCGCCGCTCGCGACGCCGACGGCGCGATTTACCTGCACGCCGGGCCCGAAATCGGCGTCGCCTCGACCAAGACTCTGCACGCGCACATCGTCAGCCTCTACCTGCTTGCGATGCGGCTTGCGGATGTCAAAGGACGCGTCTCGCCAGAACGCAAGCGCGAGCTGGTCGAGGCGCTGCGGCTGCCGGTCGCGCTCGAGGGCGCGCTGAAGCTGAAGGAGATCTCCTACATACACGCAGAAGGGACATCGGGCGGCGAGCTGAAGCACGGGCCCATCGCCCTGCTCGACGATCAGTTTCCCGTGATCGCCATCTGCACCGCCGGCACGACCAAAGACAAGATGGTCAGCAACGTCCACGAGATCGTCGCCCGCAACGCGCCTGTCCTGGCCCTGATCACCAAGGGGGATCGCTCGCTCAACGGAGTCGCGACCGATGTCTTCGAGATCCCGGAAGTGGACGAGGCGGCGGCGGTCGTCCTGAACACAGTCGTGCTGCAGCTGTTCGCTTACCACGTGGCGGTCAAGCTCGGCCAGGACGTCGACCAACCGCGAAACCTCGCCAAGTCGGTGACCGTCGAATAATTGGCGGGTGCAAAGGATCGGGGTAGACGCCGTCTCGGTTGATCGGATCGCGCTCGCGGTAAGGCGCTCCGGTCGCGGCTTCCTTGACAAGGTCTACACACCCGCCGAGCTCGCCTACTGCGCCGGCAACGACGAACGGCTGGCCGGCCGCTGGGCGGCCAAAGAAGCGGTGATCAAGTGCTTCGACGGCACGGGGATCTGCTTTCCCCGCCGCCGGATCGAAGTCCTGCCCGGGCCGAACGGAGCGCCGCGCGCGCGCCTCGTCGGCAACGACCGCGGCGCCCAGGTCGAGGTGAGCATCACCCACCACAGCCGGCTTGCCGTGGCGACCGCGCATCTTGAGATCTCAGAGGCCGGCACCATGCTGCCGGCGCCCGACGCCGTGCTCCTCCCGCCCCGACCGAAGGACGCGCACAAGGGCACGTTCGGAACCGCGGTGGTGCTCGCCGGGAGCCTCGGTCTGACCGGAGCCGCCTACCTCTCTTCTACCGCGGCGGCCCGGGCGGGCGCGGGCCTGGTCAGGCTGCTGGTCGCCGACACGATCTATCCGATCCTGGCCGTTAAGTGCACCGAGGTCATGGCGACGCCCGTGCCTGAGGTCGTTCCCGGCGCGGTCGGGCACGCGGCGTATGACTCGATCCTTCGCCAGCTCGCGAGCGCGGAGGTCGGCATCATCGGACCGGGACTGGGCCGCGACAGCTCGACGTGGCGCCTGGTCCTTGACCTCGCGCTGCACGCGAGATGTCCTCTCGTGATCGACGCCGACGGGCTCAACGCGCTCGCCGAGTCGCAACGGGCCAAGGGCAAGCTCGGCAAGAATCGGGTCCTGACGCCGCATCCGGGCGAGCTCGGGCGGTTGATGGGCAAGACCGCGGACGCGGTCAACGGCGACCGGGTCGGGGTCGCGCGCAAGGCGGCCAAGGAGTGGGGGGCGGTCGTCGTCTTGAAGGGCGCGCACACCGTGGTGGCGCACCCCGACGGCAGGACCAGCGAGGACCCGCATGAGGTTCCCGCGCTTGCGACCGGCGGAACGGGCGACGTGCTTTCCGGGCTCATCGGAGGCCTCATCGCCCAGGGCTCCGAGGCTTACGCGGCCGCGGTGACGGGCGTTTACGTCCACGCCGCGGCGGGGCGCCGCATCGCCGAGCGGCTGGGCGACTCAGGCCTCCTGGCGAGCGACCTGCTCGGTGAGATCCCTCTCGTCATGAACGTGCTCCGCCAGGGCGGACTCTGAAAAACTCGCTGCGCTGGGCCGACGTCGACCTCGGCGCGATCAGCGCCAACTGCGACCACATCCTGCATCACCTGCCCAAAGCGACGAAGCTCTTTGCGGTCGTCAAGGCCGGCGGTTATGGGCACGGCGCGGTCCCCGTCGCGCACGCCGCCCTCGAGGGCGGGGCGACGGGACTGGCCGTGGCGACGCTGGAGGAGGGGGCGCAGATTCGTGGCCTTGTCGACCCGGAGCAGATTCTCGTCATGGGCGGGCTGCTCCCCGCGCAGGCCAAGGCCGCCGCCGCAACCGGCTGCAGCATCACGGTCTCGAGTCGCGAGCTGGCTGAAGCGCTGGGCGCCGCGGAGCGGCCCGTGCCAGTGCACCTGAAGATCGACACCGGCATGGGCCGCTTCGGGTGCGCGCCTGAAGACGCGCCGGCGCTGGCCCAGTTCATCGACGAATCACGGGGCACGCGCCTGGCCGGCACCTGGACCCATTTCGCGAAGGCCGAGTCTGACGATGCCATGACACGGAGCCAGTTCGACCTCTTCATCGACACGGTCTCGCGTCTTGGCGTGAGCCCTGGTATGCGACACGCGTGCAACTCGGCAGGCGCGTTGAGGCATCCGGACTTCGCGCTCGACGCGGTGCGGTGCGGAATCTCGATCTACGGGTGCGAGTGGCCCGGGACAAAGCCGGCGTTGGCGCTGCGCGCGGTCGTGACGCACGTCAAGACGGTGGAGAAGGGCGCGACCGTCGGCTACGGGTCGTTGTGGCGAGCACCGGGCCAGGCTCGCGTCGCCACTGTCGCCATCGGTTACGCCGACGGCGTGCAGCGTGCCCGAGCCAACCGCGGCGAGGTTCTGGTCCGCGGCCGGCGAGCGCCGTTGATCGGGATGGTCAGCATGGACGCGATCACGCTCGACGTGAGCGATGTTCCGGAGGTCCAGGTCGGCGACGTCGCGACTTTGATCGGCCGCGACGGTGATGTGGTGATCACCGCGGAAGAGGTCGCCGAATGGTCGGAGACCATCAGCTACGAGGTCCTGACGTCAATCGGCCCGCGCGTCGAACGCCGCCACTCCGAATAGCCTTTATCGAGATCGCGACATGGCTCCTGAACATGTGATCGAGGCCTGGTGCAACATACCGCAGCGAGGAATATGAGCAAGAACGGAAAGATCGCGGTCGGCATCATCGGCGCCGGCAACATCGCCGGTCAACACATCCCAGGCTATCTGCAGGCGGCCGAGCACGCTCAGGTGACGGCGATCGCGGATGTTGACGGTGCGCGCGCGAGCAAATACACAGCGCAGCTCGGCAGCGTCCAGGTCTTTCTCGACTATCGGGACATGGTGGCATCGCCCGAGATCGATGCCGTGGACATATGTCTCCCGCACCACCTGCACAAGGACGCGATCGTCGCGGCCGCCGCGGCAGGAAAGCACATCCTGTGCGAGAAGCCCTTATGCCTCACCCTGGACGAGGCGGACACTGTGACCAGGGCTGTGGCTGCGTCCGGCGTGACCCTGATGTGTGCCCACAACCAGCTTTTCCTGCCATCGGTCGCGACGGCTCGCGAGATGATTCGACAGGGCAAGCTGGGCAAGGTTTACGCGGCTCGCACCACCGACGTCTTTGCGCTCAAAGGGACCGCCGAGACGTTCGGCTGGCGGGCGCGGCGGGAGACCAGCGGAGGCGGCGAGCTGATCGACACCGGATATCACCCGAACTACTTGCTGCTGCACCTCGTCGACAGCCTTCCGATCAAAGTGACCGCCCTGCTGAGCCGGCACCGCCTGTTGTTCCTGGAGGGAGAGGACACCGCCCACGTGCTGGTGGAATTTGCGGACGGCGCGATCGGGTCGATCGTGACCGGTTGGGCATACGAGCCGGCCGGCTGCACGGAACGCTTCTCGGTGGCCGGCGAGGATGGAAGCCTGTGGAGCGACGGTCGCGCTCTGTTTTTCAAGCCACGCGGTGGCGAGCAGGTCGTGGTCCAGGAAGCCGGCCCGGCTGCTCCGGACACCTACGCGCTGGAGGTGGTCGATTTCATCGCCTGCCTGCGCGAGGGCCGGAGGCCGCTGAACACCGAGGTCGAAGGGGTGAACGTCCTCAAGATGATCCTGGCGGCCTACGCCTCCGCCGAGAGTGGAAGGGTCACGGAGCTGAAGTATCTCTAGACGCTTGTGGGCGCCGTTGGCTTTCCTCGTCGTATTGATCGCCCTGGTCTTCGATGTCTTGAATCGCTACGAGCCGATCGGCATCGACTTTCACACCTATCTGGCGGCGGCCGTTGTCGGCGTGCAGCACGGATGGTCCTTCATCTATGACCAGAGCATCGTCGCGGAGGCCCAGAAGCAGCTCGTTTCCAGTCAGATCGCGCAGCCGTTCCTCAGCCCCCCGCCGGTCGCATGGTTGACGGCGCCCCTGACGCCGCTTCCCTACTGGGTCGCGTACTGGGTATGGACCGCGGTCAACTTCGTCGCTTTTGCGGGGGCGCTGGTATGGGCGTCGCGAAAGTCCGGCTTCGAGCGCTGGCTCTACGCCGCGGGGGCGCTCGCGCCGTGGTGGGTGGTGCACGCCCTGAACCTCGGTCAGGTGGCCCCACTTGTCGCGGCGGGTGCCGTCCTTGCGACGCGGCTCGCCCGGGAGCGAAAGGACGTGGCCGCGGGCCTGGCGCTGTGCCTCCTGTACCTGAAGCCGAACACCGCATTGCTGGTGCCGTTCGCGCTCCTGGCCGCGGGTCGCTATCGGACCTTCGCCTCCTGGGCGGCAGGGGGGGTGGTGATCGGCGTCGCGGCGTTGGCTTCGATGGGACCGAGTGGTGTCAGCGCTTACATCGATCAGCTGCGCGGGACCCTGCCTGAAGGTGCGAGCAATCTCACCGTCGAAGGAGCGTTTGGGGTAACCGGTGTGGTCGCGACGGCCCTGAGGGTGGTCATCGTCGGGATCACGCTCCTGACCGCGTACCGGCTGCGTCACTCGCCCGGCCTTGCGATCGCGGTCGGTGCGGTCGGTTCGTTGCTTGTCGTCCCTTATCTGCATGGCTCAGACCTGTGTCTGCTCAGCGCCGCGGCATGGATCGTGTGGGAAGAAAAGGCCGCCTGGGCGTGGCGGTTGCCGATCGCAGCAAGCTGGCTGATCTCGGTTCCCTATGTCAACAGCACGACACCGATCCGCCTGAACCGCTGGACCCTCTTCGAGGTTGGGCTTCTCCTGGCCCTGGCCATCTCCGCGTGGTGGCCTGCGCGTCAGCGGGTCAGCGAGCTAGCTTCAGCGTCAGGATCTTGAAAGGTGCGACGTCGACCTCGAGCTCGCCGTCGCGGACGGCAATCTCCGCCCGATCCCGCTCCAGCAGGTCGCAAAGGTAAGCCCGGGAGACCGGCAACGAGGTCCGGACCTTAGCCCGGCAGCGGCCGCCCCACGCCTCGTACAGGCGCACCACGACAGCGTCTGAATCCTCCGCGCGCTTGATCGCCTCGACCACGACCTGCGGCTGGTCGACCTCGATCAGCGACCGCCGCTCACCCGCCGCCCCGCCTCCGCGGACGACCCGCAGTGGATTGTTGAGGTCCTCCGCGGCCGCGATCACGCCCGCCTCCCGGAAGTCTCCCGGATGAGGCATCAGCGCGTACGTGAAGCGATGCTTGCCCAGGTCGGCGGCGGGATCCGGATGCGTCGGCGCGCGAAGCAGCGAAAGGCGCATCACCGAGCCCAGGATGTCGTATCCGTACTTGCAGTCGTTGAGCAGGGCGACTCCGTATCCTGCCTCGCCGAGATCGGCCCAGCGGTGAGCGCACACCTCGAAGCGGGCCTGATCCCAACTGGTGTTGGTATGCGTGCTCCGCTCCACGTGGCCGAACTGAATCTCGTACGTCGCCCGCGGCGATCGCACCGCGACAGGAAACGCTGCCTTCAGAAACTTGTGGTGCTCCTGCCAGTCGACCTCGGTTTCGAATCGAAGAACTCGGGAGCCGGCGTCGAGGACCATCCTCTGGTAGAGCTTCGACGATCCGAACTCCCGTGTGAATCCGACCGCCCCGCGCAGAGGACCCTGCATCTCCACTTCTGCTTTCGCGAGCCCGGTGATATCGGTTGCGCGGAGACGGTAGTCCGCGTCGACATCCCACGCGTCCCAGTTCTTCGGGTTGTCTTCATGCAGCTGCAGCAGGTTGCCACGGGAGCCCGACGTCACGACCTCCCGGTTCGCCTCTTTGTCCCAGATCGACGTGAGCAATCCATCGCCGTCCCACGTCACGCGGAGGAGGCCGTTCTCCATGACGCGGCCAGAAATCGAGACCGGTTCGCCTCCTGCAGCGGTCGATTCGCCGACCGAAGCCCAGCCGCACGCCGGAGCATCGACCAGGATTGGCCGGTCCCCAACCTCTACCACCTCACGACGGGGATGTGAGTTGACGTTGAAGACCGTGAGGTTTTCACCCGTGCCGGCCAGGGAGGACTGGGCGGATGCGATCACGCCTCCCGCGACCTCAACCACCGCTTCCAGCTCGCGCTCGGCGTCCTCATAGACCCAGTCGATGCTCGAGCCGGGCAGGATGTCGTGGAACTGGTTGATCAACAGGCGCTTCCATGCGGAATCGAGGACGTCGGCGGGGTAGCCATCGCCGACGGCCACCGACCAAACCTCCGCCTCGCGCAGGGCCTGTTCGGCACGCCGGTTGAGCTTCTTGGTGCGTGCCTGTGAGGTATAGGTGCCGCGGTGCAGCTCGAAGTAGAGCTCGCCGACCCAGGTCGTCAGGTTGCGGGCCTCTTTCTTCGCCAGCGCGAAGAATTCCGCGGCCCGCCCGAGCTCGACGCGCGGCGCCCCTTCAAGGTTGTGCAGCCGGTGCGCCGACTCGATCATGTCCGGCTCGGGTCCACCCCCGCCGTCGCCCCATCCGTAGAGATAGAGGGATCGCGACGACGACTCCTGGTCCTTGAAGTCCGCCGCGCTCTTCACGATCTCGCCCGCGCTGAAGTCGCCGTTGTAAGTGTCAGCCGGAGGAAAGTGCGTGAAGATCGACGTGCCGTCGATGCCCTCCCACATGAACGTGTGATGGGCGGGTTTGTTGGTGTCGTTCCAGGAGAGCTTCTGGGTCAGGAAGTACTCGCCTCCCGATTCGGCGATCAGCTGAGGCAGGGAGGCGGGGTAGCCGAAGACATCGGGCAGCCACAGCTCGCGAGTATCGACGCCGAACTCCTGCATGAAGAAGCGTTTGCCGTGTAGAAACTGGCGCGCCAGCGCCTCGCCTGACGGTAGGTTGCAGTCGGCCTCGACCCACATCGAGCCCACAGGCTCCCACTGGCCGGCGCTGACCTTTTCGCGGATGCCCTGGAAGATGTCGGGATACGACTCCTTCATCCAGGCGTACTGGGCGGGTTGGGAGCAGGCGAAGCGGTAATCGGGGTACTCGTCCATCATCGCCAGAGCGGTCGAAAATGTGCGCGCCGACTTCCGCCTCGTTTCCCGCACAGGCCACAGCCACGCCGTGTCGATATGCGCGTGCCCCACCGCGGTGATCGCATGCTCGGAAGCGCTCGGATGGGACAGGACCGCATCCAGCTCGGCCGGGTCGTCGCTCCGCGCAAATCTGTTCAGCGCTTCGAGGACGCTGGACCGGCGGTCGCCCTCGGGCAGGGCCAGCGCAAGCTCGTGGAGAACCTTGAAATCGAGCCCCACCTTGCGCGCTGTGGGGTCCTGAATTCGAAGCTCGGCCTGGCGGAAAGCGAAAGCCGGCTCAGGAGACTGTCGGAGCGCGATCATCGACGGAGCCTCCGCCGGTCCGGAAACCACAGCGGTGGCGATCGCCGCCGCCTCGAGGTAGAAGTCCACGTCCGGCGAGGTGATCGGCAGCCAACGGTGGTTGGGATCCACCCCGCGCCAGGGCTTGCCGTCGCGCCATGCGAGCGCTTCGCATGTGAATCCTGTGTGGCGGCCCTCAAAACCGATGTCGAAGACCGCGACCACGGTCTGGCCGGCCCACTCCGCCGGCACGCGGCCCTGGACGTGAAACCATGTCGTGCTCCAGGGTGGGCCCCATCGATCACCCAACCGGAATGGCTTGTACTCAGCACGCGCCGCTTCCGCAAATGGGACCGGCTCGTCGCGCACGAGGTAAGAGGAGAGCTCGAGGGGAACGCTCTCGTGCTCGATGGCCGCGAGCACCTGCCTGGTCTTGGCTCCCAGGTCCGTCATCGTCTCCACGTCATGCAGAACGTTAGCCTTCTTGGGGTGATGGACGCCGCTCCGCTGCGCATCGGCCTCATCGGCTGCGGAAAGATCAGCGCCACCTACATGAGGAACCTGAACGCGTCTCCAGAGGTCGAGGTCGTCGCCTGCGCCGACCAGGTGCCGGAGAGAGCGCAGCAGCTCGCCTCTGAGTTCGGGGTGCCGAAAGCTTGCGCTCCGGAAGAGCTGTTGAACGATCCGCTCGTCGAGCTCGTCGTCAACCTGACGGTCCCCACGGCTCACGCCGAGATCAGCCTGCGCGCCCTTGGGGCGGGCAAGCACGTGCATTCGGAAAAGCCGCTCGCGACCAACCGAGAGGATGGCCGGCGCATCCTCGACATGGCCCGGACGAAGGGCCTGACTGTGTCGTGCGCGCCGGATACCTTCCTTGGAGCCGGACTTCAAACGTGCCTCTCCCTGTCAGAGGAGGGAGAGCTCGGGGATCCGCTTGCGGCCTCGGCCTTCATGCTCCAGGGCGGCCCGGAAAACTGGCACCCCAGCCCGGCCGCTTTCTACGGTCCAGGCGCCGGTCCGCTGCTGGACATGGGGCCGTATTACGTGACCGCCCTGGTCTGCTTGCTGGGCCCGGTCCGGCGGGTCAGCGGCATGAGCCGAATCCTCTACCCGGAGGTCACGGCCACCCGGGGTGCCATGGCGGGCCAAACCATCAAGGTGACGGCTCCGACGTTCGTCGCAGGCCTGCTCGAGTTCGAGTCAGGTGCCCAGGCCACGCTGGTGATGAGTTTCGGAATCACTGCGCATGAGCTGCCGCACATGGAGGTGTACTGCAGCGGAGCGACC
This sequence comes from Chloroflexota bacterium, assembly GCA_005881275.1. Taxonomy (GTDB): domain Bacteria; phylum Chloroflexota; class Dormibacteria; order Dormibacterales; family Dormibacteraceae; genus 40CM-4-65-16. The sequence goes on from VBEF01000008.1 coordinate 23,288, forward strand.
ATCAGCATTCCCGACCCCAACACGTTCGGCGGTCCCGTCAA
>VBEF01000027.1 GCA_005881275.1 Chloroflexota bacterium
CCAACGGCGGCGGTTCGGGCTTGAGCAACCTCGGCGCGACCCTGGCTGCGAACCGCACCCCGCTGGCCTTCATGTTCCTCACCCTCGAGGCGCTGCTGCTTGCGGCGGCGGCCGCGTGGGTTTGGTCCCGCAACACGCCCGTGGACATGGTGCCCGACGAGGTGCTGTCGCCATGATCGCCAGGCTCCGGCTGCCAAGGTCCAGCCCTCGTGTGCGACGCTCCGCCCGCGCCTACTGCGAGGCCGACAACTGGAGCTTCGACTCACGCTACACGCAGGGCAAGTGCCCGATCTGCGGCTGGCAGCCCGAGGGAGCGCCCAACGCCCCGGACTGGCTGGCGCTGGTCAACCGCGTCGACTGGCAGATCGTGGGGTTGTTCCTGCTCGTCGACGTCTTGTTCCTGCTGGGCCTCGTGGTGGCCAACGCGGCCGGACTTCTTCCTGTCGGTCATCCGCCACTGGGCGGGCCGTCGACGCTGGGCGGAGTTGCGAGCGGGGTGCGCGGGCCCTAAAGAGGAGACGGGATCGCGGTCACGAGGCGATAGCGGTGCTCGGGCCGGCCGGGGGATCCGTAGCGCATCGTCACCTCGACGCGGCCGAGGTTGCACAGATGGTCCAGGTAGCGCCGAGCAGTGACCCGGCTCACACCGGCCTCCTCGGCTACGGCAGCCGCCGGCAGGCCTGACTGCGAACGGCCCAGCGCCGACACGACCAGGTCAAGCGTTGCGTCGGAAAGGCCTTTGGGCAGCGCCTCGGCGCGCGCGGTGCGCAAGGCGCCGAAGATGCGGTCCACGTCGCCCTGCTCGGCACGGTTCAGGCGTGTCATCCGGTCGCGGGCAGCCGCGTACGAGAGCAGCTTTGCCTCGAACGCCGGAAACAGAAACGGCTTGATCAAGTAGTGGACGACGCCTCCGCGCATCGCCGCGCGCAAGCTGTCGACGTCGCGCGCCGCCGTGATCGCGATCACATCGACTGGCGTCTTTTCTTCCTCGCGCAGGTGCTGCAGCACCTCGAGGCCGCTCATGTCAGGCAGGTAGATGTCGAGCAGGACCAGGTCGGGCTGGAGCTGCTCGACGTCTCGCAGCGCCTCACCGCCGGCGTGAGCCCGTCCGATGACCTGGAACCCGGGGATGCGTTCGACGTAGGCGCAGTGGAGGTCGGCGACGCGAAAGTCATCGTCGACGACCAGGGTGCGGATCATCGCCCGGCCGTGACCTTGAGCGGAATACGAACAGTGAACAGCGCGCCGCCGTTGTTGACCGCGGTCACGTCTCCGCCATTGCGGCGGGCGACCTGGCGCACGAGCGCAAGTCCGAAACCGCGACGCTTCCGATTCGGCCCCGCCTTGGTGCTGAAGCCCTCCTGGAAGATCTGTCCGCCGACGCCCTCGGGAATGCCTGAGCCCGAGTCCTGAACCTCGAGCACCAGCTCATCGTCCTGCTCGGTGACCGACACGCTGACCCAGCGTTCGTCGCTCGACGATGCCGCCGCGTCGAGGGCGTTGTCGATGAGGTTGCCGAGAAGGGTGATGAGGTCCTCGCTGTCTAATGAAGAAGCGCCGTGCGCGCGCCCGGACGCGCTTCGAGTCATCACAGTGTCTTCGCTCACGCGAAGGTCGATACCACGCTCCGAAGCGATCGCCGCCTTGGCCAGCAGCAGCGCGCCGAGCACTGGGTCGCCGACACGCTCGAGCAGCGCCTCGGTAAGCTCCTGATGCACGCCGGAAGTCTGCGCGATCAGGTTCATGGCCTCCTCCGCGCGTCCGACCTGCATCAGGCCGGCGATCGTGTGGAGGCGGTTCGCGAACTCATGCGCCTGCGCGCGTAGGGCGTCGGTCAGGCTATCGACGCCGAGGCCCCGCGCCAGCCCGGTGAGCTCGGTGGTGTCACGCAGTGTCGCCACATGGCCGACCTCGTGGCCGCGGACCAGGATCGCCCGGCGGCTCGCGACCAGCACCCGGTCGCCCGCGAGCAGCACCTCGTCCTCGTCTTTGAGCCCGCCCGAGAGGAACTTCAGAAGCCGGCCTTGGGGCAGCACCTGACCGACACGGCGTCCCACGCAGTCGTCGGGCAGTGTGAGCAGCCGCCTCGCCTCGTCGTTCGCGAGCGTGATGGTGCCGTCGCGGTCGGTCGCGATCGCGCCTTCGTGGATGCCCTGAAGGCTTGCCTCCCGCTCCTCGAGGAGCCCCGCGATCTCGTACGGCTCGAGCCCAAAGGTCTGGCGCTTCAGGCGCCAGGCCAGGAGCCACGAGGCGATCACGCCGATCGCAAGCGAAGGCAGCAGCGTGGTCGCAAAACCGGGCAGCTCGCTGAGCCACCGCTGGCCGAGAGGCGGTTCCAGGAATCCGACGGAGACCATGCCGATCACCTGGCTCTGGAAGAAGATCGGCGCTTTGCCCCGGGCCGATACGCCGAGCGTGCCGCGCTGCACGCCCACCCACGTCTGGCCGGCGAGGACGACGGCCGGCGACTCGTCGACCGGCTTGCCGATGAGGGCCGGGTTGGGGTGGGAGTAGCGGATGCCGCTTGAGTCGGTCACGACCACGTAGCTCGCCCCGGTGGAGCGGCGGATCTGTTCCGCGGTCCGCTGGATCAGCGCGTCCGGGTCGCCCACCAGCAGTGCCTGCTGGATCGAGTCGCTGTTGGCGACGGCCTGGGCGATGGCGAGCGAGCGCTGCTCAGACTGCCGGTCCAGCTCCTGGCTTGCTTGCCAGACGGCCGCGGCGGCTCCGATGAGCGCGGACAGCAGGATGATCGCAACCTGGAAAACCAGGATCTGGTACGCGAGCGGTAACCGAGTTTTCAACGTCTGAATAACACGAGATCGTAGTACCTATCCGGGATCGGATTGGGCGACCAAAACGACCAAAACGGCCACAACGACCGCATCCGTTGCCGGCGCTGCAGATTCCGAAGAAAGTCCGATTGAATGACTCCAGCCATCGACCTTCGCGGTGTCACGAAGCGCTTCCTGACCCCCTCGGGCGGCGTGTACACGGCGCTGCGCGACCTCAATCTGACGGTTCAGGCAGGCGAGTTCTGCGCCGTGGTCGGACCTACAGGCTGCGGCAAGTCGACCACCCTGGCGTTGATCTCCGGCCTGGAGCCGGCCAGCGAAGGCGAGGTTGAAGTCCTCGGCAAGCCGGTGCGCGGCATCGCGGAACAGATCGGATACGTCTTTCAAACCGATGCGGTCTTTCCGTGGAAGACGGTGCTCGACAACGTGGCGGCCGGACCGCGCTACCACGGCCGGCCAACCAGCGAGGCTCGGTCGACGGCACGCGAGTGGATATCGCGCGTTGGCCTGTCCGGCTTCGAGGACCGCTACCCGTATCAGCTGTCAGGCGGCATGCGCAAGCGTGTCGCCCTCGCCCAGAGCCTGATCAACGAGCCGCGGATCCTGCTCATGGACGAGCCGTTCAGCGCCCTCGACGTCCAGACGCGATCGCTGATGGAAAACGAGCTCCTCTCATTGTGGGCGAACACTCGCGCCTCGGTTGTGTTCGTCACACACGATCTCGAGGAAGCGATCGCGCTGGCCGACCGCGTCTTCGTGATCAGCGCCGGGCCAGGCACGGTGAAGGCCAACTACCCGGTGCCCCTGACTCGGCCACGCAACGTGACCGAGATTCGGATGCAGCCGCAATTCAGCCAGATCTACGGCGAGATCTGGAATGACTTGAAGGACGAAGTCCTCGTGAGCTATGAGCGCCAGAAACGCAGCGGCGCGGCTTGACGTGACGGCGCCCATCAGCGCGCCAGGAACCCCCGCCCCAATCACGGACCTTGCGGCCCAACGTATTCGCGCGCGACGCAGGCGCGAGCTCAACATCTATGGGCTGCGCGTGCTGGTCGCGGTCATCGTGCTCGGCAGCTGGGAGCTGACGACCCGCATCGGCATCGTCGACCAGTTCTTCTTCGGTCAGCCCTCCGGGATAGCCAAGCAGCTGTGGATCTGGATCACCGAGGAAACCGCGTTGGGTCCGCTCTGGGAGCAGGTGCTGGTAACGATGGAGGAGACGGTCCTCGGCTTCATCGTCGGCACGGTGCTGGGCGTGGTGATCGGCGTGCTGCTGGGCCGGAACAGGCTCCTGGCCGACGTCTTCTCGATCTACATCAAAGCCGCGAACGCGATACCGCGGGTGGTCCTGGGAGCTCTGTTCGCCATCTCGCTCGGGTTGGACATTCGCTCCAAGGTTGCGACCGCGGCGATCCTCGTCTTCTTCGTCGTCTTCTTCAACGCGTTCCAGGGCGTCCGTGAAGTCGAACGCAACCTGATCGCCAACGCACGCATCCTCGGCGCTGACGATCGAAGGCTGACCACCGAGGTGATCGTTCCCTCGGCGCTCAGCTGGATCATCGCGAGCCTTCACATCAGCTTCGGCCTGGCCTTGGTCGGAGCGGTCGTAGGCGAGCTCTTTGGCGCAACCCAGGGAGTCGGGGAGCTGATCTACAGCGCCGAACACAACTTCAACGCCAACGGTGTTTTCGCGGGGATGTTGCTGCTGGCCGCCATGGCGCTGCTGGCGGAAGCATTCATCACCGCGCTCGAGAACCGCCTGGTCCGATGGCGGCCCCCAGCAGTCGGCAGCGAAATCCAGATTTAGGAGGAGGAGGCGTATGCGCATATTCATCCGTCCGTTGTTATTCGTCCTGACTGCGGTGTTCGTCCTCACCGCGTGTGGAGGCAGCACGGCCGCGCCGGCGACCGACAACTCACCAGCCGACGTGAAGATCATGGTCGGCGGCCTCAACAAGCAGATCTACATCCCGAACAAGCTGGCCGAGCTCCTCGGATATTTCAAGGAACAGAACCTCAACGTCACGCTGATCGACGAAGGCTCAGGCCAGGCGTCCGAGGAAGAGGTCATCGCCGGCAACGTCGATGGCGGCTCTGGCTCATACAGCCACGTCCTCGAGCTGCAGCCCAAGGGCAAGTACATGCAACAGGTCATTCAGTTCCAGATCGCCCCGGGCGAGGCGGAGATGGTCGACGCGAAGAAGGCGGATTCGATCAAGACAGCCGCCGACCTCAAAGGCAAGAATCTCGGCGTGACCTCGATCGGATCAGGCACGCACACGATCAGCCTCGCGCTGTTGGGACGCGCGGGTCTCACCGGCACCGACGCCAAGTTCGTGGCCGTGGGCGCGGGCAACACTTTCATCGCGGCCATGCAGCAGCACGTGATAGACGCCGGAATGACGACTGAGCCGACGATCTCGCGCCTGGTCAAGAGTGGCATCGGCAAAGTCCTCATCGACCTGCGCACGCCGACATCCACGCGCGCCGCTCTCGGCGCGGACTATCCGTTCATCGGCATCTTCATGATGTCCACCTACGTAAGCAGCCACAAAGGCGTCGTCCAGCGTCTGGTCAATGCTTACGTCAAGACGCTGAAATGGATGAAGGCGCACACCGCTGCCGAGATTACGGACAAGATGCCGACCGACTACTACGCCGGCGACAAGGAAGGGTACGTGGCCGCTCTTGACGGTCAGAAGGACTCGTTCACGGCTGACGGCAAGATGCCGGCCGCGGGCGCGCAGAATGCGCTTGACATCGAGCTCAAGTACGTGAAGGACATGAAGGGAGCCACGGTGGACCTCTCCAAGACCTACACCAACGACTTCGCCAACAACGCGAAGTAACAGCACTCACCAAGGGGCCGGATTGATGTCCGGCCCCTTACTTTTTCTTGAGCTGAACCTCGAATCCGTGGTCGGATTGGGTCACCTCGACATCGCCCGCCTTGATCCTTACCCCGCCAGGGGTTCGCGTTGCGACGACGGAACCTTCGAATACCAGCTCGTCAAATCGCCACTCCTTGCCGTGCTTGCGCATGCGGACGATGGCGCCCTGCGGGCTTCGCCACACGCCCTCGCCGGACGGTTTGAAGCCTCGCGTGACCAGCTCGCCCAGCTGGTCCGGGATTGCTTCGGGCGGAGGTTTCGCCGCCGGCCAGACCACTGGCTTTTCTCTGGAACTGCCTGGCTGGGGAAGCACACGGAGATTTGGCTTTTTCTCTCTCGCCTGCTCCAGCGACAGCCGGAGCAGCTCGGAGCCCTCTTCCTGGGCAAAGAAAGCTCCGGAGATGCGCGCCCGGTCCTTCGAGCGACGGATGCAGTTCGCGCAATCTGGCTCGGAATCGACAGCCGCGTATGAGCCTTCGCCGAGCGTCTGGCCGCACAGGGTCGTGACCGGTCCCGAGCGGGGGACCCTGGGGGTTAGATGGATCCGTCCGCCAGACTTGCGGCCGACGGACTCGAGCTTGATCGTGTGCACCCCCAAATCATGGAGGTGTTACCGCTCTTCTTGTTTTTATCTGCTCTTTTTGGCTTGCGCGTTGGAGATGCGCGCCGCCCGAGCCTTGCTCATACCCTTCTTCTTGAGGGCTTCATAAACCTTGGGCTTCTTCACCGACGGCCCGTGCTTCTTACCGGGCACACTTCCACCTCCCTTGCGCTTCTTGCGCTCGATTTCGCGGGCAAAACACCCACCCTTAGAACGCCTGCCTCGCGACAACAACTCGGTCGCGCGACCACGGGTAGACGCCGAGCAGTGGGCGCTTATCTAGCAGCCCATGAGTCTGTTGATCATGCCTCCAGCCCGTACAAACCCGCGGCGGTCGGTGCTTCAGCTAGCCGAGGAGCTGCACTTCGACCACAGAGCCGTTCGCCGCGCGGTCGCGGCCCTGGAACGGGACGCCGGCCGGGCGCCGTCGCAAGGGCTCCTCGTGCGCAGCGATCTGCATGGGCTGAAGGTCGCCGACGTGCGCCGGGCGCTGTCAGGCCTACCCTCGCCTGGCGATTACCGACTCGTGGTCAAGCCTCTGCGGTACCGCACCCGGCCCCATCTCTCGGGCCTGTGCGAGTTCGACGTCGGCCGGATCATCGTCCGCGTCCCGGAGCCATTCCGCCCGTTCTCCGAGCTCGTGTACGTCAACGCCAGGCGTAAGCCGGGTGCGGGCATGAGGTTTGCCTGGCTGTCCGAAAAGGTCAGGTTTCGCACCCGACGCGACGTGCTGCGTTTCGTCTATCTCCACGAATGGCTCCATTGGTACTTGCGCGAGATGCAGGGGTTGCGCGCGGGCGCCGAGACGGCGTGCGACCGGTTTGCGCTGCGCAACTTTCGCCGCCGGCAGGTCAGCGTCGACGACGCTCTGGAGGCGCTGGAGGGAACCCGGATGCAGGCGGTGCCGGAGCTGTTCCGGCTGGTCGCCTAGCTTTTTCTTCTGCGGGATCGCCAACCGGGCACAGTTGGCTGCACCGCGGGCGATGGATACAGCCAATCGGGCGCACTTGGCTCACATGGGAGCCGCTCGGCCCCGCGACGAGCGAAGAGCTGAGCGCGCTGCGCGACCAGGTGTCTATCTAACCGGGCTTTTCTCCCGCGGGTTAGGCAGCGGCGTGAGGTTCGGCTCGATCTGAGCGCGCAGGTGCTCAAAGGCCGGCGGCAGCGACAGACGCTCCCCGAGGTGCTCCTTCGCCTCGTCGGTCGCGAATCCCGGGCCCACGGTGGCGATCTCGAACAGCACTCCGCTCGGCTCCCTGAAGTAGATCGAGCGGAAGTAGAAGCGGTCGATCACTGGAGTCGGGTCGCCGCCGCCTTCGACGACGCGGTCGCGCCACGCGACGTGGTCCTCCAACGTCGAGGACCAGGCGACGTGGTGGACGGTGCCGGAGCCACCCAGGCCCCGGGCTTCGGGGGCGGCATCGTAAACGTAGAACGAGCCGCGCGAATCGCCCCGGGACTCGTACGCGTCAGGGCCGGTGCCCTCGAAGCCCAGCGTGTCAGCCAGGAACTGGTGGCTGGCACCGCGCCGGCGCTCAAAAGCCCGAACGCCGGCAAAGCCCTGGAGGGCGAACTTCTCGGGAATCTCGGGATGGCGCGCGACGAGTGGCGCATCCTCGGTCGGTGCAGCGATGAGCTCGAATCCGAGCCCCTCCGGATCATCGAAGCGGAGACGGTCACCCTCGACCGTGGACTCGAGCCCGGCTGACCCCAGCCGTTGTGCCCAGAACCCGAGCGCGGCCTCAGAAGCCACGCGAAAGCCAATCCGGTGGACCATCCCGGCGCCTGCACGGCCCCGCACCAGGCCTGGATATTCAAAGAAGGTGAGGTCGGCCCCGGGGCTTCCGTCCTCGTCCGCGTAGAAGAGGTGGTAGACGGTGGGGTTGTCCTGGTTGACCGTCTTCTTGACCAGGCGCATGCCCATGACGCCGGCGTAGAAGCGGACATTCTTGGTTGCGTCGGCCGTGATCGCGCTGATGTGATGGATGCCGTTGAGCTCTTTCATTGCCATCGGTTTCCAACACGGGTCCTACCCAGTTTTGTTCCCGGCGTAACAGATGCCCCGGTCCCTGCGTAGAACCGTTGGAGGCGTGAGTGACAACCGGACGTTTGAAGAGCTGCTTTCCACCGTGCTCGATCCGGCGTTTCGACTTGCGATGACGATGCTGAACGACCGAACCGCGGCGGAGGACGCGGTGCAGGAAGCCGCGGTCAAGGCCTGGCGCAGCTTCGGCAGGTTCCGCGCCGGCGCCGAAATGCGTCCATGGTTCTTGACCATAGTCGCCAACGAGTGCCGCAGCGCCCGGCGCTCTCGGTGGTGGCATGTGTGGCGATTCCCCGAAATCGCATCGCACTCGATCGCTGACGAGTCATCGGCTGACCGCATCGATCTCGATAAGGCGCTCGACCGCCTGGCGCCGCAGCATCTGCTCGTGTTGTCGCTGTACTACCACCTCGACCTGCCGATCACAGAAGTCGCCCGCGTCCTCGGGTGCTCCGAAGGCGCGGCGAGGCAGAGGGTCCATCGGGCGCTCGCCGCCCTGCGGCCGGGCATGAAGCTCGAGGTGGACACATGACCCCCGATGAGCGTGAGCTTCGCCGCGCTCTGGATGCACGCAGCGGCGCGCCGTCGCCCGACTTCGGCGCGCGCGTCGGCAAGGCGTTGAGCGCCGGCCAGCAGCACCCGAACCTGATGCCCGCGGTCGCTGCATTTGTCGTCGCCGTCCTCACCGTGGCGACCGTAGGTGTTCTGGTCTACACGCGGAGCAGCAGACCACCGTCCCATGTCGGCCCGGCGAGCGCCTCGCGCACCACCTCACCCGCCCCTAGCCCGCCCGGGCCCTATTACCCGACGACAACGCAGCTGAGCGCGCCCTCGCACAACGTGGTCTGGGCGTTTGTCGCCGACACGTTCCTCTACGTGTCGACCGACAGAGGCGATGCGTGGGCGCAGCGCGCGCTGCCGGCGGTCGAGGGCGGCGGCCCGCTCGAGGTTTCCTTCGTTGACGCCAACCAGGGGTGGCTTTCGGTGCCGGGGATTCCGGAGACCCAATGCAACGCGGCCGGCATTGCGATCTGGCACACGTCCGACGGCGCCAGGACGTGGGAGCGTCTGACGACCACCGGCATCGCAGACCGCCAATGCAAGCAGGGGCTCTCGTTCACCGACGCCAGGCACGGGTTCATCAGCGGATGGGACGACAACAATCCGCCCGTTGTCTATCGGACGGCCGACGGGGGCTTGACCTGGAAGGCATCGGCGCCGATTCCGGATCCGCCTGGATTCAAGACCTCCGGCGGCGGCGACGCGTTGAGAGTCCACCAGGTTTGGGGATCTGGCGGCGCTTACCTGATGACCGCCTACGGGACCCAGCCGACCGGGGGCCGGGCGTACGTGTTCAGGTCTGGCGATGGGGGTGCAACGTGGACATACGCTGCGGACGTGCCGAACCCTGCTGTTTCTGTCGCCTTTATCACCGCCTCGCATTGGTTGCAGGTCGGCGCACCCGGTCAATCGGTCGAGACGACGGATGGAGGCAAGAGCTGGCACGCCTATGCGTCGGACTACTCGCAGGCGGCTCCCATCGCACCCGAGGTCGTGTTCGGCGACGCGATGGTGGGTTATGCGACCGTGCGCGGCGCCATCCAGAGGACCGTGGACGGCGGACTGCACTGGACGCCGATACGGGCGCCCGGCACGTAGCAACCCGGATAATCGGGCGGCGCGATGCCGGTCCGAGTGGTGGGGTTCGACGGCGACGACACGCTGTGGCACAGCGAGACGCGGTTCCATGTCACTCAAGGTGAGTTTCACGAGCTGCTGGAGCGGCACGTGCCTGAGGCGGACGCAGACAGGCGCCTGGCCGAGATGGAGCTGAAGAACCTCGGCATCTACGGCTACGGCGTCAAGTCGTTCACGCTGTCGATGCTCGAGACCGCGATCGAGCTCACCGAGGGACAGATTCCCGCATCAGACCTGAAGGTGATCCTCGGCTGGGGCAAGCGCATGCTGATGGAGCCCACCGAGCTGCTGGAAGGCGTCGAGGAAACGCTTCACAAGCTCAGCCCAAGCTACGACTTGCTGCTCATCACCAAGGGTGACCTGTTCGATCAGGAGAGCAAGCTCGCGCAGTCAGGCCTGGGCGACCTTTTCCTCGGCGTCGAGATCCTCACCGAGAAGAATGTCGATTCCTACCGCGGCGTGTTCAGACGCCGTTCAATTCAGCCGGAGGACTTCGTGATGGTCGGGAACTCGCTTCGCTCGGACGTCGTTCCAGTGGTCAGCCTCGGCGGCCACGCCGTCCACATCCCGTACGAGGTGACCTGGGATCACGAGCACGTCCCCGAGGAAGAAATGCCGAAGGGGGGCTGGCGGCGCATCGCGAGCATCCGCGAGCTGCCCGGGCTGCTGGAAGAGCTCTAGGCCGCCCCTTCGCGAGGGGCGCCGCCTCCGGTCATCAACAGTCCGAGTCTTTCTTCTGCTGCGTCCGGCGGCTCGATGCTGACGATTCGGCCTTCGTACATGACCGCGATCCGGTCCGACAGCGAGCGCACCTCATCCAGCTCGGCGGAAACCAGGAGCACCGCGGTTCCCTCGTCGCGCTCCTGGACGATCCGCCGGTGGATGAATTCGATCGCCCCGATGTCGACGCCGCGCGTGGGCTGCGCGGCCAGCAGGACTTTCGGCTTGCTGCCCATCTCGCGCGCGACGATCACCTTCTGCTGATTGCCGCCGGAGAGGTTGCGCGCGGCCACTTCGATGCTCGGCGTCCGGATGTCGAACTCTTTGACCAGCCGGCGTGCCCATTCTTTGATCGCGACCAGCTTCAGCACGAACTCGTTCCAGGAGAAGGTCGGTGAGCGCTCGCGGCCCAGGATGGAGTTCTCGGCGATCGAGAAGCTCAGGACAAGACCGGTGCCGCGCCTGTCCTCGGGAATGAAGGCGACGCCGGCGCCGCGCTCGGTCCTGGCGTCGTAGGTGGTGATGTCTCGGTCGCCCAGCAGGACCCGCCCGCCGGTCACTTGGCGCGTTCCCGCCAGGACCTCCATCAGCTCGCTCTGGCCGTTGCCCTCGACACCGGCGATGCCCAGGATCTCTCCCTGGCGCAGCTCGAAGGAGACGCCCTTCAGCGCCGGGACGCCCCGGTCGGTGTTGGCGCTGATGTTCTCGACCCGCATGACAACGGCGCCAGGCGTTGCCGGCTTCTTGTCGACGCGCAGAAGCACCTCGCGGCCGACCATCATGGTGGCGATCTCCTCCTCGTTGGTTTGCTTGGTGGTCAGGTGGCCGACCACCTTGCCGCGCCGCATCACCGTGATTCGGTCGGAAATCTCGAGGACCTCCTTCAGCTTGTGGCTGATGAAGATGATGGTCTTGCCTGACTTGACCAGGTCCCGCAGCACGACGAAGAGCTCCTTCGTCTCCTGAGGTGTCAGCACTCCGGTCGGTTCGTCGAGGATAAGGATGTTCGCGCCGCGGTAGAGCACCTTGACGATCTCGGCTCGCTGCTGCAGGCCGACGGGAAGGTCCCCCATCCGCGCGTCGGGATTCAACGCGAGCCCATAACGCTTGGTCAGCTCATTGATCGCCGTCCGGGCTCGCGCGTGGTCATAGAAGTCCGGCCCGGCCACCGGCTCGCGCCCCAACATGATGTTCTCGCCGACGGAGAACACAGGAATCAGCATGAAGTGCTGATGCACCATGCCGATGCCAAGGGCGATGGCGTCGCGGGGACCACCGATATGCGCCTGCTTGCCGTTGATGTGAATCTCACCGGAATCGGGCGGAAACAGGCCGTACAGGATGTTCATCAGCGTCGACTTGCCCGCTCCGTTCTCGCCGACTAGCGCGTGGATCTCGCCCGGCCTGACGCTGAAGTCCACGTGGTTGTTGGCGAGCACTCCTGGAAACTGCTTGGTGATGCCGCGCATGTCGACCGCGAGCTGTTCGTCGCTCATTCGGAACCCGGCACGTAGGGAAGGCCGTCGGCGGCGGGCGGCGTGCTGCGGCCGACGAGGCCGGCGAGCACGACGAGGGTGAGTATGTAGGGCAGCATGCTCAGCAGATAAGGCGACACGTGGATGATCGAGTTGTTGTCATAGATCGCCTCGCCCAGTCCGAAGATCACGCACGCGATGAACGCGCCGACTGGCGTCCACTTGCCGAAGATCATCGCGGCAAGTGCGATGTAGCCCCGGCCGTCGGTCATGTTGGGTACGAACGTGTTCGAGACGCCGATGGCGAGGAACGCACCGGCGAGGCCCGAGAGCAGGCCGCTCGTGATCACCGCGCTGTAACGGATGAGGTAGACGTTGATCCCGGCGGTGTCCGCGGCCTGGGGATGCTCGCCGACCGCGCGGATGCGCAGGCCCAGTCGCGTCCGGAACAGCACGACGTGGACCAGGACCAGCAGCACCAGCGCCATGTAGACGACCACGTTCTGCTGGAACAGCACCTTGCCGACGAACGGAATCTGGTCGAGACCGCCGACGTTGATGTACGGGAGGCTCTCGCTCGGCGTCACGTGCCCGATGTCCTGAATTCCGTAGATGCGGTTGACCAGGAAGACCGTCAGGCCTGCCGCGAAGATGTTGATCGCGATGCCGCTCACGATCTGATCGGCGCGGAACTGGATCGACACCACTGCGTGGATCGTGGCCATCAAAGCGCCCGCCAGGACAGCGACGCCGGTGGCAAGCCAGGCATTGTGCCAGGCCAGGTCCGCCACCACGGCAAAGAACGCCCCGGTGAGCATCATGCCCTCCATCGCGATGTTCACGACGCCGCTGCGCTCCGAGATCACGCCCCCAAGGGCGGGCAGAAGCAGCAAGACGGCGGCGGCGAGGGTCGCCTGCCAGAGGTTGGCGGTGAAAAGCAGGCGGAAGATGTCTTCGACGCCGCTCATGCCGTCTCGGGGGGCGCGGTCGCCGCCTCCGACATCAAGCCCGCGGCCGGGGGCAGCTCAGGAGGCAGGGCGGATGGCTTCCGGCCGATCGGCAGTCCTCTTCGGATCGCGCCGACGAAGTTCGCGGCGATGCTGAACAGGATCAGCGCCTGCAGGACCAGCACCAGGTTGCTCGAGATGCCCGCGTCGCTCTGCATGATGGCGCCTCCCGAGTGCAGGGCACCAAATAGCACCGAGGCGAGCACGATGCCGACCGCGCTGCCCAGGCCGAGCAGGGCGACCGCGATGGCGTCGAAGCCGGTGGTGTCGCTGAAGTACTTGTCGGTCAGGTTGTGGTCGACGCCGGCGATCTGGATCGCGCCGGCCAGGCCCGAGAAGGCGCCGGCGATGAGCATCGTGAGGATGATCGTCCGGCGGACGCTGACTCCGGCATAACGGGCGGCCTTCTGGCTCTGTCCGACGGCACGGATCTCGTAGCCGAACGACGTTCGCCACAACAGAAAGGCGAACAGCGCGGCCGCGGCGAGAGCGATCAGCAGCCCCGTGTGGACGCGAAACACGCTGGACGGCAGGCCGAGGACGATCAGCGAGTTGTCCGCCGGCAGCAGCGTGGCGAGACGCGCTCCGTCGCCGATGGGCAGCGACTTCGAGGTACCCGGCCCCAGCTGCAGCGGGCCTCCGATGATGAGGAAGCGCAGCAGCCACTGCGCGACGTAGTTGAGCATGATCGTGGTCACGACCTCATGCGCGCCGACGACCGCCTTAAGGACCCCGGGGATTCCGGCCCACACGGCACCTGCGGCCATGCCGCCCAGCAGCACCATGGGCAGAAGGATCGGAGAGGGCAGGGTGTTGAACTTGATGCCGATGGCGGCGCAGGCCATCGATCCCGCGAGCAGCTGGCCCTCAGCGCCAATGTTGAACAGGCCGGCTCGAAACGGTAAAGCCACTGCGACCCCGGTGGTGATCAGCGGGATGACGAAGACGATCGTGTTGGAGATCTCGAGCGCCGGGTTCTCGCCCTGGGTGCAGCCGATGCCGAGCCCGCCGCAAATCAAACCCGCGTAGGCGCTGAATGGATTTGCCCCCGTGACGCCGACGATCAGCGCACCGACAACGAAGGCAAAGACAACCGAGCCGAACGGCATCGCGAGCCCGCCGGCGAGGCGCCGGACGATCGGCGGCAAGCCCGGCGGTCGAGGACGGGCGCTACCAGCACCCGTCCCCGAGGTTGTGGCTATGGAATGTCCGCGGGTGGGGTCAGAGCGCCGGACTTGATCTGAGCCTGGATCTTGTCCAGCTCGGTTTTGAGCTCGGCGGGCGGGTCGAAGTTGTCGATCGCGTACCCGGCGCCCTCATTGGCGATGCTGAACGTGAGCGCCCCGCTCTGGAACTGACCGTTCACGACATTCTTGATCGCGGTGTAGGTCGCCACGTCAACTTTCTTGAGCGCGCTGGCGATAACGGACGCGTCGGCGTCCTTCTGGTCTGCGTCCACGCCGACGCTGTAGACGCCGCCTTGGCCGGCGGCCTGCAGCGCGCCAAGCCCGCAGCCGCCCGCAACCTGAAAGATGACGTCAGCGCCCTGCCCGATCTGGGTCTGAGCCTGACCCTTGCACTTGGCCGGGTCGGTGAAGTTGTTCGAGTAACCGACGAGGACGTTGACCGAAGGGTCTTCCATCTTCGCCGCCCACTTGTAGCCCGCGATGTAGTGGTTGACCGGGGGGATGCTGATGCCGCCGACCGCGCCGACCACGTGCTTGTTCTTCTTGGCCTTGCCATTCTTTTCGAGCCACCCGGCGATCACGCCAACCATGGCACCTGCGTCCTGCTCTTTGAAGAAGAGGGACTGGACGTTGCTGTGCTTCAGGTCGACGCCCTTGGCGTCGGTGCCGGCGCCGTCGATGATGGAGAAATGCACGTTTGGAAACGTGCCTGACACGGTGCCAACCGCTTCCTGCATCAGGAAGCCGACCCCGATCACGAGGTCGTAGCTCTTGGTCGCGAAGTCGGTGAGATTGGGGACGTAGTCGTCGCCGCTCTTCGACTCCTTGACGTCCGCCTGGATCTTGAACTCGGCCTTGGCCTTCTCGAGGCCGACGTCCGCCAGGTGGTTGAAGCTCTTGTCGTTGAGGCCGCCGATGTCGGTGACCAACCCGATCTTGAACGTCTTCGTCGGAGTGCCCCCGCCCGAGGTCCCGCCGCACGCCACGGCCAGGACCATCGCAGCGGCAACCACACCAAGGAACCTGAACTGCTTATGCGCCATCCTTGTCGCTCCCTTCACAACTGAAAAGCCCAGTACCAAACTGGGCGCGAACCGCTCGGTCGCGCGGATTGTACACCTGCATTATGTGACGGCCGGAATGTGGAACGATGTCCCGCGATGAAGGCGCTGGAGGTCATCAGCCACAAGCGCGACGGCGGCGAGCACACGCCGGAAGAGATCAATTTCTTGCTCTCGGGGTACCTGCGCGGCGAGGTCCCCGACTATCAGATGGCCGCCTGGCTCATGGCGGTTTGCATCCGCGGGATGAGCCGTGCCGAGACCCTCACCCTGACCCAGGCGATGGTCGCCAGCGGTGAGGTGCTCGACCTTCACGCGATTCCGGGGATCAAGGTCGACAAGCACTCGACCGGCGGCGTCGGCGACAAGGTGACGCTGATCGCTGCGCCATTGGCCGCGGCCTGCGGCGTGAAGGTGCCGAAGCTGAGCGGTCGAGCGCTCGCCCACACCGGCGGCACGCTGGACAAGCTCGAGTCGGTTCCGGGGCTTACGGTCGACCTCGAGCCGGAACGCTTCATCGAGCAGGTGCGCGCGGTTGGGATCGCCGTCGCCGCGCAGTCGCCGCGCATCGTCCCGGCTGACAAGCTCCTGTACGCGCTCCGCGACGTCACCGCGACCGTGCCCTCAATTCCTTTGATCGCATCGAGCGTGATGTCCAAGAAGATCGCCGCGGGCGCCGACGCCATCGTTCTCGACGTGAAGTTCGGGCGTGGCGCATTCATGCCTGACGAGGCCTCGGCCGAAGAGCTGGCGTCGGAGATGGTGCAGCTCGGGGAGGGCGCCGGCAGGCGCACGGTCGCGCTCGTCACCGCGATGGACAACCCGTTGGGGGTCACGGTTGGCAACGCGCTCGAGGTGCAGGAGGCCCTCGACGCGCTGTCTGGCAAAGGCGACGAGGAGCTCCTCGAGGTGTGTGCAAGGGTCACGCGCGAAATGTGCGAGCTGGCGGGTGTCAAGGCGAACGTGGCGGAAGTCCTGGGGTCGGGCGCCGGCCGGCAGAAATTCGAGCAGATGCTTTCGGCTCAGGGCGGGCATCTCGAGCGCGGCCTGCCAACAGCGGCTGTCCAGAGCGAAGTGACGGCCGACAGAGACGGTTACGTGGCAGGGATCGACGCACTCGAGATCGGGTTGGCGGGCATCGATCTTGGCGCCGGACGTGTCCGCAAGGAGGACAAGGTCGACCCATCCGCCGGATTCACAGTTGACGCGCCGGTTGGCGAGCACGTCGGCAAAGGCCAGTCGCTGGTGACCGTTCACGCGCGTTCGCAAGAGTTGATCGATCGCGTAGCTCCAAGGCTTAGAGCCGCGTGGAGGCTGAGCGATCGGGAGGTGCGGCGCCCGCCTCATGTGCTCGCCCGCGTGGACAAAAACGGGGTCACAAAGGGCGATTAGTATTCGGGCCGATGGCTGTGAGTGAGAAGAAGTATCACGTTGGGCTCGGTCCCGGAGACGTCGGCGACTATGTGCTCGTTCCAGGCGACCCGTTTCGAACACCGCTGGTCGCCAGGCATCTGGAGGGAGCGCGTGAGGTTGCCTTCAGCCGCGAGTACCGTACTTTCACCGGCAAGGTCGACGGGGTGCCTGTATCCACGATGTCGACGGGGATGGGCGGGCCATCGGTCGCGATCGGGGTCGAGGAGCTCCACGAGCTAGGGGTGCATACGCTGCTTCGTGTTGGGACATGCGGCGCTTCGCAACCAGAGATCAAGATGGGCGATCTCGTCATCGCCATCGGCGCCGTGCGGAGCGAGGGAACCCCCGACGGTTATGTGCCGAAGGAGTACCCGGCGATAGCCTCCCTGGACGTCGTCAACGCGCTCATCGCGGCGGCGCAGGCATCAGGCGCGCCGTATCACGTGGGTCTGCTGCGCTCGGTCGACGCGCTGTACTCCGACCTGCTGCCCGACGAGATGCCGCGGCCTCACCTCCGCGACGAGCTCGCGATGTGGTCGAAGGCCGGGATCATCAGCAACGATATGGAGACGTCAACCCTGCTGATCGTCTCGCGGCTTCGGAAGATGCGTGCGGGGACGATCAACCTCTGCGTCGACGAGCTCGGTGCCGGCGAGATCCACCACCTCGACCCGTCCTACATGGACCGCATGCTGACGGTCGCCGTCGACGCCATCCGGCGGTTGATCAAAAGCGATGCCAGTGCCTCTAAGCGTCAGTAAGCATCCGCTCGTCGCGGACAGCCTGCGCGGCTTGCGCGACAGCAGCACACCGCCGGACGAGTTTCGGGTCCTGGCGCGCAAGGTGATCAGCCTTCTTCTCTATGAAGCGACCCTCGACCTGCCGGTGCGCCACGGCAAGGTGCGCACGCCGCTGGCCGAGGCCGATTCCATCGCGGTCGAGACCGAGGTCGTCGCCATCCCGGTGCTCCGCGCGGGCTTAGGCCTGCTCGGCCCCGTGCTCGAGCTTCTGCCTCGGGTGAGCGTCGGCTACATCGGCCTGGAACGCGACGAGGAGACCGCGGTGGCGCGGATCTACTACAAGAAGCTGCCGAGGCTGGAGGGCAAGATCCCTCTTCTTCTGGACCCGATGCTCGCCACCGGGGGCTCGGCGGCCCAGGCGCTCGACCTGATCAAGGAGGCGGGCGGACGCGACACGCGGATGGTCTGCATCGTGGCCGCGCCGGAAGGCGTGAAGGTCCTCGAGGAACGCCATGCGGAGGTCGATGTCTACACCGCGGCGCTCGATGAGCGCCTCAACGATAAGGCGTACATCGTGCCGGGCCTGGGTGATTTCGGCGACCGATTGTTCGGGACTGGGAACTAGGCGCGACCCATCCGGATAGTCCGGACTATCCGGGGTTGGGGCGAGCGATGGGCCCACAAAGTCCGGACTAACCGCGTTTGTGGCTAGGGGCTAGCCGAACTTCGCCGCGTAGGCCGTGCGATTGCAGAGCTGGAGCTCTTCGTCCGTCATTCCGATGCCGGCCATCAGCTCGAACTCGTGAGTGAGCGTCGTGTTCGCAACCGTGCGCGAGTCGGTGCTGATGGTGCAGCGCAGGCCGGCGCGCACCAGTCGCGGCAGTGGGTGGTGGGCGAGCGTGCGGACCGCCTTCGTCTTCCAGTTCGCGGTCGGACACATGTCCAGCACCACTCCTTCAGCCTGAACCCGCTGGACGATGCGCGGATCGCGGGCGCCGGTCACGCCATGGGCGATGCGCTCGACGCCGAGGTTCAATGCCTCCTGGACGTGCGATGGATCGCCGGCCTCGCCGGCGTGACACGTGAGATGGAGTCCCGCCGCCCGCGCGGCGTCGAACGCCGGGCGTTGGGGTGCCGCCGGAAAGCGCACCTCATCGCCCGCCAGGTCGAAGCCGACCACGCCGCGCCCGGCGAAGCTCCCAGCGATGCGCGCCAGCTCCACGTTGTCCTCGGGGGCGTGCTGGCGCATCGCGCAGACGATCGCCACCGCCTCGATCGGGCCGGAGTCGAGTCCCGAGAGAACCGCGCCGATCACCTGTTCCACGGTGAGCTCTTGCCGCAGGTGCAGGCGGGGTGCCCAACGCACCTCGAGGTAGTCGACGTTCTCGTCAGCGGAGTCGACGCACAGCTCGAGCGCTATGCGTTCGAGCGCTTCTTCGGTCTGCATGACAGCGATCGCAGGCTCGAAATACTTGATGTAGTCGGCCTGGCTGGGGCAGTCGTCCGGGGCGACCATGGAGAGCCCCTTGCTGCCGCCCAGCTCTTCGGCGGTCGACACGCGCACCGCACCGTCGAGGTGCGAGTGCAACTCGGCTTTCTTCCAGCCGAGGTACGGGGAGGCTATGTCAGCGAATAGATGTGGGGTAGCTCGCGGTACAGGCCGGCGTAATCAAGGCCGTAGCCGATCACGAAACGGTCCGGGATGACGAATCCGGTGAAGTCGATCTTCACCTCCACCTGCCGCCTCGCCGGGCGATCGAGCAGCGCGGCGAGCTTCACCGATGCTGCCCCGAGCTTGCGGATGCGCCTGGCCACCGCGTTGACCGTGACACCGGAGTCGATGATGTCCTCGACCAGCAGCACGTGCCTGCCCACGAGCGGACCCTCGACCATATGCGCGAGGCGCAGGCGCCCGTTGCTCGAGGTGCCGGTCGGGTAGCTGGACGCGCGTACGAACTCCAGCTCGGCGGGGATGCTGAGGCTGCGTAGGAGATCGGCGGCGAACACCGTCGCGCCCTTCAGGATCACGACCATCACCAGCGGGGTGTCGATATCCGCGTAAACCTCGGAGATCTGTCTTCCCAGCCTTCGGACGCGGCGCGCGATCTGAGCTGACGAGATCATCGGCTTGCTGGGCCTGTCCAGTCCGAGTCCCGAAGTCTCGCTCGGGGCCGGCCGGGTCAGCACCTCAGTCATGCAAGTGCAATTCTAAGTGCCGTCAAACACCGATTGGGTGCCAGACGGTTTTCATTTCCATGAAAGCAGCGACGAGATAAGGACTCTGCTCGTCCTGCGTAACTTTGATCACACGCTTCACGTTCCCCGCGGCTGCTTCCTCGATCCCTTTGATTTCCTCGGGCGTGCATCCGGCCGTGTCGATTGCGTTGATGTCCATGTGATTGGCGAGCCACGGCAGAAGCTCCTTCCGCTGCCCGCTGATGATGTTGATCACCCCTGCCGGCACATCGCTCGTGGCCACGACCTCGGCCAAGGTCAGCGCGGCCAGCGGGTGCGATTCCGCGGCCAGCGCGACGACCACGTTGCCGCCGCACAGCGCCGGCGCCAGCCTCCGCACGAACCCGCTCAGCGGGGTCTCCTCGGGTGCAACAACGGCGACCACGCCGGTTGGCTCCGGGATCGTGAAGTTGAAGTAGGGTCCCGCGACCGGGTTCACGGTGCCGGTGACCTGGGACAGCTTGTCGGTCCAGCCCGCGTACCACACGAGCGTCTCCACGGATTGGTCCAGCTCTCGGCGGGCCCGCGCACCGCCACCGAGCAGCTCCACGAACTGCGCCGCGCGTCCGTCCAGCATCTCCGCGGCGCGGTAGAGGATCTGGCCGCGGTTCATCGCGGTACGTCCGGCCCAACCCGGAAAAGCCGTGCGCGCGGCACGAACCGCGTCGCGCAGGTCCTTGCGCGAGCCGCGCGGCACGTTGACCTTGCCATCAGGCCGGTAGGCCCGGCCGGACTCGGAGCGCACGAACTCCCCGTTCACAAACAGCTTGTAGGTCTTGCGCACGTCCATCAGTTCAGGTCCACGTACGGAAGGAGGCCGTGCACGCCGCCCTCGCGGCCGAAGCCAGATTCCTTGTAGCCGCCGAAAGGCGAAGTCGGGTCGAAGCGGTTGAACGTGTTCGCCCACACGACGCCGGCGCGCATGCGCTCCGCCATCCAAAGGATGCGCGAGCCCTTGTCCGTCCAGACGCCGGCGGACAGCCCGTACGGCGTGTTGTTCGCCTTTTCCACAGCCTCGTTCGGAGTCCGGAACGTGAGAACAGAGAGCACCGGGCCGAATATCTCTTCCCGCGCGATGCGGTACGACTGCGACACATTGGTGAAAAGCGAAGGCGGGAACCAGAATCCGCGCTCGGGCAAGACGCACTCGGGCTGGTACAGCTCGGCGCCTTCTTCAATCCCCGACTCGACCAGGCCCTTGATCTTTTCCAGCTGGGCGCGCGAGTTGATGGCGCCGATGTCGGTGTTCTTGTCAAGTGGGTCGCCCAGGCGAAGGGTCGAGAGCCGTCGCTTCAGCTTCTCGAGGAGCGGCTCGGCAATCGACTCCTGCACCAGCAAGCGGCTGCCTGCGCAGCACACGTGACCCTGGTTGAAATAGATGCCGTTGACGATGCCCTCGACCGCCTGGTCGAGCGGTGCGTCGTCGAAGACGATATTCGCGGCCTTGCCGCCGAGCTCGAGCGTCAACCGCTTGCCCGAGCCGGCGATTGCGCGCTGAATGGACTTGCCCACCTCGGTCGAGCCGGTGAACGCGACCTTATTCACGTCCGGGTGCGAGACGAGAAGCGATCCCGTCTTGCCCGCGCCCGTGATGATGTTGACCACGCCGGGCGGCAGCTCCGCCTGCATGCAGATCTCGGCGAACAACATCGCGGACAGCGGGGTCGTCTCGGCCGGTTTCAAAACGACGGTGTTGCCGGCCGCGAGCGCGGGTGCGATCTTCCACGCGAGCATCAACAGGGGGAAGTTCCACGGGATCACCTGGCCAGCGACACCAAGGGGCCGCGCCTTGCGGTTGGGGAAGGCCCACTCGAGCTTGTCCGCCCAGCCTGCGTAATAGAAGAAGTGCGCAGCGCTCAGCGGGATGTCGACGTCGCGCGATTCCTTGATGGGCTTGCCTCCGTCCATCGTCTCCACGACTGCGAGCTCGCGCGAACGCTCCTGGAGCAGGCGCGAGATGCGGAACAGAAACCTCGCGCGGCGCGATGGCGATAGGCGAGCCCACGAATCGAAAGCCTTGCTCGCTGCTTTGACGGCGCGGTCGACATCGACCTCATCCGCCTCCACAACCTCGGCCAGCTTCTTCTCGGTGGCCGGGTTGATGGTCGGGAAATGTTTCTTGCTGTGGCCCTCGACCATACGCCCGCCGATGAACAGGCCATAACGGGGCTGGATCTTGACGTGGTCTATCGCCTCGGGTGCCGGCGCGTACTCGAAGACCTGCTTGGCGAGTGCGTCGGATTGTTTCTTGGTGATTGCCATCAGTCGATCGTGAAGTAGTCAGGGGACTGGTACGCGCCGGTCCGCTCCTTATCGATCTGCATCAGGACATCGTTGAGAAGCGTCGAGGCACCCAGGCGCAACCGTTCCGGTGTCATCCAGTCGGGTCCGAGGGTCTCGTAGGTCAGCACCAGATATGCAATCGCCTGCTTCGCGGTGCGAATTCCGCCCGCCGCCTTGAAGCCGACGGGCCGGCCGGTTTCGCGAACGAAGTCGCGGATGGATTCCATCATGACCAGGGCGACCGGCAGGGTAGCGGCGGGCTGCACCTTTCCGGTCGATGTCTTGATGAAGTCGGCGCCGGCGGCCATCGCCAGGATGCTCGCGCGCCTCACCGCGTCGTACGTGCCCAGCTCGCCGGTCTCGAGGATGACCTTGAGGTGGGCCGCGCCGCACGCTTCTTTCACGGCGACGATCTCGTCGTACACGCGCTGATAGTCGCCGGCGAGGAACGCGCCTCGGTCGATCACCATGTCGATCTCGTGCGCGCCGGCCCGGACCGCCTGCTCGGTCTCCGCGAGCTTGATCGGCGTGAAGCTCTGGCCCGACGGAAAGGCCGTCGCCACGGAGGCGATCCTTACATCGCTGCCGCGCAGGTGCTCCACGCAGTCGGCGATGCGCAACGGATACACGCAGACGGCCGCCACCGACGGGATGGTCGAGTCGCCGGGCTTGGGCCGGATGGCCTTGGCGCACATCGCGGCGACCTTGCCAGGGGTGTCCGCGCCCTCCAGCGTGGTGAGGTCCATGCAGCGGATCGCCAGGTCTAGGGCCCACAGCTTGGAGGACTTCTTGATCGACCGCTTGGCCAGCGAGGCCGCCCGCTCGTCGGCCCCAACCTCGTCGACGCTCCGGACGCCGCGCATCAGCGATCCGAGGTGGGTGAGGGAGAGGGCGGTCGCCATGCTGGGATTATGCGACGGGATGAAAGGCGTCAGCCTCGTAGCGGGCATCGCGTGTTTGGTGGCTTTGGCGGGATGCCGCCCGAACCAGGTTGCGCAGCCGACCAGCCCGGCGCGATCCCCATCCGCCTCGCCGAGCCCCTCGCCCTCACCTTCGCCACTGCCTCCGCAGCGACTGGAGGCTGCGTTGCCGGCGCCGATCGAGGAGACCGGCGCGGCGACCGCCGCGGGCAGGCTTTACGTGATGGGCGGATTCAATGCGGCCGGGGTGAGTCTGGCCTCGGTTTATGTGTTCGACGGCAACACGTGGGCAGCCGGTCCGCCCCTGCCGCTTGCGGTCGACCATCCCTCCGCGGCGACTCTTGACGATCACGTTTACGTGGCGGGCGGGCACAGCTACGGCAGGGACAGCGCGCGTCTGTTCAGGCTCGACTCTGACCACTGGACCGAGCTGGCCTCGATGCACTTCGCCCGTGGCGGCCACGGGTTGGTCGCGGCGCAGGGGCGCCTTTACGCCATCGGCGGCAACAACAGCCGTGGCAACGTCGGACCGCTCGAGGCCTACGATCCCGGCTCCAACACGTGGTCGGTGCTCACCGCGTTGCCAGCAGCGCGTAACCACGTGTCCGGCTTCGTCGCCAACGGTGCGGCATGCGTCGCGGGAGGCCGCTCGCCCACGACCGGCCGCGTCGACTGCTTCGATCCGGCCTCGGGCGCCTGGTCGCGGTTGCCTGATCTCCCGCTGCCCACGAGTGGCGGCGGGGCAACCTCGTTCGTCAGCGGCGACGTGGTGATGACAGGCGGCCAGGACGCCAGCGAGACCGGAATTGTCGATCAGCTCGTCTTCTACTCGCAGGGCGGCGCCTGGACGGGCAGCGAAAAGATGATGTCGCCGCGACACGGGTTCGAGCTCGCCACATTCGAAGGACGCGCGTGGGCCTGTGGCGGAGGCAGCGCGCCGGGTCTTCACCCGGTCGCAACATGCACCTCAGTCGGGGATGGGCCGGCCGCGTCCCTGAACAATTGACATGACCGCAACGCTCAGTGTCGTCAGCACGATGACAAGCAATGGGACGCCGTAGTTGAACTCAGGGGTGGTCAGGAGTGGAAGGTCTGTCTTCCACACCACCTCGAGCAGAAGGTCGCCCAGCTCGATGATCGCGAAGAAGATCAAGATCACGACATTGGCGGCCAGGGCCGCGAACGGGATCGGCTGCCGGACATAAAGAAGAAGGGCGGCCAGTGGAATCGCCGCCAGGAAAGGCCCGAAGAAGTTCACAATCGCCTGCCGCACGACATCAAGCTCGTGCGCAGGTTGCGCGTGCAGCGCATAGATCGTGAAGTTCACGTAGCCGAGACGCCACGGACGAACGATGATCGAGCCGTCGACGCCGACCGCGTAGATCAAGAGCAGGTGCATCACCTCGTGGGCGCCGAAGCCCAGCATGAAGATGAGCAGTGAAAGCACGAGAACTCGAATGACCAAATTGCCTCAACCCTATTACAGCCCAGGGTTTCAGGAGCACATACCCCGAGGGGGTATACAATCCTAACTCATGCCAGGCTATACGACCCACAAGAGAGCGGTTCAGGGAAGGCTGCGTCGTGTCGAGGGGCAGGTCCGGGGCATCCAGAAGATGGTTGAGGACGATCGCTACTGCATCGACGTACTCACGCAGGTGAGCGCCGCCAAAGCTGCTCTGGACGGCATCGCGCTGCTGCTGCTCGCCGACCACACGGAGCACTGCGTCGCCGAGGCGATCCGTGCCGGAAGGGGCGGCGCCAAGGTCAAGGAGCTGAACGGCGCCGTCGAGAGACTGGTGAAGGCATAACGTGTTCGTCCTCTTGGCGATCTGGGACGCGCTGCAGATGGCCTTCTTCATGTTCTGGGAGGTCCTGTGGCCGCTCGTCCTGGGCTTCCTGATCTCGGCCGTCGTCCAATCGCTCGTCCCGCGAGAGGCGGTGGTGAGGGTGTTGGGCAGAGACGACCTGCGGAGCGTGACTTTCGCCACGCTGCTCGGTGCGGCAAGCTCCAGTTGTTCTTACGCCGCGGTCGCGGTGGGGCGCAGCCTCTTTCGCAAGGGCGCCACGTTTGCCAACGCCATCCTCTTCGAGTTCGCGAGCACGAACCTGGTGTTCGAGCTCGGGCTCGTCCTCCTCATCTTGCTGGGCTGGCAGTTCCTGGCCGCCGAGTTCGCCGGTGGGCTCCTGATGATCGCGATCCTCGCCGTGATCTTCAAGTACACCCTCCGCGCCCGCATGGTCGACGCCGCGCGGGTCCAGGCTGAGAGGGGGCTGCGGGGACGGATGGAAGGCCACGGCGAGATGGATATGTCAGTCACGGGAGGGCCCTTCCTGGCGCGGCTCTTCTCAACCCGCGGCGTCACCGCGGTCAGCCATTACTTCTATGGGGACGTGGCCAGCGTGGCCCAGGACCTCCTACTCGGCTTCCTCATCGCCGGCGCCCTGGCCGCCTGGGTGCCCAACAGCTTCTGGCAGGCACTGTTCATCTCAGGCAACCCAACGCTCGGCACGATCTGGGGGCCGATCATCGGCCCGGTGATAGCGATGCTCAGCTTCGTCTGCTCAGTGGGCAACGTCCCGCTGGCGGCGGTCCTCTGGAGTGGGGGAATCAGCTTCGGCGGAGTGATCAGCTTCATCTTTGCCGACCTGCTCATCCTTCCCATCCTCAACATCTACCGGAAGTACTACGGCGGCCGGATGAGCCTCTACCTGCTCGGCACCTCATATCTCGCGATGGTGCTGGCCGGGTTGATCATCGGCGGCCTGTTCCAGCTGCTCGGTCTCGTCCCTGCCCACCAACATATCGAGGCGTTTCAGGCCCGACCATCCTGGAACTACACGACATTTCTCGATGTCGCCGCGCTTGCGCTCGCCGGCGTCCTCGGCTGGAGGTTCCTGCGCACCGGCGGCCGTGAGATGCTGCGGATGATGGAAGCCGCGCCAACGGGTGGCCACGAGATGGCTCACCATGACCACCATGGCGACCACGACCATCACCACCGCTGAGGTGCAGCGGGACTACATCAAGGAATACAGCCATTCACTGGGCCGAGACATGGAGCTGCTCCACTTCGGCCATGTCGGCAGGCCGCTGCTCGTGTTCCCGACCTCGATGGGCCGCTTCTACCAGTGGGAGGACTTCGGCCTCATCGGGGGTCTGAGCGATTTCATCGAGTCGGGCGCGGTCCAGCTCATCTGTGTCGACAGCGTCGACGGCGAATCCTGGTACGCGAAGGACCGTCCGGTCGCTGACCGGGTCAGGCGGCACCTCCAGTACGAGGCCTACATCGTGGATGAGATCCTGCCCCGGATCCCCGAGCGCCCGGTGGCCTGCGGCGCGTCCTTCGGGGCGCTGCACGCGGTGCTGTTGGCGGCTCGCCATCCCACCAGGCTCGGCGGGTTCATCGCCCTCAGCGGGGCCTTTGACACGGCGCAATGGCTCGACGGCTACCACGACGACAACACGTACTTCACCAACCTCATGGCCTTCCTCCCAGGCTTGATCGACGAGGCGTACCTCGGTCCGCTGCGGGCGATGCGTCCCAAGGTGGTGGCGACCGGCGAGCAGGACCCCAACGTCGACGACTCGAGAAAGCTCGCGGCGCTCCT
Source organism: Chloroflexota bacterium (assembly GCA_005881275.1). Taxonomy (GTDB): domain Bacteria; phylum Chloroflexota; class Dormibacteria; order Dormibacterales; family Dormibacteraceae; genus 40CM-4-65-16. Next base: position 26,686 of record VBEF01000027.1, read on the forward strand.
GAGGGACAAGGGCGTCGATGTAGGGCTCGATATCTGGCCCGGATGGGCGCACGATTGGCCCTACTGGACGGACATGATGCGTCGCTACCTCGCCGGCTGACCCGATTCACCAATCAAGAGGAAAGAAGATGGCTCCAAAGAAGATCGTCGGACTCCTGGTCGGACGCGAGAACACCTTTCCGGGCCCGTTCCTCGAGATGGTCAACCAGAAGGGAAAGGCGGATGGCATCACTGGCGAGCTCGCCGTCCTGGGCGGCACGCCTGAGCTGGCGGAGCCGTACCACGCGGTGCTCGTCGACCGGATCTCGCACGAGGTGCCGTACTACAGAGCTCACCTCAAGAGCGCGGTGCTGATGGGGGCCGTGGTCGTCAACGACCCGTTCTGGTGGGAGGCTGACGAGAAGTTCTTCGAGTGCACGCTGGCCCGCAAGCTCGGAGTTGCGGTGCCGAAGACGGTCGTGCTGCCCAACAAGCAGTACATCCCAGACATCGACCACGTCCGCTCCCTCCGCAACCTGCAGTTTCCCCTCGACTGGGAGCACATCGTTTCGTACACCGGCTTGCCGGCCGTGCTCAAGCCCAACACGGGGGGAGGCTGGAAGGACGTCTTCATCGTGCACACCATGGAGGAGCTCATCACCGCTTACGACCAGACCGGCTTGAAGACGATGATCCTGCAGGAGTTCATCGACTGGGACGACTACGTCCGATGCATCTGCATCGGCCGCGAGCACGTCATGCCGATCCGCTACAACCCCAAGGCCCCATTCGAAGCGCGCTACCAGATCTCGCAGCCGGTGGAGGGCACCCTACGGGATCAAGCAATAAAGGACGCGCGAACTCTGGTCGAGGCCCTCGGTTATGACATGGACACCGTCGAGTTCGCGATCAAGGGCGATGTCCTCTACGCCATCGACTTCCTGAACCCCGCTCCCGATTTCGACAACTTTTCCATCAAAGAGGACAGCTTCCGCTGGGTGGTGGACAAGATGAGCGACCTGGTGCTCGCGTACGCGCGGGGCGAGGCCACTCCGCCGTGGCGTGAGGAATACCGCTGGTGGAAGTACGTGAAGAAGACACCCGTGCCGAATCCCGTAGGGACTTGAGTGATGCGGGCGTGAAGGACCCCGTCGTCGCCTTCCACGCCCTCCTTCAAGACGAGCGGCTTGCGGCCGACAGCGCTCAAGCCCTGGCCGACGGCCAGCGCGAAAAGCAATTGATGTTCGGGGAGCGTCCGCTTTGTGTCGCCCTGCGGCCGCAGCTGCTCACGCGCCGCCGCTTTGAGCAGGCCGTTTCGGCCGCGGAGGGGGTCGCTTCAGCGCTTTCCGCCCTGGAAAAAGCGGTGCTTGATGACGCCGTGCTTCGCGCCGAGCTGGCTCTCGAGTCAGAGGAGGAGCGGCTGGCGATGGCCGACCCAGGCTTCAGGTTCTCGTCGCCCTCGGTCCGGCTCGACAGCTTTTTCGCGGATCAGGTCCGGTTCGTCGAGTACAACGCCGAATCGCCGGCGGGCATGGCCTACAGCGATAACCTGACCGAGGTCTTCAAACGGCTGCCGGTGATGCAGGCCTTCCGCAAACGGTTTCGAGGCAAATTCATGCCGACCCGCCGCCGTCAGCTGAGCGCGATGTTGGGGGCATTCAAGCAGTGGGGGAAGAGCACGACGCCGGTCATCGCGATTGTGGATTGGGAAGGCCTGCCGACCGCGCCGGAGTTCGAGATGTTCAAGGCTTTCTTCGAGGAGGCCGGGATCAGGACGTTGATCTGCGACCCGCGGACGCTGGAGTTCACCCGCGGCAAGCTCCACTCCCAGGGGACCGCCGTCAACCTCGTCTACCGACGCGTCCTGACGAGCGAACTCCTCGCCCGGGGCGATGACACCCGCGCCCTGCGCGACGCTTACATGGCGGGCGCCGTTTGCGTGGTCAACAGTTTTCGGGCCAAGCTCCTGCACAAGAAGATGAGCCTCGCGCTGCTCTCCGATGAGCGGTACGAGCGTCTGTACACGCCCGCCCAGCGAGCGGCCGTCCGGCGCCACATCCCCTGGACCCGGCAGGTCCGCCCCGAGCTGGCCGAGGACATCGCGCGGCGCCGCCAGACCCTGGTCCTCAAGCCGAACGACGAATACGGAGGCAAGGGCGTCGTGCTCGGCTGGACAGTGGACCAGGCGGAGTGGGAGGCGGCGATCGATGTCGCCACCAGGCAGAGCTACGTCGTCCAGGAGGCGGTCGAGATCCCTCGGGTCCCGTTTCCGATCGCTCTCGACGGCATCCGTTACCTCGACCTGGCCGTCGACCTCGACCCCTACCTCTTCAACGGCCGCGCCGGCGGCTTCATGACCCGCGTCTCGGCGGCCGCCCTCCTCAACGTGACGGCCGGTGCGGGCAGCGTCGTGCCAACATTCGTGGTCGAGGGGCCAGCATGAGTAGAGAAGGCTTGCTCACGATCGGCGTCGAGGAGGAGTACCAGATCATCGACGCGACAGGTCAGCTCCACGCGCACATCGACACCCTGCTCGCGAAAGCCGCGCCGCGCCTGGGCGACAAGGTGAAGCGGGAGATGATGCAGTCGGTGGTCGAGGTGGGCACCACCATTTGCGAAAACGTCGACGAGGCTCGCGACCAGCTCGGCGAGATGAGGCGCACTCTGTCGGAGCTGCTGCAGCCCGAAGGCCTGCGCATCGCCTGCGCAGGCACGCACCCGTTCTCGCGCTGGCAGGAACAGCAGATCACAGACAACGAGCGTTACAAGATGCTCGAGGAGGAGCTGCAGGACGTCGTCCGCTCGCTCGTGATCTTCGGCCTCCACGTCCACGTCGCGATTCCGAATCCGGAGCTGCGTATCGAGGTGCTCAACGAGGCGCGCTACTTCCTGCCCCACCTCCTTGCGCTCAGCACCTCGAGCCCGTTCTGGATGGGGCGCAACACTGGCCTTAAGTCGTACCGCAGCGTGGTCTGGTCGAACTTTCCGCGCACCGGCATTCCACCGGACATCAGCTCTTTCGACGAGTACCAGAACTACGTTGAGCTGCTGGTGAAGACAGGCTCCATCGACAACGGGAAGAAGATCTGGTGGGATCTTCGCGCCCACCCCAGCTTCCCGACCCTCGAGTTTCGCGTTTGCGATATGCCGACCCGGCTGGAGGAGACGATCTGCCTCGCCGGGCTGATGCAGGCGATCTGCGCCAAGCTGCTGAAGCTACGCGCCGGGAACCTCGGATTCCGCAAGTACATGCCCGCCCTGATCGCAGAGAACAAATGGAGGGCGATCCGGTATGGCATCGACGGCATGCTCATCGATTTCGGCAAGCAGGCTGAGGTCCCGATGCGAGACCTGGCGCTCGAGCTGCTGGAATTCATCGACGACGTGGTCGACGAGCTGGGGTCGCGCCAGGCGGTGGAGTACGTGCATACGATCCTGGCCGGCGGGACGAGCGCGGATCGGCAGCTGCGGGTGCTGAAGAACGGCGGCGACACCAGAGCGGTGGTTGAGCTGCTGGCGGCGGAGACGATGGGGATCGCCGTCCCGGATTAGCGCCGCCTGGTATCCGGTTCTTGTCTAAATGAAGACCGCGAGCGCGTTGATCCGGGAGTCGGTCGGATCGTGGCCGGGAGTCAGCGCGGTGCCGCATCGTTTCGGCGGCACCGAATACATGTACGGCAAGAAGGAGATGGGGCACGTGCACGGCGACCGCCTTGCCGACCTGCCGGTTCCGCGCAGGCTGCACGACGAGCTGATCGCGGCTGGGCGCGCCCAACCGCATCACATCCTGCCTGAGACAGGCTGGATCAGCGTCTGGATCGAAAGCCCGGACGACATCGCCGGCGTGATCGAGCTGTTCCGGATGCAGTACGACCGATACGCGAAGACTCCGACCCCATCAAGCGTTTAATTAGCCCCGTGTCGACACGGGCTGCGCCGCGCCATCCGGGAGCGGTTAGCGAGCGGAGGCGTCAGGATCTGGTGGTGGCCGCGTACCGCCAGATAGCCGAGCACGGATTCGAGGGCCTGCGCACTCGCGAGGTTGCAGCTGTGGTGGGGGTCAACATTGCAACGCTGCACTACTACTTCCCAACGAAGGAATCCTTGATTCGCGCAGTCCTCGACCACGCGATGGGCCGGTTTCGCACCACCCTGGCCCCGCACGGATCGCCCGCTGACCAGGTGCGCAACTACCTGCGCGCGACGCGGAAGCTGATGCTCGACGAACCAGAGCTCGGCGCGGTCATGGCCGAGCTTGCTCTTCGTTCCGTCCGCGACGATCAGATCGGTTCGATCATGAACGAGATGTACGACCTGTGGCACGTCACGGTGCGCGGACTCCTGCGCAGGTCGGTTCGCGAGGGCAAGCTGCGGCCTGAGGTCGACAGCGACGCCGTCGCGGCGCTGATCATCGCCACCCTTACCTCGATGACGCTGCCCGTCATGAGCGACGCGAGCCGAGGCGACCAGGCGCTCCGCCAACTGGAACGGTGGCTTGGAATCTCTGCTCCGAGGTCGGGACGCGCAACTCAAGCAACTGATTGATTAGCGTGCTATCCTGAAACTCAATCAAATGATTGGGTTCAGGAGGCAGAAGATGGCTGCTTACGTCGAATCGACTCGCGTTCCCGCCCTGGTGGGTTTCTTCAACCCTCTGGCGCGTCGAATCTTGAGGGTGGGCGCCCTCCTCGGTCCGAATGCCCTTATCACCGTTCGCGGACGCAAGACGGGCCTGCCGCGGACGACCCCGGTCGCGCTGGTGGACCTGGACGGCCGGCGGTGGGTGATCGGGACCTTCGGCGAGACCAACTGGGTCCGGAACCTCCGGAGTGCGGGCGAAGCGACGCTGACGGTTGGGCGGCGCAAGGAGGACGTAAGGGCGAACGAGCTGACAGGGGAGGCTAGGGTGGCCTTCTTCCGTGACACGCTCGGGCCGTATGTCCGCCGGCTGCCGGTCGGGGTCGGGCCTGTCTTGCTCTCGATTCTGGGCGCCAAGGACATCCTCCAGGATCCTGCGGGCGCCGCGGAGCACAGGCCGGTGTTCGAGCTGGAGGCCGCGGCCTAGGGAGCCGCGACACACCGGGTCTATCCCTGGTCGAGGGCGTACGCCACCGCATCTTCAGGGGTCATCGCCTGGCCGGCCTCGAACGCTTTCCTCTCCTCCGCGTCCTCGGCCACGGCAACGGGCCGTCCCCCGATCGCGTTGGCCAGCGTCGCCAGCTGCGCCCCGCTCCTGGCCTGCATCCCGGCCGCCGCACCCGCGAGCCGGAGGGAGCGGAGACGCTGCTCGCGCAGCCGGGCAATCTGCGCTGAGTCATCGAGCAGGATCATGATGCCGGATACATCACCTGCTTTTGAGAACAGCCCCAACGCTTCGGTGACGAGTGGCTGTGCGGTCGTCGGGTCGCCGAGATTGATCGCGACCAGGGCCCGAGTGTGCAGCGACCATCCAAGCCCGAAGCCTTGCCCGAGCTTCCGGAAGAGCTCGATCGACTCCTCGAGCGGAGGTACGGCCGCGTCGTAGTCCTGAAGGAAATGGTGGACGTTGCCGATGCCCCACAGGCAGCGGGCAATCCCCGGTGCGTCGTCCAGCTCCCGGAACAAGCCCAAAGCCTCGTCGAGCAATGGGAGCGCTCTGGCCATATCGGTTCTTCCGACGACCAAAGGAAACGAGTCGTTGTAAATCGCATTAGCAATCGCGTTCTTGTCGCCGGTTGCCCTGGTCAGGACGAGGCAGTCGTCGTACCAGGCCTGCGCGGCGTGCATATCGGCCTGCCAGTAGGCGATGCCACCGGCCGCCTCGAGCGCGCGCCGGTGCGCGGCCGGGTGTTTGTCCACGCCCGGCAGGTCGAGTACCGCTTCGATCCTCGACCGCCCTTCGTGCAGGTGACCGCGCATCTGCCAGAACCGCCACATCGCCGAGGCGAGGCGGAGCGCGAGCTCGGTCCGGTGACCGGAGATACACCAGTCGAGTGCGGCGCGCAAGTTGTCGTGGTCCCGCGCCAGGCGGTCGAGCTGCGCTTTGCGCTCGCTGCCGAGCAGCCGTCCTTCAACCTCTTCGGCCATCGCTGCGAACGCCTCCGCGTGACGGTCACGGATCACCTCCGCTTCGCCGCTCTCCTGAAGGCGCTCAGCGCCGAATTCACGGATGGTCTGCAGCATGAGCAGACGAGGCTCCTCGACGTCGGGCACCCGGCGAAGCAGGCTCTGGTCCGCGAGCTCATCGAGGCCAGTGACGACGTCATCGCCGACCTCCTCGGCAGGCCCGCACACGGCGCCGGCCTGCTCGAGCCCGGCGCCCCGGGCAAACACCGAAAAGCGCGCGAGGAGACGGCGGCCTGGGGCATCCAGCATGTCGTAGCTCCACGCGATCGCACCGGTGAGCGTCTGCTGACGGCTGGGCAGGTCGCGCGCCCCGACTCCGAGGGCGCTGAAGCTCTTCTCAAGCCGGCTGTAGAGCGCCTGTGGCGAGAAGAGCTTGATCCGGGCCGCCGCGAGCTCGATCGCGAGGGGCAGGCCGTCGACGCGCTCGCATATGCCCGCGATGGCGGGAGCGTTCTCGTTGGTGGCGTAGAAGTCCGGCTTCGCCGCCGTTGCGCGTTCGATGAACAGCTTGACCGCCTCGTATTGGGAGAGGATGTCCAGCGATGGGTGTGTGGTGGAATCGGGGATCAGCAGCGGCTCGACCGGAAACTCGTGCTCGCCATAGGCGCGAAGAGGGGCGCGGCTGCTGACTATCACTTTCAGGTTCGGGCTGGCCTGGAGCAGCGTCGAGGGAAAGCCCGCCGCCTCCGGCAGCAGCTGTTCGAAGTTATCTATCACGAGCAGGGTCTTCCTGTTGCGCAGATGCTCGATCACCATGTCCAGCGGCAACCGGTTGCCTGTCATCGGAATCCCGATCGCTTGCGCGATAACGGATGGAATCACTTCGGGATCGCGGACCGCGGAGAGCGCGATGAAGTAGACACCATCCGGAAACTGGTCGAAGGTCTCAGCTGCGACCTGCAGGCTCAAACGGGTCTTACCGATGCCGCCAGGTCCGGTCAGCGTGAGCAGGCGCGACGTCTCGACCAGCCGCTTCGCGCGCGCCACCATCTCCGAGCGGCCCACAAAGCTGGTCAGCTGGGTCGGAAGGTTATTGGGTGTGCCGTCGAGCGTGCGCAGCGCCGGAAATACATCTGGAACTCCCTCCACGAGAAGCTGATAAAGGTGCTCCGTCCCTGCGAGATCACGCAGGCGGTGCAGGCCCAGGTCGCGCAGCTGCAGCCGCTCCGGAAGACGGCCGGCCACCAGCGCCTGGGTGGCCTCGGACACCAGCACCTGGCCGCCGTAGGCCGCCCCCGCGATCCGCGCGGCATGATGGACGTCGAGCCCGATGTATTCGTCGCCCATCAGCGGCGCTTCGCCCGTGTGGAGGCCGATCCGGACGCGAAGCGCGCCACCTTCCGGCCATCGGTGCTCCGCGAACGACTGCTGTGCCGCGGCGGCGGCGTGGCAGGCGTCGAGCGCGCTCGCAAAGACGCAGAAGAACGAGTCGCCTTCGGTCCGCAGCTCGCGACCTTCGTTGCTGCGAAAAGCCTCGCGCAGCAGCTCGTGGTGGACCATCTGCAGCTCGACGTATCCCTGACCGAGCTGCTGCATCAGACGCGTCGATCCCTCGATGTCTGTGAAAAGAAACGTGACTGTCCCGGTGGGGAGGGTCAACGTTGGGGCTTGGCCAGCGATGGGCTGAGCAATGGCTCGAGCGCTGCCGTAATCGCCGCGCGGTGCTCGTCGCGCTCGAAGTCAAGGAGCGGATCTGGTGGCAGCAAATGCTCAGTCACGACATTGTTGCGCCGCACGTACACGATCGGATAGAGATCTTCGCGCCCGTTCGATTCGAGCGCGATGGCGGCGCCGTCATGACCTGCGCTGTCGACGAACGTCGCCAGCGGGGTGATCCCCTGATCCACGATTCCGCGGTCGGAATCAATCGCGACAACGTGTGCCAGATACGAGCGCTGATGCCACAGCTCCGGTCCGTACCTCGCCTCAGCGAGCAACAACGGAATCACGTCGTCCGCCGCGATCTGGCGCCGTGGCGGCTGGATGCCGAAGTGCGCTTCAGCCAGATGACGGGCCAGCACGCGAGCGTTATACCGGTAACCCTGCACCGCACCCGAGTTGCTCGGGATGCCGTGCTTCATCATGCCCTGAGACCCCTGGTTGATCGTGCCCGCAAAGTAAATCCCCGGTGTGGAGGCGCTCTCCCAGAACGGAGTCTGGACCGGCAGCCGGCTCTGGCCGACCGTCCGTACGCCCAGGTCGGGCAGGTCGCGCAGTGGAGAGGTGAATCCCGTGGCGGCGATCACATCATCGACCTCGACCACGAGGCTGACATTCTCGCGAGCGTTTCGCGTACTCACCTGGTAGGTGTTGCCGGCTCGTTTCACCTCCTCGATCGACGCGTCGAGGATGATCACGCCGCCCGCGAGGACCGAATCCTCGTAGGGCTGGACGTAGCGCGCGCGCACGCCGACGAGGGAATGAGTGTTGACCGAAAGCTTGGCCGGGCTGGGCGACGCGAGGATGATCTGCCTGGCCCACGGCAGCAGGCCGGAGGCGATCTCGAATCCCGAGTTTTGCTTGCCGATGATGAAGACGCGGCGGTCGGCATAGGTCTCGACCGCACGCAGCTCGCCGTAGTGCGGGACCTCGGCAACTCCCGGAATCGGGGGGCGAAACGGCTGCGCCACGCCGACCGCGAAGACCAGGATCGGAGCGCGGTATTCGCCGTCCGTCGTGCCAAGTACGAAGTCGCCGGCGCTGTCCTTGCGGGTCGTCTCCCATCCGCATCTGTACCTGACCCTCAGGCCGGTCCGTCCTGCGAACAAGGCCAGCCCGCGTTCCATCTCGGGGCGGGACGGAAAGTAAGAGCTGCCATCCATGACCTCGGGCATGACCCCGCGATGCATTTCCTCTTCTGCCAGGAGGCTGTTCCAGTCGTAGCGCTCGTACTCACGCGAGTGGCGGTCGAAACCGGTGAATGGCTTGGTCCAGCTCAGCATCCGCTGGAAGACAGGCCAGCGCCGGAACATGCCGCCGGGTGCCTCGTCCTGCGAAAGCACCGCGTGCTCGATGCCGAGACGGCGGAGGCAGTAGGTGAGCTGCAGCCCGCCCGGCCCACTGCCGACGACGATGAGCGGATAGCGGCCCGGCGGAAAGGGTTGCGGCTCTAGCTCAGCCACTTGGTCACGAGGCAGCGCAGCGGCCCGATCGCGACGATGTCCGCGGTGGGCGCCTCGCCGAGCAGGACGGAGATCTCGCCGAAGTAGTCCCCGGCCCTCAACGTCGCGCGGTCGACGCCGTCGATGCGAATCGCGGCGGTCCCGTCAAGGACGATGTACAGGCCCGATCCGCTGAGCCCCTGACGGAGAACCTTCTCGCCGTCGGCGAACCACTGCTCCGCAAACACGTCGACGACGTTCTCGCGCTGCGGAGTCGTCAGGTCCGCGAAGAGGGCGAATCCGGCGATCGTGTCCGCGAGCTCACCTACCGCCACGTCATGCCTCTCCGACCATCTCGTCGTCTGCGAAGCAGTACAGCCAGCGTTCGCCGGGCTCGAACGACCTGACGATGGGATGGGAGTCGTGGCGGAAGTGAGCCCTCGCGTGCCGGTTTATCGAATCGTCGCAGCAGCCGACGTGGCCGCAGGTCATGCAGAGCCGCAGGTGCACCCACTCGCCTCCGGTCGCCAGGCATTCCGCGCAGCCGTCCGGGGTGCCCGGCGCAACGTCGCGGATCATGCTCAAGTGCCGGCATGTCACTGCGCGATCATGATGACACTCACCCGGACGAGCGGCGGCTCAGGTCCCGACCTGCTCCTGGCACCATGCGTAGAGCGCGTCGTACATCGGCATCTGCGCCTCCAGCTTGTCGTGGTCATGGTCGCCGTAGGCGCGGCGGAACCCCATCGCGATAGCGCGGAGGCCCGCGGCTTCAGCCGTCTGGCCGACATCCGAGTCGATATCGGCGCCGTGCACGATTCTGGCCATGCGGTCGAGTGCGGCGTCGTCCAGACCGTACTTGACCAGGATCGACTCAAATGAGCACCGGCCGTCGACATGGCCAAGCTCGACTCCCTCGACGTCGAATGGCACAGCATCCTTCTCCCTGGCCACGCGAAAGACCTCATGCGGATCCACATAGAGGAACTCGGCCTCATTGTCGAGAAACCGGCGGATCAACCACGGGCAGGCGATCCGGTCCACGGCGGCATTCTTCCGGGTCACAAATCGCATCGGCTTTGTCCTCACTTGCTCTCCTGGCTGTCCCCGCGCCGGTATTCCTCGGGTCGCCTGCCGGTCACCGGTCCAGCTCGTTCCCCGAGGCGATTTTGCGCCACGACCGATCAGCGGCGCCGGCGCGACGGCCCCCGGGCGGTCACGTTGGGATCTGTGAGGTAGCGCTGAATCGTGGGGCCGATCCATCGCGCAAGCTCCTCGCGAGACGCCGACGACAAAGGTTCGACTTTGATCACGTAGCGGAGAAGTGCGAGCCCGACCAGCTGCGTCGCCACCAGGCTCGCACGCAGCTGTGGATGGTCGAGCTTGATCGCCTCGGCAATGCGGCCAAGGACCTCGCGGGTGACGAACTCGCGCATCAGGTCTGCGGCCAGCTCGCTGCTCACGACCGACCTGATGAGGCCCAGCAACGAGGAACCGGCGGCAGAATCCCATGTCTCGAGAAAGAACATGACCATGCGCTCGCCCAGCCCGTCGATCCCCGGCTCGAGCAGGCGAGGGATGAACTCCGCCGGGTCGACCGGAAACTGGACCGCGGCGAGGAACACGCCCTCCTTCGACCCGAAATAGTGGGGAATCATCGCGGGGTCGACACCCGCCCCCGCGGCGATGCCGCGCATCGTCGCGCCGTCGTAGCCCTCCTCGCCGAAGTGGGAGCGGGCGGCCGCCAGGATCTTCTCCCGCGTGCCGCCTGCGCCGGGCCGGCGGCCGGTTCGTGGCATCCGAGAAGAGTTAGCGAGCCACGGCCGGCATCGCGGCCGCGGCACGGACACGATTCCGAACGGCCTCTGCAACCAGCATCAACACGAGGCCCGCCAGCAGCCAGGCGCCCAGGACGAAGACCGGTGTCGCCACGCCGCTGCCATCGAAATACAGGGCGCCGCGAAACGCGCTGAACAGCTGTCCCGCCGGCATCCACGGCGATAGCGCCCGGTAGGCGTCCGGCAAGAATTCCTGGCCGGCCGGACCGCCTGACGAGATCAAGTCGAGCAGCACGACAACCAGACCGGCGAGGCCGAGGCCCGGCTCGGCGAGCAATCGAGTCAAGCCGGCGGTCACACTACCCGTGGCCAGGGCGGCGAGTGCGATCAGGCCCGCCATCGCGGCCGCGCCTGTGAAGTCGTACCCGCCAACGATCCAGGCCGACATTCCGACGCCGGTGAGCCCGGCCGCCAGCGCCCAACCAACCACCACGCCCAGCCATGTCGAAAGGCGCGCCGCGCGACCGCGGGCAAGCAGGATCGCCTGCACGACGAAAGTCGCCACGATCGTGGCGAGGACCAGGAAGAACAGGACGAGACCGTGCGGGTCACCGGAAGCGAACGGATGAGTCACCTCCACCGCAAGCTGCGCGCCTTGAGCCGAAAACACTTGCGTGAACACCGCCGTCGTCAAACCTGTGATCGCGTCGCCGGCGGCGCCCGCGACGATCAGCTTCGGCGCGCCGGCGGTGAGCACCAGCGCAGCGTCGACGTCCCTTGCATCCAGAGCCGCCCGCGCCTGGTCCTCGGAGGTGTAGGCCGTGAACTGGAAAGTGCCCGGGGCTTTGGAGCTGAACGCGTCGGTGATCTGAGCCACCGCGGGCGGCGGTCCGGCTACGCCGACCGGAATGTGGTGCGGTCGCGGGTCACGGATTGCAGTCCCGATCAGCCCGAGCAGCGTGACCAGCACCAAGAGCCCGGCCGCAATCGGGGCCAACACTGATTCCACTGCTTGGCTTCGGTCTTTCATCGCCCATCCCTCACCTTGCGCGAATTCACCCTGCGTTGAATTCTACGATCGTTGAATTATGGAGTCAAGAGGCGCCCTCTGAAATCACAAGTGGCGGACTGCGGTTCCCTTACAAATAGGTAATGAAGCGCGTCCACTACGCCTGGATCGTCGCGGCGGTCACGTTCATTGCACTGATGGGCGCGGCCGGCTTTCGCGCCACACCAAGCGTGCTCATCGTGCCGCTGCAGAACGAGTTCGGATGGAACCGCGCCGTCATCTCCGTGGCGGTGTCGATCAACCTCATCCTCTTCGGACTCACCGGCCCGTTTGCCGCGGCCCTCATGGACCGATTCGGCCTGCGCGCCGTGACGGTGGGCGCTTTGATCACGGTCGCCACAGGCGCCCTGCTGACCACGGTCATGACCTCGCCGTGGCAGCTGTATTTGCTGTGGGGACTGGTGGTCGGTCTGGGCACCGGATGCATGGCGTCCGTCCTGGCCGCCACCGTCGCGGGACGTTGGTTCGTCCATCGCCGAGGTCTTGTGCTGGGCGCGTTGACCGCCGCCGGCGCGACCGGGCAGCTCATCTTCCTGCCGGGACTTGGATATCTCGCTCAGTACCAGGGTTGGCGCTGGGCCGCGATCACCGTCGGGGTCGCGGCGCTCGCCGTCGTGCCGATCGTCGCGCTCTTCCTTCGCAACCGGCCAAGCGACCTGGGGCTGCGAGCCTACGGCGCAACGGAGGCTGACAGCGCTCCGCTGACCACCGGAAGTCCGATCCGCAACGCATTCGGCGGCCTTCGCCTCGGCGTCCGCTCACGCGACTTCTGGCTTCTCGCGGGCAGCTTTTTCATCTGCGGCGCCTCGACCAACGGACTCATCGGGACCCACCTGATCCCGGCCTCGATCGACCACGGCATGGCGGAGGTCACGGCGGCGAGCCTTCTTGCCGTGATCGGGATCTTCGACGTCATCGGGACGCTTGCGTCCGGCTACCTGACCGACCGCTTCGACAGCCGCTGGCTGCTCTTCTTCTACTACGGCCTGCGCGGGCTCTCGCTTCTGCTTCTTCCTTATGTGTTCGGCAGCGCGCAGTTCGGGCTGATCCTGTTCATCGTCTTCTACGGACTGGATTGGGTTGCGACCGTCCCGCCGACGGTGCAGCTGGCGCGTCGCGCCTTCGGGCAGCAGAATTTCGCCATCGTCTACGGCTGGATCTTTGCTGCGCACCAGCTGGGCGCGGCTTCGATCGCGTTCGCGGCAGGCGCGGTGCGCACCTTCTTCGGCGACTATCAGCTCGCGTTCATGAGCTCGGGCTTGTTGTGCCTCCTTGCGGCGGGACTCGTGCTGCGCATCGCGCGACCGTCGCCTGGGCCTGTTCCGGTGGTCGAACCCGGCGTGGGTGCTGAGGCCCCGGCCTACTCCTGAGCCTCGCCCGATGGCTGGCCGCTGCAGGTTTCGCAATCGCTGTTGCGCTGCTTCCCCAGACGGCATCCGCCCACGCGCAGCTGTTGCAATCGGATCCCGCGCCAGGATCGGTGCTCGAGTCCCCTCCGTCATCGATCACGCTGATCTTCAGCGAGCCGGTCACACCCGCCGGCGCGGGCATCAAGGTCTTCAGCCCCGCGGGCGGTCAGGTCGCGGGGAACGTCGTGGCGCGCGGTCCAATTCTGTCGGCGCCGATCAACTCCGGCGAGAGCGGGACCTATGTCGTGAGCTGGCAGGTGCTCGCCGCTGACACACATCCGTCACGCGGCGCCTTTCGGTTCGTGGTGGGCGCGCCAAGCGCCAATCCATACTCGGCGCTCCTCGGCACGCCTCAGCTGGGGACCGCGACCCCCATGGGGCTTGCCCTGCAGGCCGTCGCGCGCTGGGTCCACTTCGCCGGGTTCGCCCTCGTCTTCGGCGTCGCCGGCTACTGCTTGCTGACGCGGCGAGCGCCAGGTTTCGGCCGGTTGGTTGGAGCCGGGGTCGTCCTCCTGATCGTGGCCGAGCCACTTGCATTGGTGGGTCAGCTGGCGAGCCTCTCGTTGGACTGGGACACCGCACTGGCGGTGCTCGGGTCAGGTTCCGGCCGCATCATCGGGCTGCGCCTCGGCGCTGCAATCCTCGCGTGGACAGTCCTTCCGGCGGCCCGGGCATGGCCCCTGATCGCGATTGGCGGCGTGGTCGCGTTGCTGGACGGCGCGAGTGCTCACGCCATCCCCGGGCTACCCGCCGTGGGCCAGCTGCTGGTGGCCGCGCACGTGATCACGATGGGGCTGTGGGTGGGTGGACTTGCCGCCTTCCTGAGCGCGCCAGACCGTCGCTTCGGGCTCTACGCGCTACCGCTGGTCGCGATCACCGTGGTCAGCGGAGTGCTCCTTGCCTTCGCGCACACCAGGTTCGGAGGTGCGCTCTTCACGACCGATTACGGCCGCGTGCTGCTGCTCAAGGTCGTGATCGCCGGCGCGGCGTTGGGGACGGCTGCGCTGCGAAGGCACCGGGCCGAGTTTGCGATCGTGATGATCGTCCTCGCCGGCGCGACTCTGCTGGCGGTGCTTCCTCCTCCATTCTGAGGTGCGGTTACTGGCCGACCTGATCCGCGAGACGCGCGGGGTCGGCGATCAGCTCGATGGCCGTCACCGTCCCGCCCCGGATCGTGAAGGCGAAGGCGACGCGAGGACTGCTTCCATGTGACCACAGGAGCCCGGGCACTCCGTTGACGAGTGCGGGCTGCGCCGCCCGGGCGCGACCCGCGAACGTGCGAGCGGCCGCCGCCGCGCCGCGGACCTCCCTCTCCGCGCCCAGCTTCACCGCCGCCTCGTCTGCTCGGACGACGACGTCCGGGTCGAGCATGGCCAGCAGGCCCTCGAAGTCGCCCCCGCGTGAGGCCGCGAGGAAGGCATCGACGATCTCGCGATGCAGGGTGAGATCGCCCGTTGCGGGGTCCGCCCCGCGCACACGGCGGCGTCCGCGGCTGGCCAGCTGCCTGGCGGCAGATGGCGTCCGGCCCACGATGGGAGCGATTTCGTCAAAGGGAAGTCCGAACAGGTCGTGCAGCACGAATGCGACGCGCTCCGCGGGCGCAAGCGTTTCGAGCACGACCAGCATCGCCAGGCCGACCGAATCGGCCAGCAGAACCTCGTGTTCAGGGTCGTTGCCGGCGACGTGATGCAGAGACAGCGGCTCTTCCCGCCGAGATTTGCGCGAACGAAGCATGTCCAGGCATACGCGTGCTACGACGGTGGTCAACCAGCCGGCGAGGTTGTCGACGCGTCCTGCGTCCGCGCGGCTCAGCCGGATCCATGCCTCCTGCACCGCGTCGTCGGCCTCGTCGGCCGAGCCC
Organism: Chloroflexota bacterium; assembly: GCA_005881275.1. Classification (GTDB taxonomy): domain Bacteria; phylum Chloroflexota; class Dormibacteria; order Dormibacterales; family Dormibacteraceae; genus 40CM-4-65-16. The sequence goes on from VBEF01000027.1 coordinate 41,988, forward strand.
AGCATGCGGTACGCCACGGCCCTCAGGTGGGCGCGATGCGTCTCGAAACGCTCGGCCAGATACTCGTGCTCAGTCATAGACCTTCAGATGGATGACGAAACCAGGCCCGGCGATGTGACGACGGTCATGCCAGCTCCTTTTCAAACCAGTGGTGCGCATACGGCTCGTCGTTGAAGGCGGGCACCTCGCGGTAGCCGCTGCTTCGGTAGAGCCGGATCGCCTCGACGAGCGCGCGGTTCGTCTCGAGGCGCACGACCCGCGCGCCGGCTCTTCCAGCCTGCCGCTCCAGCTCCCCCAGCAGCCGGCGGCCAAGTCCGAGGCCGCGCGCTTCCGGATCCACCCACATTCGTTTCAGCTCCGCGGGGGCTCCCGGATGAAACTTCAGCGCGCCGCATCCGAGCGGGCGATCGTGTAGCCGTGCGATGAGGAAGGCGCCGCGTGGCGGCATCAGGTCGTGTGCGTCGGCGGGGATCGTGTTGGAAGGATCGAAGCCGGCCTCGAAGCGGACAACCAGCTCGGCAAAATACTGTCCGATGCACCATCGCGCGTCGGTGGTGGTCGGATCCTCCACCGCAATCGTGATGAGTGACGCGCGCAGAAGCCGCCCGACCTCGGCCATCGCGGCCACCAGGGTCGCTCGCTGCTGGTCCGTCAGCGGCTCGAGGAAGCCCCATGCAACTCTGTCCGCGCGCTGATCGAGCACGGCGCGCTCGGCGCGGCCTGTCCTGGTGAGCCGCGCGAACCGAACCCGCCCATCGTCAGGACTCGTCTCGACCTTGATCAACCGTTCACGTTCGAGGGCTCGCAAAACGCGGCTCATGTATCCGGAATCCAGGCCGAGCCGGGCTCGCAGCTCCCGGACCTCGGCCCCCTCGAGGCCGATCTCCCACAGCGTCCGCGATTCCACCATCGGCCGGCCGCGCCCGAGAAACCCATCGTTCAGCGCGCCGATTCGCTCGGCGACGGTGCGGTTGAAGGCGCGCACGGCGCTTACGGCTGGCCCGTCCATGTTCTCTGACTTTAGTCAGAGAATTGTCTGGTGTCAAACCCGATGCGCTGATGGCGTAACGCCGCTACCCGCTGCGCGTTTTCTTGATAGTCGCCTTCGTCCGTAGGACCGGATCTTTTGGCCAAGGAGGTGTTGAAGGTGGGGAGCGGATATCGGTGGATCCAGGTTCTGATCATTCTTTCTGCGGTTGCCGGTTTGGTCGCTGTAGGCTCCACGCGCTCACGGCAGGGCGTTCTTACCAAGGCCTGAAGCACAGGCCTTCAAAATTGCCTGTTTGGCCGGGACGCAGGCCAAACGGGCAACAATATGGAGTGGAGATGGACGGACCGAACGGCAGAGTAGAAGCGATTTACCTTGCGGCCGCGCACGGGGAGGCGCCGCATTCGGTGGAGCGGGCGATCGGGCACGCGGGAAAAGGTCTCGAGGGGGATCGCAACTTTGGCGACCCCGACCCGGATTCGTGCGATATCACGCTGATCGAAGCCGAAATCTTCGAGAGTCAAGCCGCGCAGCACGGCCTCGATCTCAACCCGTGGGAGGCTCGACGCCAGGTATTGGTGCGCGGCATCGACCTCGGCGACTTCATCGGCCGGCGTTTTCAGGTTGGCGATCTGGAATGCGAAGGCGAAGAGCGATGCGAACCGTGCAACCACCTCGCCAAGCTTGTCGGCACGCAGGTCGTGCTCAAGGGCCTGCTCCACTCAGGGCTGCGCGCCAGGATTCTGAAAGGCGGAACGATCCGGATCGGTGACGAAGTCCAGCTGAGCGCCGAGCAATCCCGAGCCGTGCCGCTTTCCTACTGAGCGGTGGCGCTACGCCGTGAGGCGCCGAAACGCCCACAAGGTGGCGGACTGAAGCACCAGGCCCAGCACCGCAATGGCAATCAATGCCTTGCCGATCGCGGCCCAGTCATAGCCGCTCACCATGAGGGGACGAATCGCTTCGATCAGGAATGTAATCGGATTCCAGCTGTTCACGGTCTGCAGCCAACCGGGCATCAGCGCCGGCGGCACAAAGGCGGTCGACATGAAGGCGATTGGAAAAAAGACGAGCGAAAGCGTGCCGGTGGCCTGTTCGCTCTTGGTCAGGAGCGCGGGCACGAATGACGTTCCAGCCCAGGCCATGCCAAACAGCCCGGACAGAACAAGGATCAACGCCGCGCCGATCAGACCGGTCTTGATGGTCGCGCCCAACAGGACGCTCAGGAGGAGGATGCCTCCGGCCATGATCGCGGACTCGATGAACAGCGGCGCAAGCTCACCGACAAGAATCGACACGCGGAATATCGGCGTCGCCCGCAGCTTGTCCATGTAGCCGTTGCGGTATTCGACCAGGATCGCGCTTCCGGACCATGCCACGGCGAAAAACGCCGTGAATGCAATCTGTCCTGGAGCAAGGTAGGCCAGGTAGCTCCCACTCCCGCTGGAACGAAATCCAGGCAGCTGGATGATGTCTTTGAACAGCTGGCTGAAAACGAAGAGCTGGATCAGCGGAAAGAAAATGATTCCGATCCAGTTGGCGGGAACGCGGAAAAAGCGGCGCAGCGTGCGCAGACTCAGGTACCAGGCCTCGTAAAAGAAGTCGCCGATCATGCGGTCACCAACCCAGAATGAGCGGCTGGTCTGCCGCCTCGGTCCGGATGCGCCGGCCCGTGTACTTGACGAAAACGTCGTCGAGCGAGGGCCGTCCGACAGCCAGTCCGATCACATGCACGTCGTGCCCGTTGCGATCCAGACGGCGCATCAGCTCCGGAATGGCCCGACCCGCATCGCGAATGGCGAGGCGGACTCCGAACGGTTCGGGTGTCACGGATTCCAGGGACTCGAAGCCGGCCAGCAAGCCCCGTACCTCTTCGTGGAGGCGAGCCATGTCTTCAGATCCGCTTGCTTCGAGCTGGAGCGTGACGGAATCGGCCCCGATTCCTGCCTTGAGATTCGCCGGCGTGCCATCGACGACGATCCGTCCGTTATCGATGATCGCAACCCGGTTGCAGAGGCGATCGGCTTCCTCCATGTAGTGCGTGGTCAGCAACATAGTCGTACCGTCGCGGCTGATCCGTTCCAGCTCCTCCCACAACGCGATGCGGCTCTGGGGATCAAGGCCCTCCGTCGGCTCGTCGAGAATCAGAACCCGCGGTCGATGCACGAGCGCGCACGCAAGGTCGAGCCGGCGGCGCATCCCGCCCGAATAGGTGCCGGCCAGCTTGCGCGCCACGTCCGTTAGACCCATGAGCTCGAGCAGCTCGTCGGTTCTCCGTTTCAGCTCGGCTCGGCCCACTCGATGCATGCGGCCGATGAGCTCGATGTTCTCGCGACCGGTGGCAAACGCGTCGAGCGTCGGAGTTTGCATGGCGAGTCCGAGCCGGCGGCGCACGTCGGCCGCCTGCGTCGTGACGTCGAAGCCGGCGACCCTCGCCGTGCCACTGGTCGCCGCCAGAAGAGTTGCGAGAATGCGGATGGTCGTGGTCTTTCCGGCGCCGTTGGGGCCGAGGAAACCCAGGAGCTCACCCGGCTCGACGTTGAAGCTGATGCCGTCTACGGCCCGGGTGCCGCCGGGATAAACCTTGACCAGGTTCTCGACTTCGATGATCGGGCTAATCACGGGTTGACCTCGTCACAGGTAACCAGACTCGAGCGGAGCTACGCCGAACCTCCGGGCAGCGTTGGCCTCTTGGAGCTGTGGTCGTTGTTCGCCCCGAACGATTCATCGGCGGTCGAGACCAGCGCTTCGAGGTTGGCGATCCTCCTGGGCGGAGAAGACCTCCTGCCAGGCCGAGTAGGCCGCATTCTTCGTCAACAGGTTGGCGAGCTGGGTTTGAGCCCGGATTTCGGCACGCCCACCCCGCGCCCTGCGATCCGCGGCGGCTAGGTCTTGTGGTGTTCCAGGTAATCACGGCGGAGCCGGCCGGCGGCGACGCTCAACACATGTGACAGCAGCTGATCGTTGCCTTTGACCGCGTCTCGGAACTGGGCGTGACTCATGACCATCAGCCGGACCGGCGTCCTGGCGACGACAGTTGCCGTCGCGGGACCGCGGTCGAGCATGCTGATTTCGCCGAAAAAGCTCCCTGGCCGTAAGGGCGGCCTGGCCTTGCCATCGACCTCAACCTCGGCTTCGCCGTCCAGCACTACATAGAAAGTGTCGCTTGGAGTGCCTTGCCGGATCAGGGTTCGACCGGCTTCCACGTCCACTTCGTCAGTACGCGAGGCGAGAAACTCGAGCTCCTTTCGAGGACTGTTCGCAAACAACGGAACCCGGCTCAGTGCGTCGACCTTGGGATCACTCAACGAGCGCAGGATAACCCGACTCCGGGCCTTTCTGGCCGGTGTCAGGGCGAGCCATAGTATGGGACGCGCATGGAGCGGAAGTTGGTCACCATCCTCTTCGGGTTCGGGGCGCTCCAGGCGGGCGCGGAAGCTACAGCTATCCGCAAGCTGTTGGCTTAGCCGTGCGCGCCGCCATCTACAACGGACCTCGTTCGATCGAGGTCGGAGAGCGGCCAGACCCGGTTGTCGCCGCGCCCACCGACGCGGTCGTCCGCGTCGTGCTGGGCTGCGTCTGCGGGTCCGACCTCTGGTACTACCGAGGGGAGACGCCTCACGCCGTGGGCTCGATCGGTCATGAGTTCATCGGCGTGGTGGAGGGCATCGGCACCGACGTGCGCGGCATCGCCGTCGGAGATCTCGTGATCGCCCCTTTCAAGTACTGCGACGGCACGTGCCCGCACTGCCGTGCGGGAGTCACATCGCAGTGCGTCGCCGGGGGTGCGTTTGGGAACGGCGAGATCGACGGAGGCCAGGGGGAGGCTGTCCGTGTCCCCCTCGCCGGCGCCACCCTCGTCCCGGTGCCCGGCTCCAGGCATTCGGACGAAATGATGCGGTCGTTCCTCGCCCTCTCCGACGTGATGAGCACCGGCCACCATGCCGCGGTGAGTGCCGGTGTTCGGTCGGGCAGCGTCGTCGCTGTCGTGGGTGACGGCGCGGTGGGTCTGTGCGCGGTCCTTGCAGCGCATCGCCTGGGTGCCGCGCGAATCATCGCCCTCAGCCGACACCCGGCCCGTCAGGAGGTCGCCCGTTCTTTCGGTGCCACGGACATCCGTGCCGAGCGCGGCGACGCCGCGATCGGGGCGATCCTCGAGTTGACCGATGGCGTTGGCGTCGACGCCGCCCTCGAATGCGTCGGCACGGGCCAGTCGATGGCGACGGCGTTGGGCATCGCGCGACCCGGTTCGGTCGTTGGCGTTGTCGGGGTTCCCCACGACATCGAGAACCCGATGGAGACCGTGATCTTTCGCAACATCGGGTTGCGCGGCGGGGTGTCGCCGGCGCGCGCCTACATTCCTGAGCTGCTTGACGATGTCCTCGATGGCCGCATCAATCCCGGGCGAGTCTTTGATTTCGAGACCGACCTCGACCATATCGCGGAGGCCTACAAGGCGATGGACGAACGGCGCGCGATCAAGTCGCTCATACGGATCGGGGCCAAGGAGGATGGCCGATGAGTGCGTGGGACAACGAGGCGCTCGCCAAGATCGCAGCGGCTGAAGAGGTGCGGATCGCCTCGGTCCGGCCCGACGGCACGCTGCGGAAACCCGTGACCGTCTGGGTGGTCCGACACGGCGACGACCTGTACGTCCGATCCGTTAGGGGACGCGGTGGTCAGTGGTTCCGTGGTACCCAGGAAAGGCACGAGGGTCGGATACGGGCGGGCGCTGTTCAGCAAGACGTCACGTTCGTCGACGCCGCTCGCGACATCGACGACGAGATCGATGCTGCGTACCGCGCCAAGTACCGCCGATACGCCGGCAGCATCCTCAACAGCGTGCTCACGCCCGAGGCGCGATCGTCGACGACGAAGATCGAGCCACGCTCGACCAGCGCCTAGTCCGAAAGAGTCCTGGACGGCGCAGCGCCATGAGCGATCTGGGAGAGGTTCTCGAACTGATGCACACGAGCTCGGACCGCTGGAGCTCACTACGGCTCCGCGGCCACGAATGGCGGCATTTGGAGACGTTCAGTCGAGCGTGGGAACACGCCTTCGGCGAGTTGAGAAAGAGCGCATCGGCAACTGTGATGTCGTTTCGGTTCGACAAGCCTGATGAACCTCATGAAGAGAGCCGCGAAGACTGGCGCGTATGGCTCGCGAAACCCGACAAGAGGAGGACCCAGTTTCTGGTCGGTGACCAGTTCGTTACGGCCGTGTTCATCGGAGACCACTGGTGGAGTTGGTCACCTGACGCCTTCAGGACAAACGACGGAGCGCTGAACATCAACCATGGCTTCGGCCCGGCCGAAGGCCTGGTCAACCCAGCCCGCCGCCTCGCTTCATTGCATTTGCGCTTCGAGGGACGGACGAGTCTGCTGTCTCGGCCCGCCTTTCTTGTCACCGCACTGCCTCATGTCGTCGAGCCGCAGGCTTTTGATCCCACGTTCCATTTGTTGGGCACCGGCGCGGATGTGTACAGACTGATCGTGGACGCCGAGGTTGGCATCTTGCTCCGCTGCCAAGCAGAGTTCGATGGCGAGCCGTTTCGCGTCATCGAGGTGGACGAGATCGGCGTCAATGAAATCCTTGCGAGAGAGACGTTCGACCCGGATCTTCTCCGCGCGGGCGTTATCGAATTCTGATTGTCGTGACATAGAACTATGCCCGCGCTGGCGCCTGCTGCACCGCCCACGAGTTCCCATCGGGGTCGCTGAAGAAGATGAATGAACCCCAGGGATGTACCTGGACTTCGCTGGCTTTCACGCCGCGGCCCAATAGCTCCCGGCGAACAGCTTCGACGTCGTCTACGACAACCTGAAGCCCCTTCTGGGATCCAGGGGGCATCTCAGTAATGCCCACTCCCATCACGATTGAGCATGCCGATCCAGGCGGGGTGAGCTGCACGAAGCGCAGTTGATCGTTGACCTGGTGATCGTGGTCCAGATTGAAGCCGACCATGTCGACGTAGAACGATTTGGCGCGGTCGACATCGGTGACGGGCACGGGAACGAGTTCGAGCTTCATGTCCATGACCCAAATCTAGTTGCTCACGTGCGAACGTGTCCGAGACACGGCCGCACGCTCGTCTAGCGCGCTGCGGTCAATGCCTCTCTCGTTACGGGCGTCGCTCCTTGAGCTGCTGTTTCGGGAGCTGTAGCTGGGGCTTGGATCAACCTCACCGCCGACAGGGCAACAGCAAAGAGTATCGTGTAGAGGCTAACGATCGCAACAGATTCGGCGATGTTCCTTGTCTGCCAGACCACTCCGGCCGCATCGGTGACCTGCGAATTGCGTCCGCCTATCACGAACGTAAGAACGGGCGTCAGGCCCATAACCGCATACCAGGAAGACTTCGGTCCGAGAGCATCGGTGTAGTGGTAGTGACCGAAGGGAAAGCCGGTCAGGATGCTCGTGTTTTCCAGTATGTTGCTCACGGCGAGACAGATGGCGACGAATGCCACGATGCCGCTCCAGCCGTAGCGGACGGCTCCGTGAACGAGCGCAAAGGCAACCGAGATCAACAGCACGACGGCGATGGGGATGCCGAGCCCGAACGTGATGTTCGCAACCAGGGTTACGACGTAAGCTGCAGCGGTATCCAGAGGATCGCTGTAATCAGCCCCTTGTTTCTCTCAGCCACGTTCGACCACCTCCAACGAGACCTCTTCTTGGGTTCGAGTCCGCTCGGTGATCCCGACGCTGCGATGGTTGAATTGGATGTTGGTGGCAGCCCTGACCATCCACCCTGCCGCGTCCGCGCGCGAGACCCTGTCTGAAATCCTGCGCTTCGCGCCCACGGAAAGCACCTCCACCGATCCGCTCGCAGGGCCGTCCTTGAGCACGCTCGCGTAGATGATCGTCCAATCGAGGTCGCTCTGCCGGAGCAGTTGCTCGCCGGCGGTCTTGTCCTTGATGACGGCGCCCATGGCGACTCCGGTGAGCAACCGAGTCACAGCGCCGAGGCGTTCCCGTTCGACGAAAAAGGACGACAGGACGACGACTCGTCTGAGTCCCGTCATGTGGGCGGCTTCGACGATTGCCCGGGTTGAGTCGACGATCACCGATCCCGCGCCGCCGAGCGTGCTCAGCACCGCGTCAGCGCCCTCGAGCGCCCTCGCGACATCTGCTGCATCAGTGGCCTTGCCCGCGAGCACGCGAAGGCTGGAGTCGCGAAACGTCAGCTTCTCGGGCGTGCGGACAAGCGCGGTGACGGTGTGGCCGGTGGCGAGCGCCTGCTCGACCACGAGGCGGCCAGTACGGCCGGTGGCTCCAAGGACTACGAGATTCATCGATTTCCGTCTGACCCCATTTCTTGAAGTTGAAGCTTCAAGTTGCTAGCCTGAATAAGTTGAAACGTCAAGTTATTCCAGCCGCCAAGCCGGTCCGGTGGCTGAACAACCACGAATGGAGCGCCTGGCTGCACCTGATGGCCACGTTCACCCTGCTGCCTGCGGCAATTGATTCCCAGCTGGAGCGAGAAGCCGGCATGAGCCACTTCGAGTTCGGCGTGATGGCGGCGCTGTCCCGGCAGCCTGGTCGGCGTCTTCAACTCAAAGACCTGGCTGTGGTCGCCAACGGGTCCCTGTCTCGGCTATCCCATGTGATCTCGCGACTCGAGCGGCAGGGATGGGTGCGCCGAATGAGCGGGGCCAACGGCCGCGCGACAAACGCCGAATTGACCGACAAGGGATACAGCAAGCTGATGAAGGCGGGTCCGATTCACTTCGCGGAGGTTCGCCGGCTCGTATTCGACGTGCTGACGCCGGAGGAGGTGAAAGAGCTCAGGCGAGTGACCAGCCGAATCAACGCCGCTCTCATTCCCGAGACGAATCTAGGACCACTGGCGCGCCGGACCCGAGCAGGCGCGCTGCGCCAGTCGAGCTAATGGCGCCTTTCCTTCGCTACCGGCTTCAGCTCGCCCTTCAACGCATCCTCATACGCGGCCCACAGCACCCCATACGCCGCCACCAAACCTTCCGGGCGAGGCTGACTCAGGGCCGCTTCGAAACGCTTCGTGTACGCATGGTCGCCCAGTTCATCCCGCAGCAAGGCCTGACTCTGTGCCTCCCATTTCGACGCCGACGCGAGGTCCTTGCGCTTCTCAATCATCAGCCGGCCTCGGTTCATCATCTCCTCCAGGCGCGCGACGAAACCGTGCCGGTCGAATCCCTCCGGCGCGCGGGGCGGGCCCTCGCGGCTTACCGTCTTCCACTGGACCGGGCGGCCGTATGCCGGGGCCGACGCGGAGGGGCGCCAGCCAACTGCTGCCCGCTGTCGGTCGTATCCCGCGCGCTTGCTGCTGTTGGTCAGAACGTCGTGCGCCAGGTTGATCAACTTCGCGTGCTCGAGCGCGTCGGGATGGTTGCCGCGGTCAGGATGCCAGTACTTGAGCTGCCGCCGCCAGGCGGCGTGCAGTTCCGCCTCGGTTGCGTCCGGCGGGACGCCAAGCACAAAGTAGTAGTCGGCTAAGGGACGGCGGTCGTCAGGCGAGGCCGCACCTCCTTCGTGTCACAGGCCAGCATCGCGTCGCGTCATGGTGATCCAAACCACGTAGTCAGTGCATCGC
>VBEF01000028.1 GCA_005881275.1 Chloroflexota bacterium
CGAAAGTTAACAGGAGCCTATGGGCAGGTCAACGGTAAAAAAAATCGAATCGCCAGGCAAACCTTGGTGGCTTGACACAGAGCTTTCGGACTCGTTATTGGAGGCCAGCTGACAAATGCGCGAAGTAGTGATCGTCGAAGCCGTCCGCACTCCGATCGGTCGGCGCAACGGCAAGCTCAAGGACGTACACCCGGTCGTGCTCGGATCGCTCGTCCTCAAAGAAGTCGTGCATCGCGCAGGCATCGAGGCGAACCAGGTCGATGACGTCGTGTTCGGCTGCGTCACGCAGGCCGGCGAGCAGAGCCTCAACGTCGGACGCAACGCGTGGCTGACGGCGGGCTTCCCTTTCACCACGCCGGCGACGACGGTCGATCGCCAGTGCGGGTCGAGTCAGCAGGCGGTGCACTTCGCGGCCAACCTGATTCAGTCGGGCGTATGCGACATCACGATCGCGGGCGGCGTCGAGTCGATGACCCGCGTGCCGATGGGCGCGAACGCCGTTTCCCCCGGCACTCCATTTCCGCCCGAGCTGATGGAGCTCTATGACCTGGTGCCACAGGGCATCTCGGCCGAGCTGATGGCTCGCAAGTACGGCATCCCCCGCAAGGCCATGGACGAGCTCAGCGTCGAGAGCCATCGCCGCGCCCACGAGGCGACCGAGAAGGGCTACTTCAAGACGCAGCTGCTGCCGGTCGACATCTCGCTCAACGGCAATGGCCACCACGACCTGTTCGAGCGCGACGAAGGAATCCGCGCGAACGCGACCTACGAGGCGACCTCGGCGCTGCAGCCGGCATTCAACCCCGAGCACTCGATCACGGCGGCCAACTCGAGCCAGATCTCGGACGGCGCGGCCGCGGTGATGCTGATGTCGCTCGAGAAGGCCAGGGAGCTGGGCATCAAGCCTCGCGCTCGCATTCGCGCCCAGGCCGTCGTCGGCACCGACCCGGTCCTGATGCTCGAAGGTCCAATCCCGGGGACGGCCGCCGTGTTGAAGCGAGCCGGGCTCGAGCTGAAAAGCATCGACCTGTTCGAGGTCAACGAGGCATTCGCGTCAGTGGTGCTCGCGTGGCAGAAGGAAACCGGCGCCGACCTGAAAAAGACGAACGTCAACGGCGGGGCGATCGCGGTCGGCCACCCGCTAGGCGCCTCGGGGGCGATCCTCATGACCCGGCTGCTCAGCGAGCTCGAGCGGCGTGGGGGACGCTACGGCCTCGAAACGATGTGCTGCGGCGGCGGGCTCGGGACGGCGACGATCATCGACCGCGTCGTGGAATAGGCCGCGACAGGCTCGGCGAGTCGACGCAGTAGCGGAGCAGGCGCTTCTCCCAGCGTCCTGTGCCCTGGACGCCAACTCTTGGCGTGACGAAAACCCGGCGCCTCGGCGCGTCGTCGTCGAGCATGTAGAGGTCGGGCGGCCGCAGCGGAGCGCCGTTTAGCGCGCGGTCGATCTGCAGCGCGCGGGTGACCAGCCCAGGACCGCTGCAGCGACCGACGCCCGGGCCAGGCTCGAGGGCGCGGACCAGGACCGCCTGCGGCACGCCCGCCTCACGGGTCACGAAATTCAAGCACCAATGCATGCCGTACGTGAAATAGACGTATGCATGCCCGGGAGCCCCGTACATGACCTCGGTCCGAGGCGTCCGCCGTCCGCCCTTCGAATGCGCCGCCAGGTCATCGGGACCGAGGTAGGCCTCGACTTCGACCAGCCTGCCCCACATCACGTGTCCGTCGAGCTGGCGGACCAGTACCTTGCCGAGCAGCTCGCGCGCCACGACACGCGTATCACGTTCGAAGAACGACGCCTCGAGAATGGTCCCGTCAGTCGCTGGGAGTCTTGACCGGCGTTTCACTGAGCCTCTTCTTGGCCGCGTGGCGCCGCCTCTTGTCGACGTACAGGGCTTTGTCGGCGGACTGGTACATCGCCTGCCAGTCGAGCCCCGGTCGCCACGCCGTGATGCCGATGCTGAACTCCACAGGCACCGGCAGCTTGGACGTGCGGTTGAGGTGCTCGAGCGCCTCGCGCACCCGGACGCCAACCTCGCGCGCGTCGCGCTCATCCGCGTCAGGCATCGCGACGCCGAACTCGTCTCCGCCGAGGCGGCCACATGTATCGGTCGCGCGGACGGCCCGCTGTAGCTCCGCGGCGAGAACACGAATCGCCTCGTCGCCCACGTGGTGTCCGTACGTGTCGTTTATGTCTTTCAGGTTGTCGAGGTCGATCATCATCAAGGCCAGTCGGCGCTTGTGCCGCTCGGCGGATGCGACAGCGCGGTCGATCGCCCGCTCGAACTCCGGCCGGTTGGCGAGCCCGGTGAGGTAGTCGGTACGCGCCTCTTTCGTGTGCTGGCGAGCGCGGTCGAGCGCGACCGCGATCTGATCCGCGACGGCGGCGACGAACTCCAGATCGCTCGACTCGAAGGTCCTCGGTAAACGCGTCGCGACAGTCATCGCGCCGAGCAACACGCCCTTCGTCCGGAGCTCCGCGCGGATCGCGCTCCACTCCCCTGCGATGCGGTCGACGCGTGACTCGGCGGGGCCGGTCGAAACCTCGAGCACTCTCATCAGGCCCGAGCGACCGGAGTCCGAGAACTCGTCCTCTTCGCCAGGCTGCATGCCGATGGTCTTGGCGAGCTTGAGCCGCGCGCCGTCGCGGACCCACACGGCGCCGGCCTGGAGGCCCAGGACCTTGAGCGTCTCGCGCAGGCCGACCTCGGCGATCTCGCTTACGTCGAGGGAGCGGCCAAGCGCGCTGGCGATGTGGTACAGCCCGCGCAGCTCGCTCTGCCGGGCGCTGTACTTGCTCTCGGTGTAGTCGAGGTAGCCTCGGATGAACATCGAGTTCAGGTGCTCGACCACGTCGCCGAGCCGGCTTTGCGCGAGGAGCAGAACCTCGTCCGCGTATGGGCTCTCGCCCATCTCATCGGTAACACGGGCCATCACGGTGCGGCGGAAGATCGCCAGGCCCTCCATGAGTGACTCGAGGGGCACGCCCTTTTCCGCGTAGCGGCGTGCGTACTCCCGGGCCTGGGTGTAGTACTCCGGCCAGGGCAGCTTGGAGTCCGGTCGCAGCGACCGGAAAAGCGCCTTCAGGAAGGCGACCGACATCCCGACCAGCTCGTCGATCGAGCCGTCCTTGTACCCCTTGAGGAGCTCGGGCTCTATCGCCCGCACGGCCTCCGCGACGACCATCCCACTGTCGGTCGCGTCAGAGGAAAGACGGTCCGCCACCTCGGCCAATAGGTCACTCGCCCGCTGGGTCATATCGGCGCACTATAGAGTGACGGATGGCAATTCGCGAACCTGCGGGACGGGCTAACTAAATGTGTAAGAGGCAATGATGGCAACTGTTACCAGAGGAACCTTAGAGAAGATCGAAGAAGTGCTGGGAGGCGATGCCCGGGACCTCCTGGAGCATAAGTGCCAGACAGTCCCCAAAGAGCAGCTCCACCTGCCCGGTGGAGACTTCATCGACCGGGTGTGGAAGGACAGCGACCGGCCGACGCGTGTGCTGCGAAGCATGGAATCGCTGCTCGACCACGGACGGCTGGCCGGAACCGGTTACCTGTCGATTCTGCCCGTCGACCAGGGCATCGAGCACACCGCCGGCGCCTCGTTCGCGCCGAACCCGATCTACTTCGACGGCGCCAAGATCGTGGAGCTGGCGGTCGAGGGGGGCTGCAACGCGGTCGCCTCGACATTTGGTGTTCTCGGCTCGGTGGCGCGGCGGTACGCCCACAAGATCCCGTTCATCTGCAAGATCAACCACAACGAGCTGCTGACCTACCCCAACCACTACGACCAGATTCTCTTCGGGACCGTTAAGGAGGCGTGGGAAATGGGCGCAGTCGCCGTTGGGGCGACGATCTACTTCGGCTCGCCCGAGTCCGACCGCCAGCTGCAGGAGATCGCGTTAGCCTTCCACGCCGCGCATGAGCTCGGCATGGCCACGGTCCTGTGGTGCTACGTGCGCAACCCCGAGTTCAAGAAGGACGGCGTGAACTACGAGACCGCCGCCGACCTGACCGGGCAGGCCAACCATCTCGGGGTCACCATCGAGGCCGACATCATCAAGCAGAAGCTGCCCACAACCAATCGCGGGTTTGAGGTCATCCATTTCGGAGTGACGTCGCCGGCGGTTTACGAGAAGCTTTCGACCGACCACCCCATCGATCTCTGCCGCTACCAGGTGATCAACAACTACATGGGACGAGCCGGTCTCATCAACTCCGGGGGTGAGAGCAAAGGCGCGACAGACCTGAAGGAGGCTGTCCGAACCGCCGTCATCAACAAGCGCGCGGGCGGGATGGGTCTGATCAGCGGCCGCAAGTCGTTCCAGCGCCCAATGAAGGAGGGCATCGAATTACTCCACGCAATCCAGGACGTGTATCTCAACCCAGCGGTAACCATCGCGTAAAGCTCGCGTTCCTCGGCAGCGGCGCAGCCTTTTCGCTGGACCGTTACAACGGGGCCGTCGTCGTTGACGGCCGCGTCCTGCTGGACGGAGGGGCGCCGCTGCTGCCGCACATGCACCGGCTGGGCATGGACCCCGGTGATATTGCGGTCGTCTTTCTAACCCATTTCCACGGCGACCACACGCTCGGCCTGCCACCGTTCGTTTTGCACCGCGTCTTCGTCGACCGCAGGCCGTTGACCTTCGTTGGGCCTACTGGAATCGACGAACACCTCGAGAAGCTCTGGGAGGTGAGCTGGGGACCGGACTGGCAGCGGGTCATGCGGCCGCAGTTCAAGGTGAAATACCTCACCGCCAAAGCGTCCGGAACCATCTCCGGCGTGCGGTACGAGACCGTCAAGCTCGACCACGGCACGATGGGGAGCAATGGCTACCGCATCCATGTCAACGGCAAGGTCGTCGCGTATTCCGGCGACACGGAACCAACGTCGCCCCTGGACAAGCTTGTGAACGGAGCAGACGTTGCCATCGTCGAGGCGACGGGCCCGGGCGATGTGTTCAGCCACATGAGCTGGGAAGCCGCCGCCAAGTTGAAAAAGCGACATCCCGACACACGCTTCTTGTTCAACCACGTGTACTCGGGCACCATGACCGGCGCGGTCAAAGACCTGCAGGTGATCGAGGTCTGAAACAAGCCAACAACGCCACGGCGCTCGCTGGTGCTGTCGCGGGAGGAATCGCCGGGGCGGTTGTGTTCGCGGCGCTGGCGGGTCTCGGCAGCCTTCTCTCGAGCCGCGTCGGCAACCCGATCCCGGTCATCGTCCTCGCCATCGCTGGTGCCTACGGAGGCTGGCTGCTCGGAATCATCGTCTTCGGGGCGATTCGCGGGGGCAATGAAGGAGATAGAGGATGAGCCCGGCCGATAGCGCATCGACCCGACCGCTCCTCGACAAGCTCGGTGTGAAACCGGGCGCGAAGGTGGCAATGGTCGGTCTCGACGATGCTTCGTTCCTCAAGCTGCTGCGCTCGCG
Source organism: Chloroflexota bacterium (assembly GCA_005881275.1). Classification (GTDB taxonomy): domain Bacteria; phylum Chloroflexota; class Dormibacteria; order Dormibacterales; family Dormibacteraceae; genus 40CM-4-65-16. Next base: position 5,446 of record VBEF01000028.1, read on the forward strand.
GACGCAAGACATCGTCCGGAGCAAGCCCCGGACTCCCTGCGACATCGTCTTCCTCGCCGCGAACGAGACGCGCGACCTCGAGCGGCTGAAGGAGGTGAAGTCGTGGATCGAGCCCAACGGCGCGATCTGGGTCGTGCGCCCGAAGGGCGGGCGCAGCGCATTGCGTGACACGGACCTCATCGACGCGGGGCTCGCCGCGGGTCTTGTCGACAACAAGATCGCGAGCTTTTCAGACACGCATGGCGCGATGCGTTTCGTCTTCCGCTTGCGTGACCGCCCCAGGTGACCTTGAGCATTCGACCCGGCGAGCTGAAGGACGTGCCGCTGATCGCGGAGCTGATCCGAGGGCTTGCCCGCTACGAGAAGCTGGAGCACGAGATCACGATGACCGAGGAGAAGCTGACGGCACACCTCTTCGGGGAACGGCGGTACGCGGAAACGCTGATCGCGGAAGACGGAGGCCAGCCCGTCGGCTTTGCTCTGTTCTTTCACAGCTTCTCAACGTTTCTCGCGCAGCCCGGCCTCTACCTCGAAGACCTTTTCGTCGTACCGGCTCGGCGCGGCGCGGGCATCGGTCGAGCTCTGCTCGAGCGCCTCGCACAGGTTGCCGTCGATCGGGGTTGCGGCCGCCTCGAGTGGGCAGTGCTGGACTGGAACAAGGACGCGATCCGGTTCTACGAGCGGCTCGGGGCGAAGCCCAACTCGGAGTGGACGGTCTACCGGCTTACGGGCGAGCCGCTCCACGCCCTTGCCGGAGAATAGAGAACGCATGGAAGTCCTCCGGCCCAAGGAGCTGGACACGCACCCCGGCGACGAGATCGTCAGGTGGTCGCGCGAGCAGCTCGAGATCGCTCGGTCGATCCTCGACAACCCCGGCGGAGGGCTTCTGTTCGCGACGCAGACCATCGGCCAGGTCCGCTCCGGACTGGGCGAGCGCGACGCAGCGCGCTGGAAGGAAGTCGTGGCGGTGCTCGGCCAGGCGGAGGACGCCGCCGTGCGCCGCGAGTTCGAGACGGCGCGCAGGCTGCTGGAAGAGGCGGCGCACAAGCTCCGCTAGGTCGAGGCCGCCGCCTCCAGCGTCGCTTCAAAACCCTTGGCGCCCTGATGACCGCCGAACGGGCCAACGCCCGGTAGCGTGACGCCCGCCTCCTGGTAGAGGCGCACCGCGGCGCGCACCTGCTCCTCGTCGCCGATCCCCGCAAGCTGATCCAGGGTTTCCTCGCTGACGTCGCCCGCCTCGAGCTCAGACTTGAGCCCGCTCGCGTCCATCATCTTTCGGTAGTAAGGAAGGCTCGCGTAGCGGGCAACGGTGTGCCGGAACACGTCCTGGGCGGCCTTCCGGTCTGAGGTGAGGCATACCGGCACCGCGGCCACGATCTCGAATCCATCCATTGTCTTGCCTACCTTGCGGCGCCCAGCAGCGATTGCCGGGATGATGTGGTCGCGTATGTAATCGGGGCGGCACATCCACAGGACCACGCCGTCCGCCATCTCGCCAGCGAGCTCCAGCATGCGGGGATTGAGCGCCGAGATCATGATCGGCAGGTCCGGTCGGCGCGGCGCCGAGTAGGACCAGCGCGCCGTGAAGTGGCTGCCCTCGAAGCTGCAGCCGCCGTCACGAAGGCTGGTCCTCACGATCGTCTGGTACTCGCGCATCGCCTCCACAGGCTTCTCGATCTTCAAGCCCCACATCGTCTCGACCGTCACCTTGTGGCTGATGCCCATGCCCAGGATGAACCTGCCACCTGAAACCTCGTCCAGCGTCGCGGCCATCTGCGCCATCGCGGTCGGATGACGCGTGTAGATCGGGAGCACCCCGGTGCCGAGCGTGACCCGTTGCGTTGCGTTGGCGTAGGCGGCCAGCAAAAGCGACGCATCGCGGGCGTCGGGGAGCTGAGTCGTCCAGACCGACCTGAAGCCCATGCGCTCCGCCATCTCCGCCCGCAGCACCGACTCATGGAGGGTTTTCACGGCTGGGTTGAAGACCGCAAGATGAGCCATTGCCCGACAATCTAGCGAGTGAGTCTGGCGCAGGCATTGTTCATCGGCCTGTTGCAAGGCGCGACCGAGCTCTTCCCAGTCTCCTCACTCGGCCATGCGGTGCTGATCCCCAGCCTTTTGCATTGGAGCTTCAGACAGTCCGATCCGTCGTTCGTGCCCTTCCTGGTCCTCCTCCATCTCGGCACGGCGACCGCACTTCTGATCCTCTACCGCGACCAATGGGTCGTGATCATTCGCGGCTTTTTCACCGCCGCGATACGGGGCCAGATGAAAACGGATTCCGAGCGGCTCGCGATGTTGCTTCTCGTCGGCACCATTCCCGCGGCGGTACTCGGGGTCTTCCTCGAGAGCCGGATCAAGAGTCTGTTCGCCAGCCCGTATGAAGCCGCCGGCTTCCTGGTCGCGAACGGTGTGCTGATGCTGGCTTTCGAGCTTCTTCGGCGCCGCGCGGAGCGACAGGCGGCGCTGTCAGGCGAATCTCGGGGCGAGCAGGAGGCTCACTTCGCCACCGCGGAACGGATCAGCTTCCGTGCCGCCGCCCTGGTTGGCGCGTGCCAGGCCCTGGCCTTTCTCCCAGGGATCTCGCGTTCGGGCGTCACGATCGGTGGCGGGTTGCTCGCCGGGCTTCGGCATCAGGAGGCGGCGCGATTCTCGTTCCTGCTCGCGACTCCGGTGATCCTGGGCGCGGGCGTCCTCGAGGTACCTCAGCTGTTCTCGAGCGGCGTCCCGGTGGCTGAGTACCTGGCGGCGGCCGTGCTTTCGGGCGTCGCCGCGTATGCGAGCGCGCGCTTTCTCCTGCGCTACTTCCGCTCCGGCCGGCTCGACCCCTACGGCTGGTACTGCATCGCCGCTGGGCTGGCGGCCCTCGCTTTGCTACATTTCAGCCTGTGATGAAATCCAGCTCGTTGGCGGTTGGCCTGGGGGTCCTCGGCGTCATTTTCATCATCATCGCCGTCCTGTACGCGATAGGTGTGCTGCAGATACTCACGTCGACAACGTCGGGACCGCACTACAAGCACGCGGTCCTGTTTGCGGTTCTCGCGGTGGCCAGCTTCGTGGCCGCCAACTTCGCCCGACCGAAAACGGCTTAGGGTTTCCCCGCCGCTACTCGCTCCGGGACCTGGCGGCCGGTGAGATCGCGCTCACCGACCCTGATGTCTTCGTGGTACACAGCGTCCGCGTTGACCTTCCACGGGTCGAGCAGCGAGCCGGCGGCGATGCTTCGCGCGACGAGAAGCGCAGTCATCATCGAATGGTCCTGGTTGTTGTACTTGTGCATCCCGTTGCGGCCGGCCAGGTGCAGATTGGGCAGCGAGTTTGCCAGGTAGTCGCGTACGACAGACACATTGGCCTGGTAGCTGTCGTCATAAACCGGATAGGCCTTCTGCTGCCGCACGACCACGCCGTCGAATATCTCGCTTGCTGAGCACATGCCCAGCTGCGCGAGCTCTTTGGTCGCGAGAGCGACGAGGTCCCCGTCGTTCATCGTCCACAGGCCGTCGCCCTCGAAGCAGAAATACTCGAGCCCGAGACAGGTTTTGGTTGCGTCGGGCACCATGTCGGGACTCCAGTTCTTGAAGTTCTGGATGCGTCCGACCCGCACGCCGGGGTCGTGGATGTAGATCCAGTTGTCCGGGAAGACATCGGCGCGATCGATCATCAACGCGATGCTGATGAAGTCCCTGTAACCGAGGTTGTTCGCCGCCTGGCGCACCCTTTCAGGCGCGGGTGGATCGAGCTTCGCGACGGCCTCGCGCATCGGGATGCTGGAGATGAAGTCGGTTCCGTCGTGCGTTTCGGTACGACCATCGTCCGTCACGGTGGCCACCGAGGTCACCAGCCCATCGCGGTGGTTGATGCGCGCCACCGACCTTCCCAGCAGCACCGGGTGGCCCTTGGCTTGGCTGAATTCGGCCACGCGCTCCCACATCTGACCGGGGCCGAGTCGCGGGTAGCGGAACTTGTCGATCAGGGTGGTCACGATCTCGCCGCGGCGGCCTGGCTTCCGGCCTGGCAGCAACGCCGTGCGCAAGACCACCCACAGGTCGAGGCTCTTGATGCGCTGCGCCGCCCAGTCCGCGGACAGCTCTTTGGTGCTGATTCCCCACACCTTTTCCGTGTAGGTCTTGAAGAAGATGCTGAACAGGCGCCAGCCGAACTGATTGCGCACCCAATCCTCGAGCGTCTTCGGACTCTTCACCGGCTGAAGGCGCGCCCGGGCGTAGCTGGTGAGGCACAGGACAGCCTCGACCGGGCCCAGGTTCCAGAGAGCGTTGACCGCCTTGATCGGGTAGGCGAAGAAGCGGCCGCGGTAGTAGATCCTCGACAGCCGGCCGCGCGTCAGCATCTCGTCGCCCAGGATCTCGGTCCAGAGGTTTTCGACTTCTTCGTTCTTGGAGAAGAACCGGTGCCCGCCGATGTCGAAGCGGTAGCCCCGGTACTCGACCGTGCGGGCAAGCCCGCCTACCTGTTTGGGATCCTTCTCGACCACCGTGACCGGCACGTCGCGCTTGAGCAGCTCGTACGCGGCGGTCAGGCCGGCCGGACCGGCGCCCATGATGACGACGTGTTTGCGGTCGCCTTCGGCGATCAAGGTTGCCACAGGGTATCAACCGATATGACTAGTTCAGCGGTCCTTTACTGCGAACTTCGTCCACCTTCACCAGAGCATCCCGGAGGCCCTGGATCCAGTCGGCCTGGTGCATCCCGACCAGGCGGACGCACCATGCAAGCGCCTCACTGCGGCTGCGCGCCACGCCACCCGCCACGAGGGTATCCAGGATCGTGCGCTCGCTCATCCGCAGCCGGGTCATCACGGGAACGCTGAGCGTGGTGAAGATCTTCAGCTCGTCCCCGCACCTGGCCCCCCAGGCAACTTTGCGCCCGAACCTGCGCTCAGCCTCACGGGCGATGCGGATCCTTTCGTCCCGGGTCTCCTCACGAAACCGCTGGATTCGGGCGTTGCGGGCAGCCGCCCGGCCGTCACCCGCCGTGCCTTTGGCCAGCTCGACGTCGGCCAGGGTGCCGACGACCAGGATCTCCTCGCCGTCCTCGGTGACCTCGGGCGGGGCGACAAACCAGCCTCCAGGCACGCGGGAGGCGAACCAGGCGCGGACGTCCTCGGGCATTGATTATTCGATTACAAGATTACCGCCCGAGGACCCGCGCTGTCCGGGACTTAGGCCGCCGCCTGCTGCGGCCGCCCCCCGACGAACTTGAACTCGTCAACGACGATCTCGGTGCGGAAGCGCTTCTGACCCGCCGTGTCCTGCCAGGAGCTCGTGCGAAGCCGTCCCTCCGCGTAGACCGCCCTGCCCTTCTGCAGGTACTGCCCCGCGAACTCGGCGAGCTTGCCGAAGGCGACCAGGCGGTGGTACTCGGTCTCTTCCTTGGCCTTGCCATCGTCGTCCTTGCCGAGATACGAATGGGTGGCCAGTCTGATGTTGGCGACGTAGGTTCCTTTGGGCGTCGCCTTGACGTCCGGATCAGCCGTCAGGTTGCCGATGAGAATGACTTTGTTGACCATCGCATCACCTCCGTGAAATTGGATTCAAGTTAGGGATCCGGCGACGTCACGCCTACCCAGCCTGTTAAGAACCCAAAAAGACGTCGGGGTCGATCGGGAGGCCATCGACGTTGACCTGCAGGTGGACGTGGGCGCCGGTCGCCAGGCCCGTGGCTCCAACCAGCCCGATCACCTGGCCGGGTGCCACCGCATCGCCTGCGCCGACCTGAAATCCAGATAGATGGCAGTAGATGACGCGCACGTGCTCATCGACCGCGACCACGACGTAGTTGCCCGCGCCCAGCGGGTCATACCCGGTGAACGCCGTGCCCGCTGTAGCCGAGTGCACGTCTGTGCCGTCAGGAGCGGCGAGGTCGATGCCTGTGTGGATGTGGTGCGACGGACAGCGTGCGTCGAAGGGCTCGAGATCGAGGTTCGTGCAGCCGAACGGTTGGCTGACGACAGCTCCGATGACGATGGCCTGGATCGGGAGGCGCTCATGGCTCGGCACCTGCATCGCGGTGACGAGCCAGAGGAAGACTGCTCCGGCGAGGATCGCGACGAGGCGCATCAGGCTTTCGCGAGGGCGTGGCCGATGTGAGTGAAAGCGGTGTGCACGATCGACTCGAGCTTGTGAGAAGTCTTCTCGGCACCACCGAGGGCGCCGGGGACCTTGAACACGATCAACAAGGACGCGAGGGCGAAAAGATGGTGGACCGGGCTGACGCCGTCGTGCTCCAGGGCAAAGCCGATCGAAAGCACGAAGAGCTGTGCGGGTTGCATGAACAGGTTCGTCGTGAAGTGCGACGCCCACATCTTGGCCAGGTGGGTCGTCTCGGGCAGCATGAAGAACAGGGCCGCAAACGGAGCCGTGATGGCGAGCACGATCAGGACCGCGTAACGAACGAGGTAGCTGACGGCCAGGACGCCAAAGCCGGCGGCCAGGGCGCCGGTCGTGATGATCTCCCACGTCCCCGCGTTGGGATCGTGGGTGTAGCTTGCGGCGAAGGTTGCGAGGTCGTCGTGCGTGCTGAAGTTCTGCAGCGCCTGGCACACGGCGTTGGTGGCCGCAACGCCCATCTGGAAGAGGGGCATCGCGAAATTGATCAGCACCGCGGCCATGAAGATCCTGGGCAACAGGATGCGTGCGGTGTACTGGGTGAACAATCCGTGCCCCCAGATGATTCGGTAGGACGCCCACAGCACGATCAGGACTAGCGCCGCATTGGCGACCAGCTGAACCTTCGGCTCGAAGCGTTGGACCGTGGCGCTGTTGACGAAATCGCCGCCCGTCTCGAAATCGGTGGTGGACAATATGAACTTGAACCAGACGTTGAGAAGCAGCCCGACGCTGTCGTCGAGCAGCCGGGCGAGGATCAGATTCGGATGGACGATCGTGTAGAGGTAGCCGTCGATCCGGCTCAGCTCCTGATAGAGGGCTTTGAGCCAGCTGAGATCCACGTGGCGTCCCTAACGGCCTGGCACAGAGCTCGTCAGGATGCCGACCAGCGAGCTCGCGACCTCGACGCCGATCGTGCCGACCACGATCCGCTGGATCCACTGCTTGGCCGCGAGCGCGGACTTCGTTTCGACCGCCGTGATCTTCCAGATGAACGCGAAGATGAACGCCAGCGCGCCGATCGAGCCGACGAGCGCCTGGCCGATGTGGATCCACGTCGTGATGAGGTTGGTGATCGGGGTGATGTCGGGTTCGCCGGCGAGGAAAACCATGTGCGCCTCCAGGTCTTTTCGCGGCACGCTACCGGTTGCGAAGTCGCACCAGAACCCAGCCTGTTAAGAAGGGGGGTCCCCGCGAAGTCGCGGCGAAGCCTCTGACTTCGTGGAGTCCTAACGCGACTTCACGCGAGCCTCCACCCCGTCGAGCAGGATCTCCAGGGCTGACGCCGCTTTGCCCTTCGCTTTCGGCCCCGCTTCGGGCGTCTCCACCCGCTCGACTCTTGGCGTGTATGTGTCGACCTCGAAGTCCACCACCCCGCTGCTGACATCCAGGTCGAACCGATCTCCCGCCTGCAATGCCCCCTCGCTCTGCCAGTACACGTCGAAAATCGCGACCCTGGTCGAAAAGTCGTCCAGCTTCAACTTCACCGCGCCCGTATGCACGTGCGCGACAACTGCCGTTCCACGCGGTCGGTGCATGGAGACGTTGACCACACCACTCGAGATGTGGATCGGCACCGCACCTCGCGGCACCGGCAGGAAGCACTCGAGGTTGGTTGCGCCGCTGTCGACATGGATCTCCCTCACGTCGATTCCGCCGACGTCGAGCACCGTGTTCCACGTGGGCGCCTGGATTTTGAATTTCCACGGCCGGCGCGGATTCAGCTCTATCTCCCCGCGACCAACCCCGCGGAGCCGGCGCACCACGACCTGCTCGCCGCGCACGATCGCAGGCGCGGCACCACTTTGATCAGGCGGGACGCGGATCAGCTCTTGCATGTCCGCCGGCCCAGCGCGCAGGATCACGCCTCGCGATCCGCTGTCGATGGCGATGGAGGCCACGTCGCCGCCACGTTCGACAACCGGTGACTCTGCTGGCGCCCGTGCCGTGATGACCTGGGTCATGACCATCAGGGCAACATCGCCCGCTTCGGCCGCCTGCAGGCCAGCCGTCTGCATCTGACCCTTCAGGTCAGCGTACGTATCGCTTCGCTCCAGCGCGTCGGGCGCCTCGAGCAAGATCCGTGCGGCGTCCTTCTGGGCGGAGATTCGGCGCTGCAGCGCAGCGCCGGTCGCGATCGCGTTCTGCCGCCAGGCGGCGCCCGGGCGCGGCCGGACGACCGTCCCGAGAATGGCTTCGGCCAGCAGCCCGAGCAGCTCGCTGCGGTCGCGAACGTGCCAGTAGAGCGAAGCGGCCTTGACTTCCAGCCGGTCGGCCAGCGCTCGCATGGAGAGCCCGTCCAGGCCCTCTTCGTTGATCAATCCCAGGGCGGCCGAGACCAGCCGCTCCCGGGTCAGTCCGTGCTGTCTCTCCCCTTCTGGACTCACTGGGAACGATTCTCCTCTAAACATTGTAGTGAGGGTTGCATATCTAACGATGTTAGAGGTAATGTTAGCACCGTTGCCGCCTAACGCCGTTAGACAAGGAGGAGAGAATGATCGAAAAGAAGGACCAATTCCGGGAGATGGACCCTGTCGTTGGGGCCTGGCATGGCTGGGCCTCCCCGGTCGGACTCGGGCTTTTCTTCGTGCTGGTCGCGGTTGCCGTCGACCTCGTCCGCCTTGCCTTCAAGTAACACAACAAAGGAGATGAAAACCATGACTCGAATCCGAAATCACCCGATGGCCGCGCTCGGCGTGCTCGTGCTCGGCCTCTTCATGACCTTGCTGGACCTCACGATCGTCAACATCGCGATCCCGTCGATCCTCGACGGGTTGCACGCCAGCCTTGACCAGGTGCTGTGGGTGTTGAATGCCTACAGCCTTCTCTACGCCGTCCTCTTGATCACATCGGCGAGGCTTGGCGACATCTACGGACCACGCAATCTCTTTGCGGTTGGCGTGGTGATCTTCACAGTGGCGTCGGCCCTCAGCGGTCTGGCCCAGGACCCGACCCAGCTGATCCTGTCGCGCGCACTGCAAGGCCTCGGCGCGGCGGTGCTTGCCCCGCAGGGATTGCCCTTGATGATGTCGCTGTTTCCGGTTGAAAGGCGCGGCGGCGTGTTTGCGATCTACGGCGTGATGGCGGGCCTCGCGGTCGTCGCCGGGCCGACCGTCGGCGGTCTCCTGGTGACCCACTTCGGCTGGCGCTCGATCTTCACCGTGAACATCCCAATCGGCGTCGTGACGTTCGCGCTCGCCATGCTGCTGATCCCCGATCTGCGGCCCGGACGCAAGCACCGGCTCGACCTTCTCGGTGTGGCGCTCGCAACCGCCGGCTTGCTCGGCGTGATCTTCGGACTGATCGAAGGCCAGCGGTACGACTGGGGGGTGGTCAGCGGATTCATCACGATTCCCGAAATCATCGCTGTGGGCGTTGTTCTGCTCGCCGTCTTTCTCTACTACCAGGCGCGCCGGCAGGATGGGGAACCGCTCCTCCCGTTTGAGGTTTTCAAAGACCGCAACTTCACGCTCATGACGCTCGTGATGGCTGCGATGGGGTTTGCCATCCTCGGCATCTACCTCCCCCTGACCATCTACATGCAATCAGTGCTTGGGTTGAGCGCCATCGACGCCGGCATCACCCTCGCCATCCAGCCGGTGGCGATGTTCTTTTCCTCGGGCGTGGCCAGCAGCCTGGTCCAGAGGGTGAACGGCAAGTACCTGTTGATCCCTGGACTGCTCGCACTCGCCGCGGGCAGCGGTTACATCGACTGGGCCGCCCAGGCGAATTCGAGTCGCTGGGACTTCACGCCGGGCCTCATCGTGAGCGGCCTCGGCATGGGCTGCATCTGGACCCCGGTTTTCAGCATCGCGACGCGCGACCTGCCGGTTCGGCTCGGCGGCGTCGCTTCCGGTGTCATCAACACGATTCAGGAGATGGGAGGCGTCCTGGCCAGCGCCGTGATCGGCGCGTTCCTCCAGAACCGTCTGGCCGTCGCCCTGTACGACCGGGCGGTTGCCGCTTCCGGCCAGCTGCCGGAGCAGTATCGAGGCTCGTTCGTCGACGGTTTCAGCCATGCCGCGCGCGCCGGATTCGAAGTTGGCGTTGGGCAGTCGGGCGCAAGCCTGCAGCTGCCGGCGCAGGTCCAGGCGATAGCGCACTACGTCTTCACCCACGCCTTCGTCGACGCGATGCACCCGACCATGGTTGTGCCGATCGTCATCCTTGCGCTGGCTGCTTTCGCGGCGGTTTTCGTCCGCGGCCGCAAGCCGGCCGCGCTGGCGATCCACGAGGAAGAAGCGGCCGTGGCCTAACCTTTTGTTCGTGGCCAAGAAGCTCGCCGAGTACGAGGCGAAGCGTGATTTCAAACGCACGCCAGAACCCGGCGCCAGGGTTCCCCGCAAGGAGACCAACGCGCCGCGGTTCGTGGTCCAGGAGCACCACGCCCGGCGGCTGCACTGGGACTTCCGACTGGAGAAGGACGGGGTGGGAGTGTCGTGGGCGGTCCCCAAAGGCATCCCGCCGGATCCCAAGAAGAATCACCTCGCCGTTCACGTGGAGGACCACCCCCTGGAGTACTTCAAGTTCGCCGGCGAGATCCCGAAGGGCGAGTACGGCGGCGGGCAGGTCATGATCTGGGACGAAGGGACGTACGACCCGATCAAGTGGTCTGACCGAGAGGTCATGGTCGACCTGCACGGAAGGCGGCTGCAGGGACGCTACGTGCTTTTTCAGACCAGGGGCAACGATTGGATGATCCACCGCATGGATCCGCCGCAGGATCCAGACCGCAGGCCCATGCCCCAAAAGCTCGAGCCGATGCTGGCCAAGCTCACCTCCAAGCTGCCGACCCCCGATGACGCATGGGGATTCGAATTCAAGTGGGACGGCATTCGCGCCATCGCGTTCGTCGAGGGCGGCATCGTGCGGCTGCAGAGCCGGACTGGGGAGATCATCACACCGCGGTACCCGGAGATCCATCCTCTGGGTCGAGCCCTCGGATCGAGCGAGGTGATCCTCGACGGCGAGATCGTCGCGCTCGATGAGAAAGGACGCCCAAGCTTCGAGCAGGTCCAGCAGCGCATGGGCCTGACGGCCGAAAACGAGATCCGCCGCAAGATGAAAGAGGTGCCGGTCACGTACATGGTCTTCGACCTGATGTGGCAGGACGGACACTCCCTGATGGAGCGGCCGTACACCGACCGGCGGCAGGCACTGGCCGAGCTGAAGCTTGCAGGCGCGTCATGGCAAACGCCTCCTTACGAGGCAGGCGGCGGCCGGGCGATGAAGGATGCAAGCGCCAGGGCCGGTCTCGAGGGCGTCATGGCCAAGAGGCTCGACTCGAAATACGAGCCTGGTAAGCGCAGCGGAGCATGGCAGAAGATCAAGAACCGCAACCGCCAGGAGCTGGTCATCGGCGGATGGCTGGAAGGCGAAGGCAAGCGCCGCGGCTACCCCGGCGCGCTGCTGGTCGGCTACTACGACAAGGGCAAGTTCGTGTACGCAGGCAAGGTCGGCACGGGATTCACCGACGCCACGCTGGACAAGCTCAACGAGATGCTGCAACCGCTCGCGACCGATAAGAACCCGTTCGACGTCGGAGCACCGCCGCGTGCCGCGCACTTCGTCAAGCCCAAGATCGTGGCGGAGTTCGAGTTCGTCGAGTGGACGAGGAGCGGGCAGCTGCGCGCGCCCGCGTTCAAAGGCTTCCGTCTCGACAAGCCGGCCAAGGAGGTGATGCGAGAAGGTGGCTAAGGAGACCTCGGTCGAGGTTCAGATAGAAGGCCGCACCCTCAAGCTCACGAACCTGGAAAAGGTCCTGTATCCGGAGGTCGGCTTCACCAAGGGACAGGTCATCGACTACTACACGCGCATCGCGCCGGTCCTTCTTCCCCACACGCGCGACCATCCGCTAACGCTGAAGCGCTACCCGAACGGCGTCGACGCCGAGTTCTTCTATGAGAAGAACTGTCCGAAGCACCGGCCGCCGTGGGTCGAGACGGCAACTGTCTGGAGCGGGGGCAACAACCGCGACATGTACTACTGCCTCTGCCAGGACCTGCCCACATTGGTGTGGCTTGCCCAGATTGCAACGCTCGAATTCCATACCTCGCTTTCGTACGCGGACAAGCTGCCGGAGCCGCGCACGCTGGTTTTCGACCTCGACCCGGGACCGCCCGCAACGATCGTCGAGTGCTGCCGCATCGGTCTTATGCTCCGCGACCTGTTCGCCGAGCACGGCCTCGATTGCTGGGCCAAGACATCCGGCTCCAAAGGCCTGCAGCTTTACGTCCCGCTCAACAGCAAGGTCACGTACGTCGAGACCAAAGTCGTGTCCAAAGGGCTGGCGCAATATTTCGAGGAGCAGCACCCCGACCTCGCGGTGCACAAACAGCTGAAGGAGCTGCGCACGGGCCGCGTATTGATCGACTGGAGCCAGAACGACCAGTACAAGACGACCATCAACGTGTACTCACTGCGGGCGCGGGCGCGCCCAACCGTATCGACACCGGTCACGTGGGACGAGGTCGAGAAGTGTCTGAAGGCGAAGGACCCAAGCCTCCTGGTCTTCGACTCCGAGCAGGTGCTCAAGCGGGTCGAGAAGCTGGGCGACCTTTTCGAGCCGGTGATCAAGAAAAAGCAGAAGCTGCCGAAGTCGTTGCTCCAGGCCACGGGAGGGGCGACCGCGATCGAGAAGATGGCGAACCGCCGGCGCAGCGGTGGAGGCCGGCGCTACCCAGCACAATGAACCGCCCCCGCGTCGTCATCGCGGGCGCGGGCTTTGGCGGGCTGACGTGCGCGCGGGGTCTCAAGTACACGCCGGTCAACGTGACGCTCGTCGACCGCAACAACTATCACCTGTTCACCCCCCTCCTCTACCAGGTGGCCTCGGCGCTGCTCGACCCTGGTGAGATCGCGCGACCGGTGCGACAGCTGATCCGGCCGCTGGGCCACGCCGACTTTCGACAGGCTTCGATCACCGGAGTTGACTTCGATGGGCGCCGGCTCATCACCGATCACGGTGCGATCTCGTATGACTATCTCGTTCTGGCGACCGGCGCGGAGAGCGACTACTTCGGCAACGCATCGCTGGTCGAGCACACGCTCGGCTTGAAAGACCTGGACGAAGGGCTGGCGATCCGCAATCGCATCCTCTCCCAGTTCGAAGCCTCCCGCTGGACGGACGATCCAGAGCAACGCCGTGCGCTGCTCACTTTCGTCGTCGTCGGGGGCGGGCCGACCGGCGTCGAGATGGCCGGGGCAACGTCGGAACTGATCCGGCTTGTGCTGCGCAAGGACTATCGCGACCTCGACATAAACGAAGCCCGCGTGGTGCTTATAGAGGCAGCGCCCTATGTGCTCGTTCAATTTGTCCCGTCGCTGCGCGAGGCAGCGCTGCGCTCACTGCGCCGCAAGGGCATCGAGGTGATGCTTGGGACGAAGGTCAAGGCCGTGACGGACTCCGCCGTGATCCTCGCTGGCGGTGAAGCCATCAACGCCCGCACCGTGATCTGGACCGCCGGCGTGAAGGCATCGGCGCTGGCGGAGACCATCGGCGTTCAGTTGGCGCGGCAGTCAAGGATGAAAGTCGGACCGACGCTGCAGGTCGCCGGACATCCGGAGGTGTTCGCGATCGGCGACATCGCGGGGGCGACGGATGGCGGCGCTCCCCTCCCGATGTTGATTCCAGTCGCCATGCAAGAGGGCAGGTACGTCGGGAAGGCGATCCGGGACGCGCTTGCGTATCGCGATCCGCGCCCCTTTCAGTACAGAGACCCAGGCATCATGGCGACCATCGGCCGGAATTCAGCCGTCGCACAGCTGGGTCGCGTGCACCTGTCTGGATTTCCCGGCTGGGTCTTCTGGCTCGTCGTGCATCTGGTCAACGTGGTCAGCTTCCGCAGCCGCCTTGTCGTCCTCGTCAACTGGGCGTGGGAATACATTTTTTACGACCGCCCAGTGCGGCTCATCGTTCGGGCACGCAAGTGAATCGGATTGTTGGCGCGGCGCTTGCCGCGATGCTGCTCAGCGCATGCGGAGGAGGCGAGCAGGTCGATGCGGCAAAGGTCTTGCGTGACGGCGCCGCGGCGATGGGCAAGCTCAAGACAGTCGATGCGACGCTCAAGCTGACCAAAGGCAGCGTGACCCTCCAGGGTTTCACCCTGGTCAGCGCCAGGACCGCGGTGCGCCTACCCGCCGACAGCGACACGACCTACACCGTCAAGCAACAGGGCGTGACGATCGGGCTCGAGGTCGTCATCTCGGGCGGTCACGTCTACCTCCGCCTGCCGTTCTCGCCACTCCAAGAGGTGACCGGCCCCGAGGCGGCGGCATTTCCCGATATGGCCAAGCTTTTCGATTCTTCGAGCGGGCTGCCGGCGGTGATCCCGGAAGGGCTGAGCCCGAAGTACGTGTCGACCGATCAGGTCGCGGGTAAGAGCGCGTATCAGATCTCGACCACATATACGGCGGACCAGGTGCGCGGCCTGCTCGCGGAGCTGAATTCGACCGGACCGGTGGACGCCCGCGTGTGGGTCGACACTTCGAACCGCCTGATCCATAAAGCGCTCCTGACCGGCGCCTTCGGCGACGGCGGCCTGCAGGCCACCGTGGAGGTCGATATCACGGGGTTCGATTCCGCGGTCATTATCCCCTCACCTCCGGCCAGCTCGACGCGAATCAGCTCGCCCAGTCCGTGAGGCACGTCCTGCTCGGGCTTGCTGGAGCAGGACTGTTCGTCGCCGCCCTAGACGCGTACGTCGTCGTCACCCTGCTCCCGGCAATGGTCGGCGACGTCGGCCTGACCATCGAGCACTTCGAGCAGGTGACGCCCATCGTCACGGGTTTTCTCGCGGGATACGTGGTCGCGATGCCTCTGCTCGGCGCGTACTCGGATGTGCGTGGCCGCGTCCCGGTCTACGCCGCTTGCATTGCCGCCTTCGCGGTCGGTTCCGCGATGACAGCCACCGCGGGGCTCTGGGATTTTGCCGGACTGCCCTGGCTCGTCGCGGGCAGGTTCATCCAGGGCGTCGGCGGCGGAGGGCTGGTGCCGCTCTCCCTGGCGCTTGCCGCCGACCTGTACCGAGACCGCCGGCGCACGATCGCCCTCGGCTCGGTGGCCGCGCTGCAGGAGGCGGGAAGCGTCTTCGGCCCGTTGTACGGAGCGACCCTCGCTGCGGCTGCGGCGAGCGCAGGTGGATGGCGTTTCGTGTTCTGGTTGAACCTCCCCCTGGCCGCGATCTGCACCGCCGGGCTTGCCTTGGGCAGTCGCCGGGTGGCCGTGCCCGAGCGGCCGGCGGGCGCGACGATCGACTGGCTGAGCGCAGCGCTGCTCGGCGTCGGACTCGGCCTGTTGGTGCTCGCTCTTTATCCGGACGATCCACAGCGGCGCGCGACGAACGCACTCGTCCTGCCGGCGGGCCTGGCGGCAGTGGCGGTGCTCGCGGTTTACGGGTGGCGCCAGCTCGGCCGGCTCGAACCCCTGATTCCGCGCGATCTCCTGCGCAGCCGGGCCTTTTTCGGCGCTACGGTCGCAAACTTTCTTATCGGCGCCGCATTGATCGTCGCGCTCGTCGACGTGCCGCTGCTTGGACGACTCGTGTTCAACCTCGACGAGCTCGGATCCGGCTTGCTGCTTTCCCAGTTCCTGGTCGGCGTGCCGGTCGGTGCGGTGGCCGGCGGCCTGCTGGCGGGCCGCATAGGCGACCGCTTCACCGCGTCGGCCGGCATCGTGATTTCAGCCATCGCCTTCCTTCAAATGTCGGGCTGGCGCGCCGACGAGCTCTCGCTCCATGCCGGGCCGTTCCGCCAGGCGGACATCGCGCTTGGCCTCTGCGGCCTGGGCTTTGGACTCGTGGTCGCACCCCTGACGGCCTCCGTCCTGGCCTTGACGCGCGGGCAGTTCCACGGCCTGGCCACAAGCCTTGTCGTGCTGGCCCGGACCATGGGCATGCTGCTTGGGCTCTCAACTCTCACCGCCATCGGCCTGCACCGCTTCCACGAGATCCTCGGTACGCCCGTGCTGACGGACCCAGACCTCCGCGCCCGGGTCAAACATCTCGAGCAGCTGGTCGCGGCCGCGTTTCTTCAGGAGTACCACGAGATCTTCGTCATAGCGGCCGCCGTGTGTCTGCTGGCGGCGGTTGTTATCGCTTTGTCGCTACAGCCACGACGTACGAATGGTGGTATCTAAAGGCCTCGTCTGGGTCGCCAAGGCTCGCCATCGCCGATTCGATCTCCGCCTCGAGCTCGCTCCGATAACGCGGACCCAGGGCGCGGATCAGCGTGTACGGCAGCGGCCCGGCGCCGGCCATCAGCTCGGTCCACTCACGCGCGCCGTTGGTCCGGCCTCCCGTCACCATCTCGGTCATCTCCGTCATCTCAAACCCTGCCGCGGAAAGCAGCCGAGGAAGCACGTCAGGCTCGCCGAACCTTGCGCGCTCCGAGCTGTAGCGGGGCAGGCTGAGGTAATGCCGCCGCGCGAGCGGGACGAGGCCCTGGAAGAACAGGTCCTGGGCACGCGTACTGAGGCTTCGCCTCTGACACGAGACCGCGAGCCTGCCGCCCGGGCGCAGCACCCGGTGTGCCTCTTCGAGGGCCGTGGTCGGATCGGCCAGGTAGGCAAGGGCCTCGCCCATGGTCACCAGGTCGAAAGTCGCGGGTCGAAACACGAGATGCTCGGCGGCCATGCCGACGAACTGGGTGTTCTTGGCGCGAGCCGCCCGCGCGATCGAGAGCATGTTCGCCGACAGGTCGATCCCGATCACGAGCCCCGGGCTGACTCGGGATGCGACCAGGTGGGCGACCAGCCCGGTCCCGGTCCCGACGTCCAGCACCTGCTCGTCCTTGGCGGGTGCCGCGAGGTCGACCAGCCGCGCAGCCACGCGCCCATGCTGTCCACCGGCCCAGGTGTCATAGACAGGTGCGATGTGATCGAAGAAGTCGACCATGTGGTCGACCATCTCATCGGAGGAATCGGGGTTCATCAAGGCCACGGTGTGCTGCTTAACCTTTATCGACGTCTGGTGACACGGCTGTTACGATGCTAGCTCCCTGAAATCCCAACTCGGCCCAATTAGGGCGCAAGTCTGCGTGTTTGCCGCAGTTGGGATGAAAGTATGGAAAACGCAGTGGAGGATTCCATGGCTCAAGCTGAAAAAACCGCGGTTCAAGCGTCCAGCACGGCGAACGGCGGCAACAATGTGGTCAGTCTCGGCCCTCGCGACATCCTGCAGGGCCGTCTGGAGATCCAGGGCGATCTCAAGATCGCCGGCAACGTGGAGGGCGACCTCAAGGCCAGCGGCGATGTGACCGTCGACTCGACGGCCAGCATCCAGGCCGCGATCGAGGGCTCGAACGTCAACGTCCGCGGCCAGGTGACGGGCAACGTGACGGCCAAGAAGCGCCTGACGCTCGGCGGCTCGGGCCGCCTGAACGGGGACGTCAGGGTCAGCCGCCTCACCGTCGAGGATGGCGCGACCCTCAACGGCAACGTCACGATGTCCTCGGAAAAGGCCTAGACCGGCATCTCCTAACCTCCCGACTTCTCGGCACGCTGGATCGCCGGCAGAACGACCGTCTCGATGTAGTGCCTCATCGCGTCCATCGCGGTGTGGACGATTCGCCATTCGAGCTGGGCCAGGATCGCCTGCTCCCGGTTCAGCTCGGCCAGGCGAGTCTGCCAGAAACGGCTGTCGAGGTTGAGCCCGGGCAGCGGTCCACGCGATCCGGCGGCGATCACGGGTAGATCGGGCGGAGCGCTCGTGTCGCCAGCCGAGTCGGGCGCCTGGTTCGAGGGCGATGCGAGGGCCGGCCTGGATACCGCCGTGAGCATCGTCCAGCCGACCACCACCATGGCGCCGACAATGACGAGCTCGGCGATGACCATCCACGTGAGGGGAGAGCGAAACAGCCTGCGCACGACCCCAGGCTAGGCGTCGAGAATCGGCCTGAGAAGCCTGCCTGTTAAGGGCGAAGCGCGCGCAGGGCGACCAGGCCTCGCTCGATCGTCTCGATTTTCTTGGGAAAGCTGAACCTGATGTGCCGTCGACCCAAAGCGGGGTCGTGATAGAAGCTGGACGCGGGAACGGTCGCCACCGCCGCCTCCTCGACCAAGCGTCGCGCGAAGGACACGTCGTCCGAGGCGCCGAGGGAGTCGATTCCCGCCATGACGTAATAGGCCCCATCGGGGGCCGACACCTCGAAACCGCAATCTCGCAGTCCATCCACGATCGCGTCCCGCCGCTCCTGGTAGTCGCCGAGGAGCTCCACATAAAAGGACGCGGGCAGATCCAGCGCCTCGGCGACCGCGATCTGCAAAGGATGCGCCGCACCCACGGTGAGGAAGTCGTGCACCTTGCGAATGCCGGCCGTCAGCGCGGGCGGAGCGATCAACCAGCCGATACGCCATCCGGTGACCGAATACGTCTTGCTTGCGCCGCTGATGGTGATCGTTCGCTCGGCCATGCCAGGCAGCGTCGCGATGCTGATGTGAAGACCGCGATAGACGAGATGCTCGTAGATCTCGTCGGTGATCGCGATCGCGTCGTGCTCGACGCACTGCCGCGAGATCAGCTCGAGCTCCGATTGTGAGTAGACCTTGCCCGTCGGGTTGTGCGGCGTGTTGATGACGATGGCTCGCGTCTTGTCGGTGAAGGCGGCGCGCAGCTCGTCCGGATCGAACGACCAGTCCGGTGGCCGCAGCGGAACGTAGCGCGGTACGGCGCCGCTGATCACACAGTCGGGACCGTAGTTCTCATAGAACGGCTCGAAGATGATCACCTCGTCGCCGGGATCGACCGCGGCAAGCATGGCCGCGATCATCGCCTCGGTCGCGCCGCACGATACGGTCACCTCGCGCTCTGGGTCGACCGCCCGACCCCAGGCGGCCGTCTGCTTTCGCGCGATCGCGTTCCTTAGCTGCGGCGCTCCCCACGTCGTCGCGTACTGGTTGTAGCCACCACGCAGGGCGCGGGTGGCGGCGTCGAGGAGGCGCCCGTCAGGATCGAAATCCGGGAATCCCTGGGCGAAGTTGATCGCCCGCTCGGGACCGTGCAGGGCGAGGTTGAGGCGGGTCATCTCACGGATGACCGATTCCGTGAAGCTCTCGGCCTTCAGCGAGAGGCCGATCGAAGATCTAGTGTCCGGGATCAGCACGCTCCAGGTGCAACTCGGTGCTCGAGCACGAGTAGCAGCGCGCGGGCCGTTCCAGGCTCCGCTCCCACCAGCCGCAGACCGCGCACGTCCACCGCGTCTTGGCGAAGAAGTCGAGCACGTCGGAGCGGCTGAGGAGGCCGACCATCTTGCCGCCCCTGATGACCGGCACGCGGCGGATGCGTTCGCCGATGAGCAGCCGCGCCGCCTCGTCGATTCCGGTCTCCTCGGTGACGGAGATGACGCGCGGGCTCATGATGTCGCGCGCGACCTTTCCCTTCTTGGAGAAGACGTCCGTCTCGGAAACTATGCCGACGACGTGACCCTCGTTGGCGACGACAGGCGCACCCGTGATGCGCTTCGACAAGAGCGTGGCGGCGATCTCGTCCACCGGTGTGTCTTCGCGAAACGTGATCACGTTTCGTGTCATCACTTCTTTGACCGGGATCATGAGGTTCCGAGCAGTGTAGCCACGGTCTGCAGGTTGGCGTTGCCGCCGCTGAGGATCAGACCGGTGCGGCCCTTCGGCAGCTTGCCCGATAGATGGGCGGCGAGCGCGAGCGCGCCGGTCGGCTCGAGCGCGAGATGGAGGCGCGACCACGCCACCCGAGCCGCGTTGGCGATCTCGTCCTCGGTCACGGTGACGATCTCGTCCACGAGCCGGTTGGCAAACATCACCTCGAAGTTACGCGCGCCGATGGCGGTGGTGCGCACGCCGTCGGCCAGGGTTTTAGGAGACCCGGGGAGCGTCTGTATGCTGCCGGCTTTCCAGGTCCGGTAGGCGTCGTCGGCCGCCTCGGGCTCCACGCCGATGACTTTGACCCCAGCTCTGTGGCTTTTCGCCGAGATCGCGGTGCCAGAGAGCAGTCCTCCTCCCCCGCAAGGCGCCCCGATCACGTCGAGGTCCGGCTCGTCCTCGAGCAGCTCGCGCGCCGCCGTGGCCTGGCCATGGATGACGTTCCAGTCATTGAAGGGATGAACGAGCACGAACCCGCGCTCGGCCATCTCCTCGCGCAGGCGCTGCTCCCGGTTGGCGAAGGTGATGCCCTCCTGGATGACCTCGGCCCCCAAGGCGCGCGTGGCCGCGACCTTGGCCGGATTCGCGTCCTCCGGGATGAGGATCAACGCGGGCAGCCCAACGGTAGCGGCGGCCAGCGCAACCGCCTGCGCATGGTTGCCCGAGCTGACGGCGATCACGCCTTTCGGCCGCTCGCCCGCCTCGAACAGCGACAGCACCGCGTTGAACGCGCCGCGTGGCTTGAACGAACCGGTGACCTGGAAACACTCGGGTTTGAGTCTGAGGTTGGGGTCGAGGTCGGTGGTCAGCGTGGGCGTGCGTCGAACGTGCTCGCGGATTCGCCCCGAGGCAAGCCGAACCTGTTCGACATGCTGGGCGAGATATTCCCTCAAGCCGCGGCCGAGTCCCGCTCTACGACAGGCTCGCGACGGGGCATCCGTCGCAGGTTCACGAGCAGGATGCCCGCGAGGATCACGATCATGCCGGCGACGATCGTCACGCTCACGGTCTCGTGGAGCAGAAGGGCGCCCCAGAACACGGCGGTGACAGGCACAACGTATGTGACCCCAGCGGCACGAACCGCGCCCAGCGTGTTCATCACGTAGTAGTAGAGGAGATAAGCGACGCCCGTTCCGATCGCGCCGAGGGCGATGACAGCCGCGAGCGAGAGGGCGTGGACGTGGATGTACGGAAGCGACGGCGCTGCGATTGGGATCGCGAAGAGGACACTCGCGGCGAGCTGTCCGAGGCTGATCTCGAACACGCTCACATTTCGCATCTTGCGGCGCTGGTACATCGCGTTGACGGCGTAGGAGAGCGACGCCACGAGAACCGCCAGCGCGCCAAGGACGTTGCCCGAAAGCCCGTGCGCCGCCAGGTCCGGATAAACGAGCACGACAACGCCGGCGAATCCGATGACGACGCCCACGTAGTTCACGACCGTGGGCCGCTCCGTGGGCATGACCCAGTAGATGAGGACCGCGGTCCACAACGTGGTCGTCGAGTTGAGGATGCTGGCGAGGCCGCTCGAGATTCGCTCCTCACCCCATCCGATCGAGACCCACGGGATGACCGCGTTGGTCACCGCCATGATCCCAAAGCCGAACAGCCTGCCTCTCCATCCAGGCCCGAGGAGCGGTTTCCGAAGAGCGATCACGATCAACGCGAGAGCGACAAATCCAGAGATCGAGCGAAACAAGAGCAGGGCGGTAGGTCCCAGGTCTTGCACGGCCAGCTTGATGGCGAGGAAAGAGCCGCCCCAGATCAAGGCCAGGGAGATGAACGCCAAGTAAGGAAGGAAGCGGCTCCTCGATTCAGACACGAGTCGGCCACTCGTCTGTGGAGAGCACGAGCGTGACTGGCCCGTCATTCTCGATGGTCACCCGCATGTCTGCCCCAAAGCTACCGGTCTGCGTCTGTATTCCCCGGGCCCGGAACTGCTGGACGAACGCCTCGTAGAGCTGTTCGGCCCGCGCTGGGTCGCCCGCCTTCAACAGGCTCGGCCGCCGGCCGCGGCTCATATCGGCGAACAGCGTGAACTGCGACACGATCAGGGCCGAGCCATGCACGTCGACCAAGCTGAGGTTCATCTTCCCCGCCTCGTCCGCGAACACACGCAGATCCATGATCTTGTCCGCCAGGCGCCTGACCGCGCTTGCCTCGTCATCACCTGCAGCACCCACCAACAACACGAATCCGTGGCCGATGGTTGCACGGTGCTCTGTCCCTCCGTCCTCCCAGCTCACCAGGCCGGAGGCGGCGCGCTGCGCGACTACGCGCAACTAATCAACCAGAACAGAGTGCGGCTGGAGGCCGGGTTCATCCCGGCCGTCTCCCAGACGTTCAGCTTCCAGACGCCTCCCAGGGTCGCGGCCAACCCCCAGGAGGGGGTCCCGCGGGGGAGGACCGCAGTCCTCACCCGCGCCGTTTAATCAATCTTCGGGCCGAAATGGGGCTCGGCCTGGATGAGGGAGTCGATGTAGCGGAAACGGTCGTAGCGGTGCTGCAGCAGCTGCGAAGGAGGTTCGTCCAGGAGCGGCTTCATGTGGCGATACAGCGCCCCGTCCAGCGATTGCGCCGCCGCATCGTAGTCCGCGCTGGCGCTTCCCTTCGGCTCCGCCACGACCTCCTCGACCACGCCCATCGCCACGATCTCGCGCGAGGTCAGCTGCAGCTGCTCCGCGGCCTCGACCTTGCGGGTGTTGTCGCGCCACACGATGGAGGCGGCCGCCTCGGGCGACGCGACCGAATAGATCGAGTTCTCGAGCATGATCACCCTGTCCGCGACGCCCATGCCCAGCGCGCCGCCGCTCCCGCCCTCGCCGATCACCGCCGCGACTATTGGGACCGGAATGCGGAACCAATCCATGATCGCGTTCGCGATCGCGGCGGCGATGCCGCGCTCTTCAGCGCCGGCTCCGGGATAGGCGCCGGGCGTGTCGATCAAAGAGATGATCGGAAAACCGAACTTCGCCGCGTGGTGGGCGAGCCGAAGCGCCTTGCGGTAACCCTCGGGATGCATCATCCCCCAGTTCCGCGCCACGCGCTCTTTGAGGCTGCGGCCCTTCTGGTGGCCGAGGAAGATCGTCGTCCGCCCGTGCCATGTGCCGACTCCGCCGACCAGCGCCGGATCGTCAGCCGACAGCCGATCGCCATGCAGCTCGATGAAATCAGGCGCGAGGCGCCGGATGTAGTCGAGCGAGTACGGGCGGTCCGGATGTCGCGCGAGCTCGACGATCTCCCACACGCTCATGAGTACATCTCCAGCAGATGCGCCAGCAAGGGCCGCAGCTCTGTCCGAGGCACGACCATGTCGACCTGCCCGTGAGCCATCTGGAACTCGGCGCTCTGGAAGCCGGGAGGAAGGTCGGCGTAGGTCGCCTGCTTGATGACCCGCGGACCCGTGAAGCCGATCGCGGCACCGGGCTCGGCGATGTTGATGTCTCCCAACAGAGCGATTGACGCCGCGGTTCCGCCAAAGGTGGGATCGGTCAAGACCGAGAAGAAAGGCACGCCCGAGGAATGCAAACGCCCCACCGCCGCGTTGACCTTGGCCAGCTGCATGAGGGCGAGGACGCCCTCCTGCATGCGAGCGCCGCCCGACGCGGACACCAGCACGTACGGGGTGCCGGACGATGCAGCCTGCTCCAGGCCGCGGGCGAGGCGCTCGCCGGCGACGATGGAGAGTGTTCCCCCGACGAATTGGAAGTCGAAGGTGGCGAGCCAGATCGGTTTGTTCGCGAGCGTGCACGTGCCGGTGCGCAGGGCTTCGTTGAGGCCATCCTCAAGAAGACGCTCGACCGTCTCCTGGTAGGGCTTAGGGACGGTCCAGTTCAACAGGTCGTGCGAGCGAACGTCGCTCCATCGCTCTTGCCAGGATCCCCTGTCCGCGATCAAGGGGATCCAGACATCAGCCGCGAGACGGAAGTGGTGGCCGCAGTTCAGGCACACGTAGTTGTGCGAGCGCAGCTCCTCCGTTTCGAGCGCGATGCCGCAGCCCGGGCAGTTCGTCGGCAGCAGGATCTCGGGTAGGTCGCCGCCCTGGATCGCGACCTCGCGCCGGCCTTCAGCGATCGCCATCAGAGTGAAAGTCCTCCGTCCACGGCGAGCACCTGGCCGGTGACGAAGCCCGCGCGCTCCGAGCAAAAGAAGACGACCGCCGCGGCGACTTCGTCCGCCGTGCCCTCGCGTTTGATCGGCGTCAGCTTCACGAGCTCACCTACCATCTCGTCGGTCAACGAACCCCTCGTCAGCTCCGTCCGCACGTACCCCGGAGCGACCGCGTTGCATGTGATGTTGCGCGAACCGTACTCGCGGGCGACCGATTTGGTAAATCCGATGAGTCCGGCCTTGGCGGCGGCGTAGTTTGACTGGCCGGCGTTTCCTGTCAGACCCACGATCGACGAGATGTTGACGATGCGCCCCCAGCGCGCGCGCATCATGCCGGACATGATGGCAGCGCGGGTCGTCGCGAAGGCAGACAGCAAGTCGGTCCGGATCAGGTCCTCCCAGTCAGGAGGCGACATCTGGATCAGCAGCTTGTCGCGCACCGCGCCGGCGTTGTTGACGAGGACGTCGACCTTGCCGATTGCCTTGAACATCGCTTCGACCTGCGCAGGGTCCCCGACGTCAGCCTTGTGCGCGGCGGCGTTGGGCAGGGACGAGGCTGTCTCCTCGGCGGCGGCCGCATCCGAGCGGTAGTTCACGACCACCCGCGCTCCCATTCCGGCCAGGGCCTGGCTGATCGAGCGGCCGATGCCTTTCCCGCCGCCGGTGACCAGTGCGGTCTTGCCGTCCAGATCGCCCACCTATGCAGTCGTGGGTCCCGCGAAATCCACAAACAGCTCGTCTGCGTTCCAGGTGTCGACGCCCGGGATGTGCTTGGCGGCGAGGCTGGCAAGCACCCGGCCGGGTCCGAGCTCGACGACGGTGCGAACCTTCATCGCGCGCATCGCAACCATCGTTCGGGCCCAGTCGACCTGGCGCAACATCTGGAGCCGGAGCTCCTCCTGCAGGGCGGTGACCGTGCGCAGGGCTTCGCCGGAGGCGTTGGCCAGAATCGGAATCGAGGGAGCCTTCAGCGGAAGCTTGTCCACCGCCCTTCGGAACGCCGCGGCTGCGGCCTCCATCAGGGGCGTGTGTGCTGCAAGCGGGATGGTCAGGATGAGGGCGCGCCGTGCGCCGGCTGCCAGGGCGAGCCGCTCGGCTTGCTGCACCGCGGGCATCTCACCGGAGAGGACGAACTGCACGTCCGCGTTGCGGTTCGCGACCCACAGCCTGCCATGCTGCGAAGCTTCGATCCGAATCCGCTCGACCGCTGACTCTTCCAGGCCGACGATCGCGATCATCCCGACGTGGGCTCCCGCCGCCTCGGCCATGACGCGGCCGCGCTCCTTGACGAGGAGCAGCGCGGTCTCCCATGGAATCGAGCCGGCGGCGGCCAGCGATGCGATCTCTCCGAGGCTGTGCCCGGCCGTGACGCTGACGTTCTCCAGGCCGTAGCTCTCGCGCCACACCTCGTAAGCCGCCCAGCAAACGGTCATCACGCACGGCTGGATGACGTCGGTGCGGTTCAGCTCCTCGACGGGACCGTCGAAGCACAGCTTCCGCACGGGCATCTCGAGCACCTGTTCGGCGCGCTCGAACACCCGGCGGGCCGCCGGGTAGCGGTCGTAAAGATTCTTGCCCATGCCCGGCTTCTGGACACCCTGGCCAGGAAAGAGCAGAGCGATGGGTCCGGCGAGTTTTATCCCCATGTCATCTGATCAGGCCCACTTCAAAAGCGTCGCGCCCCAGGTGAGGCCCGAGCCGAAACCCGCGAGAAGCACGTGGTCGCCCGACTTGACGCGACGGTTGCGAATGGCCTCCTCCAGCGCGAGCGGAATCGAGGCGCTCGAGGTGTTGCCGTACTCGTCGATATTGACCGCGACCCGCTCGATCGGCAGGCCGATGCGGCGCGCGGCAGCGTCGATGATGCGGAAGTTGGCCTGGTGCGGGACCCACAGGTCGATCTCGTCCAGGCCGACCCCAGCCGCCTGGCAGACCTCGGTCGCCTGGCGGATGAAGATGTCGACCGCGAACTTGAACACGTCAGGACCGACCATGTCGATGAACGGCGCCGGGTCCTTGGCGGCGTAAGCGCCTTTCTCGATGTTGCCGGCCGTCACCTGGGCGTAGCCGCGGCCGTCCGAGCCGAGGCACCAGCTGAGGAAGCCCGCGCCCTTCGGCGCCGCCTTCACTACAGCCGCGCCCGCGCCGTCGCCGAAGATCACGGCGGTGCCGCGGTCGGAGTAATTGAGCATCCGCGACAGGACCTCGGCGCCCACCACCAGAACGGTGTCGGCGCGCTCGCTCGCGATGAACGAATCCGCGATCGAGAGCGCGTAGACAAAGCTCGTGCAGGCCGCGAGCGTGTCCCAGGCCACGGCGCCGGGAGCGTCCAGCTCGTTCTGAACGCGACATGCGACCGACGGAAACGGTCCGTCCGGCGAGGATGTGCCGACGAGAATCATGTCCAGGTCTTTGGCGCTGACGCCCGCTGCGTCGAGGGCAGAGCGCGCCGCTTTTGTCGCGAGGTCGAAGGTGGTTGTCCCTTCCGCCGCGATGTGGCGCCGGTGGATGCCCGTGCGCTCGGTGATCCACTTGTCCGACGTGTCCATCATCTTCTCAAGGTCGAAGTTGCTGAGCACCCTGTCCGGCGCGTAAACGCCCACGCCGGCGATGGCGCTCGGGCGACCCTTCGCCTTGAAGGAGCGGAGCGGCACCGCGTCCGACCGGGTGCGGTAGCTGGTGGTGATCGCCATCGGCTCTATGCCTCCAGCCTCTCGGCAGTCTTCTGCTCCAGGAACTTCCACAGGTCGGCGATGACCTTCATGTTCTCGAGCTCCGAATCAGGCAGCTCGACGTCGTACTTGTCCTCGATCGCGGCGATCAGCTCGACCAGGTCGAGCGAGTCGGCGGCGAGGTCGCGCTGAAAGCTCTTGTCCATCTGGACCTGGTCGGGGTCGATGCCGAGGATCTCTGCCGCGAGGTCCTGCAGTTCCTTGAAATTGAGCTGGCTTGCCATGTGCCTTCCTTTCTCCTTAGTTGTTCGCGCCCACAGGGCTTTTCTTGATCACGAGCGTCGCGTTGTGTCCGCCGAAGCCGAATGAGTTCGAGATGGCGACGTTCACATCCGCCTTGCGGGCCCGGTTGGGCACGTAGTCGAGATCGCATTCGGGGTCCTGGTTGTCCAGGTTGATCGTCGGCGGCAGAAGGCCGCGGTCGAGTGCCAGCACGCAGGCGGCGGCTTCGATGGCGCCCGCTCCACCCAACAGGTGACCGTGGACCGACTTGGTCGAGCTGACCGCGAGCTTGTACGCGTGGTCGCCGAACACGGACTTGATGGCCTTGGTCTCGGCGATGTCGCCGAGCTTGGTCGAGGTTCCGTGGGCGTTGACGTACCCGACCTCGGTCGGGTCGACGCCGCTCTTGTCGAGCGCCTGGCGCATGGCGCGCGCGGCGCCCTTGCCCTCCGGCTGAGGAGCGGTGAAGTGATACATGTCGGCGCTCGCGCCGTAACCGGCGATCTCTGCATAGATCCGTGCACCGCGCTCTTTCGCGTGGTCCATGTCTTCGAGCACGAACATCACCGAGCCTTCGCCCATGACGAAGCCGTCGCGGCCGATGTCAAACGGCCGGCACGCCTTCTCGGGCTCGTCGTTGCGTTCGCTGGTCGCCTTGATCTGGCAGAACGCGCCCATGGTCAGGGGTGTGAT
Organism: Chloroflexota bacterium; assembly: GCA_005881275.1. Lineage (GTDB taxonomy): Bacteria > Chloroflexota > Dormibacteria > Dormibacterales > Dormibacteraceae > 40CM-4-65-16. Next base: position 32,940 of record VBEF01000028.1, read on the forward strand.
GGTGGCTTCCGAACCGCCGGCAAGCATCGCGATCGCGTCGCCGCGCTTGATGATCTCCGAGGCCTCACCGATGCCGTGCGCGCTCGACGCACACGCGCTCACGATGGCGTAGTTCGGGCCGCCCGCCTGCGTATGGATGGCGACGATGCCCGCCGCCATGTCCGCGATCATCATCGGGACGGTGAAGGGGCTGATCCGCTTGGGTCCCCGCTCCATCAGCGCGGTATGGCTCTTTTCGATCTCCTCCATGCCGCCGATGCCAGAGCTGACGATGACCCCGACGTCGTCGGGGTTCATCTGCGCAGGGTCGAGGTTGGCCTGTGCCAGGGCTTGCTTCGAGGCCGCGAGGGCGAACTGGCAGTAGCGCCCGATGTGGCGGGCGGTCTTGCGGTCCATGTACTCCTCGGGATTGAAGCCCTTGACCTCGGCCGCGATCTTGGTGTCGAAGTTCGTGGTGTCGAAACGTGTGATGCGTCCGACGCCGGAAACGCCCTCGACCATGTTCGACCACACGGTCTCCATGTCGTTTCCGATCGGGGTGATGAAGCCGATGCCTGTAACAGCCACACGTCGGCCGTTGTGGTTGGATGTCATGGCTTCAGCATACGGACGCGGGGTAGAATCGACACCCGCGTCAGGTGGCAAAACCTGGATGAATCTTAGGACTTGATGTCCAAATCCGATCTCAGAGCATCTTCTGGAGGTCGAGCGCGAGCTGGAGCCGGAGGCGGGTCGCCGGCACGTCGAGGTCGCCACCGAGCAGCTCCTTCAGCTTCTCGAGCCGGTACAGGACCGTGTGCCGGTGGAGCCGCAGGGCCGCCGCGGCGTCCTTGACGGAGCCCTTGGCCAGGTACGCCTCGAGGGTCTCCAGCAGCTGCTCCCGGTTGCGGACCTTGTGGTCCATGAGCCGGCCCAGGCTGTGGGTCACGAACCGCTCGGCAAGCAGCGGGTTCTGGGTGAGAACCAGTTGCGGGATCACTTCGTCGTGGCCGTGCACGAAGGAATCGGGCCTGAGCTTGCGCCCAGCCTCAAACGCCTGCTGGGCCTCAAGGTAGGACCGCGCCACGCCATGGAGTCCTGGGTGATAGCCGCCGATTCCGGCCCGCACGCGCGCGCCCAACTGGCCGGCCCGCTGTTTCACCTGCCCTTGCATCTCGGCCAGGAACAGACGAGCCGATTCGGCGTCGGCCAGAGACTCGGTCGGCCAGAGGACCGCCAGGGTGCTGGGGTCGGTCGCGAGGAGGATGGTGCCGCGGCGGGTCTCGAGCGAGTCGGCGACCTCGGCGAGGGCCTGGCCACCGCGTTCGCCATCGCGATTGCCCATCACGAGCTTGCACACGATGGCGACGTAGCCGGTCGCGATCAAGGGCGTGTTGATCGCCAGCGCCTGCCGCTGGAGCTCGAGCTCGGAGTCGAAGTTGTCGCTGATCAGCGAGTGGAACAGCCGGGCGTGGGCGCGGGTGCCGCGCTGCAGGTGCTGCTCACGCGCATGGAGGTATGTCTTCGTGACCTCGGCCGCCACCTGGTCCAGCGCGGCGAACACGTAGTTGGCGACGAGCATGATCGCCTCGGGGGTCGCATCTGGTTGGCCTCTCCAGGCGCGGAGGATCTCGTCCCACGCCACGCGGGCCGCCATCCGGTAGGCGGCCAGGATGGGCTCGACCGACTGGCTGCTCCTCGCCTGCAGGATGCCGAGCTGCGCGACGCGCCGCAGCTCCTCCTGGGTGGCGGGCCGCGCCTCGCGGGCGGTGGCCAGGAACAGGTCGAGGCCCGCCTCACACGCCCTCACGATGGCGTCGCGCTGGGGCGGCACGCCAGTCGACGAGTCCCAGCGGACAAGGGTGACGACGGCTCGCGCCATGTGGCGTGCCATGCCCGCATGCCGCCGCTCCAGCTCGTCGATCAGGCCTTGCGGAAGGCGGGGCGCCGCCCTGGCAGCCTTGGACCTCGAGGCCAACCTGGCCATCGCGGCTGACTATACGAGCCGGTCGCGCCTTGGACATAAGGTCGAGCACGTATGAGAGGGAACCCAGATGGTTCCCTCTCATCGCCCGGTCGCTTCGCCACGGGGCTTCTCTCTCTCTCTCTCTCTCTCTCTCTCTCTCTCTCTCTCTCCGGTATACGGTTCGGATTGTCTGAGTAGCCTTCCACTAACGTCGCCCGGAGGCGGTTAGGGCACGCGTGTCGCGGCCGAGATGAACTCGGCCGCCGTGGCCACCAAATGAGAGGGAACCCACACGGCCGCCGAAGCAACGCCTGGTGCTTAGCTGTGCTTCTTCACGAAGGCGAGCATGCGCCGCCAGGCGTCGTCGCACGCATCCTTCCACTGCTCGTAGGAGCGGTCGAAGAAGCTGTGCGGCGCCCCTTCGTACACGTGCGACTCATACGGCGCGCCCGCCGCAGACAGCTTCCGCTGGAAATCCTCGTTTTGCTCCGACGTGGTCGCCTGGTCGGCGCCGGCGATCAGGATCAGCAGCGGCGCTCTCATCTTCGAGATGTACGGCTCGCTGCGCATCGGTCTGCCGTAGAAGCCGATGCAGCCGCTCAGTCCTGGGTTCAAGGCGGACTGGTTCCACGAGTTGGACCCGCCGAAGCAGAAGCCGACCGTGAACACGGCTTTGGCCGCGCCGCCATCCTTTGATCGCAGATGAGCCACGGCGGCGGCGGTGTCGGCTGCGATGCCCTCGGCCGTCGTCGCCTGGACGTGCGGCATGTAATCGAAGCCATCGCTTCGGTCGCCCCTGCCGGCTGTCCTCGCGAAATAGTCGATGGCGACGCTGTCGATGCCCGCCTCGGCAAATCGCTGGGCCAGGTCTTGGAAGAACTGGTGGAGGCCGCGGACGTCCGGGAGGACGACCATGCCGGCGCCGGTCGGCTGCGCCGCGCGCGCGAAGTAGGCGTCGAACTGCGTTCCAGTCTGAAAGCCGGTGAAGATCGAGAGCCCGGCGTTCACGCTCGACGACGTCAAGACGTTCATGGACACCTATCTCGACCGCGAACGCAACCTGCTTGCCGATCGCTTGCAGCACGCATCCGAGCGCCTCGCCGCGCTCGCGCCGCGTATCAAGGCTGAACACGGCGACGAGAGTTCCCAACCAAATGCATGGACGGCACACGAGCTCCTCGCCCACCTCGCGGTGCTTTCGAAGTTCTACGGGGTGCTGGTTCACCGCATCTCAACCGATCAATTGCCCAACATGAACCTTCTCGAGGCGGTGCATCTGCGGGACACGGTCGGACACCAGATGTCGCAGCTCGAGCCTGCGGACCTCGTCCGCATGACCCTTGTCGATCACGAGCGGACGATCAAGACGCTTAGGACAAGCGACCCACAGGCCCTGCGCAAGACCGCTGAGCTCGGGGATGGAATCACGATGACGGCCGAAGAAGTCGCGCGGTTGCCGCTGGTCAGTCACTTAGAGCTGCACATAGAGCAGCTCGAGAAACTGCTGGCCTAGTCGCTGGCCTGCGGGTAGCCGAGGGCCCGAAGCTCGCGGCGGATGGCATCCGCGGCGTCGTCCATCATCTGGGGATCCGGGTCGTAATCCTGGTTGCCGAAGTCGAGGTCGTGCAGGCCGCGGATCGGCACGACGTGGAAGTGGCAGTGCGGAACCTCGAGACCGGCGAGCATGACGCCGATTCGCTCGGGTGTGAAGCCCTTCATCTGGGCGCGGCCGATCGCCTGCGCCGTCTCGGCAAGATGGGCGAGGAGGGACGCGTCGAGGTCGATCCAGTGGTCGATCTCCTGTCGCGGCACCACCAAGGAGTGGCCCGGGCGCAGCGGCCGGTTGGACAGGAAGACCACGCACCGGTCGTCCTTCCACACGAATCGAGCGGGAAGTCTGCCTTCGATGATCTGGGTAAAGATCGTCGGCATGGGGCAATCGGAAAACTCTAGCCTGTAATCCGTGAGCGGGCCGGCGGTCGAGCTGACCGGCGCATCCAAGCGCTACGGGGACGTGCTCGCGGTGGACAACGTCACCTTGGCGATCAACGCCGGCGAGCTGGTCGCAATGCTCGGGCCCAACGGCGCCGGGAAGACGACCTCGATCCACCTCATGCTCGGCCTGCGCAATCCAACGGCGGGCAAGGCCCGCCTTTTTGGACTCGCCCCCAAAGACCTCAAGGCGCGGAGCCGGATCGGGGTCATGCTGCAGGAGTCGGGCGTGCCAGGAATGCTTCGCGTCGAGGAGCTNGACGACCCTGGTCAAGGACCTTTCTGGCGGCCAGCATCAGCGGCTGTACTTGGCGCTGGCTCTCTGCGGCGACCCTGAGGTCCTGTTTCTCGACGAGCCGACCGTCGGCATGGACGTCGAGGGGCGCCGCCGATTCCTGCAAGAGATCGGCGACCTGGGCGCGCGGGGTCGCACCATCGTGCTCACGACGCACTACCTGGAGGAGGCCGATCAGCTCGCGCAGCGCGTGATCGTGATCGACCGCGGGCATGTCATCGCGGACTCCTCGCCGGCCCAGATCAAGGCCCGCGTCGCGGGCAAACGGATCACGTTCACGACCACGCAGCAAACTGACGAAAACATGCTGGCCGGGCTCCCGCTCAACTCGCAGCAGGTCGACGACCATCGGGTGCGGTTGCTGACGAACGAGCCGGAGGCAGTGCTGCGCGAGCTCTTCCGCCGCGGCGTCGAGATGCGGGATCTTGAAGTTTCCGGCGCGGACCTGGAGGAGGCTTTTGTCGCGATGACGCACCACGAGGCGAGGGCATGAGTGCGGTCGCAGCTCGTCCCGCCACCGCGCCAATCGCGCCGATGCTGGTGCGACAGTCCTTCGCCGAATTCATCAAGCTCATCCGCGTTCCGGCCTTCAGCGTCACGAGCATCGTGCTTCCGTCGATGTTCTATGCGTTCATCGGGCTCGGCCAGGCAAAGGAACCGCTGTTTCCGGGAGCGCAGGTCACCTTCGGCCAGTACTTCCTGGCTTCGATGGCGCTGTACGGCGTCGCCAACGTGATGGTGCTGGGCTTTGGCATCTCACTGGCCAACGAGCGCGGCCAGAAGCAAGACCTGCTCATGAAGTCGACGCCTCTTCCGGCACCCGTCTACTTCACGGCGAAGGCGCTCTCAGCGCTGGCCGTCGCGTTCATCTCGATCGTGGTGCTGAGCCTCTTCGCGGCGATCGCCGGGGGCGTCCACCTCAGCGCGTCGCAGTGGCTGACCCTTTTCTCCCGCGCGATGCTCTGTTCGATCCCGTTCATCGGGCTTGGTTTCGCGCTCGGTTATATCGCCGGCCCGAACTCAGCGCCCGCGGTGACAAACCTCATCTACCTGCCGACGGCATTTGCGTCCGGCCTGTTCTTTCCCCTCCGCCTGTTGCCGCATTTCCTGCAGAACATCGCCCCCTACCTACCGCTCTATCGTGCCGCGCAGCTGGTCTGGGATTCCGTAGGAGCGCCGATCGAAAGCGGAAGCATCTCGACCGACTGGCTGTACATGGCCGGCTACGCGGTCGGCTTCTTCGCGCTCGCGCTGTGGGCTTACCGGCGCGACCAGGGCAAGAAGTTCAACTAGCCCAGAACGATTCGATCGGCTCGGTGCCGAAGCAATCACGATGCCGGGCGATGAATTCGTCGCGCGTGTAGCGATGCTCGATCGTGCCGATGTGCTACACCGCGTACGTCGCTGCAAGTGAGGCGATACATCCCGCGGCATAAAGATCGAGGCCCCGCAGCAGGCCGGCGACCAGCCCGGAGCGGTACGCGTCGCCCGCCCCCGTGGGGTCGAGCTCGCGTATGGCCGGCGCTGCTGGGATGTCGACCGCCCCATCGCGCGTGGTGATGCGCGAGCCGTTACGGCCAAGCGTCGTGACCACGACCTCGGATCGGTCAAGCAGTCCCTTCATGTCTCGCTTGGTCCGTTCCTGGATCAGCTCGAGCTCGTAGTCGTTGCCGATCACGATCCAGGCACCGTCGATGCCGTCGTCGACGTCGGAGCCGTCCATCATCGGAAGCTGGTGCGC